>DATKGE010000136.1:0-10080 GCA_035510955.1 Occallatibacter sp. | reverse complement strand
GGGCATTCCGTTGTTGATGGTGGTTGCTGCCCTGAAATCTCCCGCGACGGGGCAGCCCAGCTTGAAATCGATCATGGTCAGGCGGACGGTGGTCGCTTTGACGATGCCTTCGTCTGTCTTAATTTCCTGATGCGTCAGGGACACCCTGGCCAGGACGATGGTGCCGAAGCCGGGAATCCTGATCACGTGGCCCAGTCCCCGGCCAGGATAGGTACCGGTGACCTCGCTGACCAAGGAGCATTCCAGCGGCTCCCGCTTTTGCTCACCGGTTGCTATGGCCGGGAAAAGCTGATGGAACCCCTCGCGCATCTCGGCCAGCAGGCTCTTATGCTCGCCCAGGCGGTCGAACTGGCTGGCGATGCGGCTTTTCAGGGCGGCATCCTGCGTGTAGGGCACATCGTTTTCCGACCTGGCGCCAAGAATGTCCAGATTGAGCTTCACGTCAACGGGGCAGCCGGCGATGCGGAGATTCTCAAAGCGCGTGCCGAGGAAGGAGATGTGCGGCACGTTGCCCACCAGGGGATGCTCGGTAATGACCTGGCCGACGATGCGGTCGGCCGTCACAACCTCCAGGACGTTGAGCCCCTCGATGACCGAGGTGGCCAGCGTGGCATGGCCGTGGCCCTTCTTGGGGTCCAGGTTGCCGGCGACCTGGGTGTAGGCGGTGCGGAAGGAGATGATCTCTTCCAGCTTGAAATTCTCCACGCGCTGGGGGTAGTACCCGCCCTGCTCGGGCAGTTTAACGTAAGCCTGGGGCTTGATCTCCTGGGTCAGCGGGTGTTGCAGGGCGCCTTCGAGGACATGCGCTTCAGAATGGTAGTTGTGGGTTCTACCGTTTGTCTTACCGGGGTCGTTCGTTTCAGACATGGGGGATCTCACTTTCCGTTTTTCAGGATTGCGGCAATTCTACGGTATTTTATTCAATTGGTTAATCGGTAAATACGAGATCAAATGTGTATTTATCGATGGGCGTGCGCTCTCCGTTAGAAACCACCCCGGAGACGGCGACCGTATATGAGGCCTTGCGCAACATGGCGGCCGGGATTGCCAGCGAGATGCGCTGAGCACCGCTTTGGCCTGATGCTGGGGCGGCGATGGAGCCGGTCCAGACAGTCTTCCCTCGCGAATCGACGAGGTCAAAGGCGTAGGAGGCATACGCGGGACTGCCGGGCTGTGGGGTGAGATCGATGGGAAGATCGACGCCATGCTCGCGATCGGCGGTGATCGTCGGGCGCGCTCCTCCGCGCGTAGCCCCGTGAAGAGGCGTCCAGGCAAGCAGCCGCGGCTGGTCTGCCTCGGAGCGCAAGCCTGGCATTGTCACCAGATTCTGATAGCCAACCAGCAGCAGCAAGGCGGCGAAGGCAGGAACGGCAAAGGCCGGGCGCAGCCAGGAGAACCATTGATCGCGATTTGCCCTGGGCTTGGCGGCGCCGGCGGACGGCCGCACCGGCGCGGAGGCAATCAGCGCGGGCAACTGGGCCTTGGCCTCGTCGACAAATGCGGCGGCGGCGCGCAGATCGAGCGCGCAATCGGGGCAATCGAAGAAGTGCTCCTCGAATGCCTCACGAGCCTCAGGAGTCAACTCGTTCAACAGGTATCGCTCCGCGGCCATCTGTTCTACTGCGTGGCTATGTTCCATCGCTTCAGTCCCCGTTGCTGTTGTATATTCGAACAACATTTGCATAGTGGCGGAGGCAGCTAAATCGTTTCAATCATATTTCAGGCACTGGCGCGCATGGACGCCTGACTGCCGATGCGCTTGACGTATTCGGTCTTGAACTCCTGTTTGGCGCGGTGGAGCAGTACCCGCAGATAGTCGCGGTCCACGCCAAACTCCAGGCAGACTTCGTCGCGGTCGCGCTCGTCGAAAAAGACGGCGTTGAGCAGGGCGCGATCGCGGGGAGCCAGATCGAGCAGAATCTCCCGGACCTTGTCTTTGATCTGGCGGGCGGCCACGATATCGAGGGCGCTGGCCCCACGCGCAGGCAGTTCGGGTTGACCTTCGGCGTCGAGCGAGTCGCTGCGCCCCGAAGCGCGGTAGTGCTCCATGAGCACGTGGTTGCAAACGGTATTCACGAAGGGGCCAAGGCGTTCGGGCTGGCGCAGGCCGCCATCTCTCCTGAGAACCGCGAAGACCCGGGCAAAGGTTTCCTGGCGCACGTCCTCGATTGCGTGCAGGGACTGGAGTCGTGACCGAAGCTTTACCTGGAGCAATTCGGAAAAGTATGCAACGAAATGCCCTTGCGTCTGACTGTCACCCGCGCAAAGTCTCGCAACGTAACCTGCATCGAACAATTGAAATTGCAAAACCAGCTCCGCAGATCGAAGAGGAGACGAGTATAGCACCGCCGGTGCTGCAGGCGAATGAAATCCCCGGGCCCTGGTGAACGGCAAAGCGGACCGTCGCGGTTCGGTTCCGCGGCGCGGCGGCGGCGTTTGGAGCGATGCCGAGCTCATTGCGAGAGCCCGAATAGACGGCTTCCCAGCAGAAACCTCGCGTCTCTCGGGTCAACGGGCTGCACCGGCTCCGTGGGTGAAAACTGGTAGACGCTGCCGGTGACCGATCCCTGGACGCACATCTCCGACTGCCCTGTGTAACGAAGATGCAGGGCGGCATTGAGCGCGGTTGCACCATCTCTCAACCCGCTTCGTTTTTGACCAAACAACATGACAGTTCTCCTTCAGACAATCGGTTTCCGGCGAGGGCCGCCCGCGATGCCGGGTTCGGTTTCGCTTTTTCAAGCAGGCAAGCGATTCCGGCCAGTGCTTGCCAGTAGGCCAGCAATCCAATCCATCCGCTGCTCAGCCAGATGACCATTGGTAAAGAGAGCCACAGGCTCAGACAATAGAAGCAATCCACCATCCGCCTTTGAGCCCGGCAGCGGAACCTGGCACAACTGCCGGCGATCGTTTCCGGTGCGCCTCGCTTCTCCGCGAAATAACGAATGTTCGGCCACCTCGTAAGCAAGGTCAGCAGAAAATGCGAGGGAGCATTGCATTCGTTCATCTCGATCATGCTCCAATCCAAAGCAGGGCACAGACGGAACCCGTTGCGAAGAGGGCTCATCTGCTCTGGGGAAGTCCGGCAGCTTGGTTCACAGCCCTTCCGAAACCGGAGAAAGACTGCGGCGCAGGCTTCGACGCAGATTTCGCCACCGTCAGTGTTGGTGCTTTCTCGGCATTCACGGCGATCGAAAGTCAGCGGTCACAGCTATGCGTCGTATCGATCGCCGGAGTCCTGTCAGTCGAAGCGGGGCGCGCCGGGCTCGAAGGTTTTCGAGGCAGGAACTGCAGGACTCCGAAATCGTCGAACAATACATTAGTGAGGGTGGGCGCGGGATCGTTTCAAAGTCTCATAGAAAATCCCAAACCAGACACGGACGGTGCGTTGAAATGGTCCAGCCGCTGCGGGGCGAAGCCAACGGCCATGCCGTTTCGATCCGTACGGACCTTGCCGCCGACCTTCCCAAAATCACAGCGGACAGGGTGCAACTGCAGCAGGTACTGATGAACCTCATGCTCAACGGCATCGAGGCGATGAGGGAGACCGGCGGAGTGCTCACGGTCAAGACAGGACGAGGCGAGGGCGGTCAAGTGCTGATTTTAGTCAGCGACAACGGAGTAGGATTGCCGGCCGGAAGAGCGGACGAGATCTTCAATGCCCTCCTCACTACTAGGCCTCAAGGCAGCGGCATGGGGCTAGCGATAAGCCGTTCAATCGTGGAATCGCATGATGGCCGTTTGTGGGAGAAATCCAACGACGGACGACGCGCAGGTTATTGTCGAATCGGAGTCTTGTCCTGATAGAGGGCAAGGCGCGCATTGAGACTTTGTGCCAGGGCGGGATTGCCTTGTTGCGTCGCCAGGTCGATTGCGTGCTGCTCCAACTCGATTGCCTTGTCGAAGCGACCGGTTTCGGCGTATACAGCGGCAAGCGTGCCCAGAATCGCCGGCTCGCGTGCCGACGTAAGCTCGACCGCGTGCTGGGCCAGCGGCAGCGCCGCGTTGCCGTTCCGAAGCGTGGCGTCGCTCGAAGTGGCAAGCACCCATGCAGCATCGTTCAGTACCTGCAGGTTGTCAGGGTCCTTGCTCAACGCCTGCCTCCAATACGTGAGGCCCTCCTCGCCCCGGCCTCTCATGACCAGCGCCTTGCCCAGATAGTAGTGGGCGTCCACCGCGTCCGGTGAAAGGGCGAGGGCCCTTTTGAAATGCGGAATCGCGTCGGCCAACTGGTCCTTCTTGGCGAAAGCAATGCCGAGGTTGGTGTGGTATTCAGCAGTTTCAGGGCTGAGGTCGAGAGCCTTCTTGAAATGCGGAATCGCATCATCCACATTGCCTTTCGCCATCAGCGCGTGACCCAGATTGTCTTCCGCTGCGGCCTTGGCCGGATCGAGTTCGACGGCCCTCGTGAAGTCCGCGATGGCTTCGTCGAGATCTCCCTTCGTGGCCAGCGCCAGTCCCAGATTGTTGTAAGCTGGCGCATAACCGGAATCGATCTGGATGGCCTTGCGATACTCCGACAGTGCCTCGTCGATCTGCCCCTGCGCGGCATAGGCGTAGCCGAGATTGTTATGAGCCTCGGCGAAATCGGGATTGTCTTCAAGCGCGGATTTGAATTCGAGCACGGCTTCGGGAAGGCGATGTTCTCCAAACAGTGCGGAGCCCAGGTTGTTGTGCGCCTCGGCGTAGCCGGGTTTTTCATCGAGCGCCAAGTGAAACTGCTCGAGGGATTCGGCCGCGTGTCCTGTCTGGCCCAGCGCGGCGCCCAGGCCGTTATGCGCTTCAGCGTAAAGCGGGTCCAGACGGATGGATTCGCGAAAGTGCGTGATTGCATCGTCTACCCTGCCGGCGCGCAAGAGCGTCTGACCCAGACCGTAGTGGGCGCGCGTGTCGTCGGACTGCATGGCCAGGGCTTTCTCCCACTCCGCAATCGACGCGTCGAATTGGCCTTTCTTGGTCAAGTCGGCTGCCAGATCGAATTGCTTGAAAAAGTCCACCGCCGGCGTGTCGATGTGTTCGATGCCGCTGGGTTTCATGTTGACGAACTCGGGAATATTTACGGCACGATTCGCGGCCGTTGAATTCTCAATAAGAATCGCCGGCGTGTCATTGCCGTTCTCGTCAATGTGCGTCAAGAACATCTGCGTGTACGGGGAGAGGCTCTTTGACGAGAAAACCAGCCAGCGCCCGTTGGGCGAAAAACTGTGCCAGGAGTTCATCAACGGCGTGTTGCAGTTCATCAGCCGCGCTTTGCCGCCTGCCGCCGGAACGATATAAAGCTTGCCGTCCGGGCGCATTAATTGACCATTGTGCGCCTGCACAAAGACGATCCACTTGCCGTCCGGCGAGACCTTGGGAAAGCTGTTGCTCATGCCGTTATGCGACGCGCCGGCGATGGACTCAGGCGTGCCGCCCCGGCCGCCGTTAAAAGGAATGCGATAGAGATCGTATTGGATCTGCATCTCCGCCGGATCGTTCGCATAGGCGGCCATCTTGCCGTCAGCCGGGACGGGGTCTTTGGCTGCCGCGCGCACAAACACAAGATACTTTCCGTCGGGGCTCCAGACCGCACTTGCCTGCACCAGCGTCGGATCGTCAGCCCCAGGCAGCGGCTGCAGTTTTTTGCCTTCCCGGTCATACCAGGCTAGGATTCCGCGCGTAGGGTAGAAGACTTGCAGGAACCGGTAATCCGTAAAGTTGGCGACATAGTAGAAGTTCGCACTCTTCGTACCCGGCGGCTTGATCGTGGTCATCACATACCTGCCGTCCGGTGAAACCTGTGACATGAAGCCCAAGCGCAGCTGCGGGTCCACTTCGCCGCTGAAGGACGCCCACGAGATCATGTCCTGCGTGCGCACCGTCATCTTTTCGGCGACGGGCACCAGTGCGTAGAGCCCTTTGTCGTTTTGCGGACCATCCATGTCCAGGCCCAGGGTTTTGCCGTCGCGGCTGAACGAGTGACAGTTGGCGCAGGAGTGCAGGTCCGTCATCACAACGTGGCTGGCGGGCTCGGAAATATCGCGCATGCGCCACTCGATCAATGGAATCGCGCTGGGAGCCAGCGGTTTGATAACGCCCCTCTCTGTCATCGATGGCATCAGCGGCACATCCCGATAAAAGATCGGCGCTCCGACAGGATCGCGCGAAATGGTCAGTTGCATGCCGCCGCGCGAGAGAGGCTGCCTTTGATCGGCATCAGCATAGCCGGTAATGGTGACGGTGGCCGGATGCTCGACTGCCCGTTCGCGGATCGCGGCCCACGCCGCCGCATCCGGCTTCCAGGTGTGTGCGGCCGCCCGTTCGGGTGTCAATGTGGGAAGTTTGTTGCTGCTCGAAATGCAGCGCGGATCGATCTCGCCGATCTTCAACCCATCGCCCTTCGATAACATGTGGAGGGCAGTGGAACCATCGCCAAACGTGACGTCGATCTGCCAACTGACGGCGCTCTTGACCGGATCACGCCACAGGAATGTGGGAGCGGCTATATCGGGCGGAAAGACAGAACCATTGAGGGGGTAATCGACGGTGATATTGGCGGGTGCACTCGTTGCGCCGGCAACTATCTTGTCCAGCTTGGTCAACCATGCCGCGCAAACAATCAAACAGGCCGCAATAGCAACGGCGAATGCTCGGGCAGAGCGGTTTGAACCGCTCACGCCGGCCATCGAAAGACAATTTGGCTCCTGCGGCTGGCCGCCGCGCTCATCCACAAAACTCATTGTGCGAACCTCGGTGCACGAAGCTTGACCGATCAGATGAACCCTTGAAGCGCAGGAAATTCGCGGCAAGCGAAGTATACTCCGGAACGATCACGACGGTCACCCGGGCGAGGAAGCCGAGCGTCTGAAGAGTTCCGCACAGCTTGTCGCCAACCTGATTTACATCGAGCACAGCCTTTGGCTGCTCCCCGTTTTCCAACGTCTTGCCGCTTGCTGCCCAGCGGCCGGCCAGAGTCTGCGCATGAGCGGAGAATGTAACCAGCAACAGGCAGAGCATCAGCTCCAGAACGGTCAGGGCGCGAGAAACCTTCATTGAGCGCTCTGCTTGTCTTCCAAAAATCATCTTGTTTCTCCTTACTGCATCGGTGCTTCGGAATGGTGGAGTTGTGTGTCGCGGCGGTCCTGATCGCCGTCAGGTCGAATCTCAATCACGCGCATCATCTGCTTGTCGCGTTCTTCATTCTTGATCTTGATCTGGTCAAATCTCTGCGACTGCTGTTCCCGGCGCGCGTCTCCCGTGCGCGCATACAACTGCAGCAGCCCGAAGTTCGCAGCGTAGTTGTCTGGATCTCCGCGCAGGGCCTGGTCAAGATAGTCTGCCGCATGGGAAAAGTCACGAGCCTGCACGCCGATCTGACCCAGTTCTGCGAGCGCGTCTGGCTGATCTGCCTTCAGGGCGAGCGATCGCTTCAACTCCGTGGCCGCCTCTTCTACGCGCCCCTCCTGGCGGGCGATGCGGCCCAGATAGAAGTGCGCATCGGGGGCAGTCTTGCTGTTTGCGGCTGCCTGTCTGAGCCATTCCACAGCACCTTCGTAATCCTTGGCGCGGAAACTGGCCGTCCCCAGCGCCAGAATCCCCTCTGGGTCAACCGGGCGCAGCTCATGGTACCGCTTCAAATAAGTCAGCGACTGCGAAGGATCTTCGGAGAAAGAAACCACGATTCCCATTCCCAGGTTATAGTCAGGATCGTCGGGAGCGAGGCGCAGGGCCTCGAGAATGGCTTTCCGTGCCTCCGCCAACAGATCCATTCGCACGCAGATCACCCCGAATTCGTATGGCAATGCGGGGTTGTCCGGCGCGAGATCTCGTGCGTGGGCCAGGTAACCCAGCGCTCCCTCGTTGTCATTTTCAGCCTTTGCGATACGCGTCAAGTCTTCGAGAAGAAGAACCGATTTGCTATCCGCCGCGAAGGCAGACTCGAGCGTGGCGCGTGCCGCCTGTAGCTTGCCCTCTGCCTCCTGCGCCAGTCCGAGAATCCGCAGCCCCGCAGGCGAAAGCGCATGATGATTGGCAACGGCGGCAAACAGCGGCTCAATGAGGTCGGCGCGGCGTGCCTCCCGTAGCTGGGGCAGACAAGTATCGGCATCCTGCTCGGTCAGATCGGGATTCGCTGCCAGCGCACCTTCGGCTTCGCTCGTGGCGTCATGCTCGCCGAGTGAGGCGTGGTCCGCACAAAACAGAGCCTGCGCTCCAACCTGCGCCCTGGACTGGGCACTCAGCTCTTTCAGGTGTGCAAGTGACGACCGATAATCCTTGTTCCAGAAGAGAACCGTCGCCGCCTGGTAGTTTGCCTCGTCGTCGGCCGGATCAAGCTTCAGTGCCCTCAGACTGAGCCGCAAAGCCTCGGCGCGCGCGGATTGATCCGTTGCCGCGCTTTGCATCCGGATGCGGCTTAGATTGAGATAAGCGCCGACCAGGCGGGGATTGTGCGCGATGGCCGCGGAGAAAGCCTTGATTGCCTCAGCGGCGTGCCCCTGCTGAATCTGCACAACCCCGAGCAGGTTCTCCAGGCCGCCGTTGTTGGGATACTTGCTGGCCGCGGTCGCGATCAACGCGTGCGCTCGATCCAGGTTGCCTGTCTCAATCTGCTCTTGAATGGAGAGAATTGTCCGCTGGTAAGTGGCGGAGTCCTGCGCGAAAGCGGCAGAGGCAAGCGACAGAAGCATCGCCAATAACTTGAGCGCTCGCATGGCGCAACGCAAGCCAGGGCTGCGCGTGCTCGGGTCTCTTCCCGCACCGCGCTTCCGCATCGCCCTTTCAGCTCCGTCCATTACACTATTCTCCATGAAGCGCGAAAACGGCAAGTTGCATTGCGCGCCATTGCAATCGCTGGTTGCTCTGCTTCTTCTTGCAATGCCCTTGCAGGCGCAATCGCCGGGTGATGAACCCGCTCCGCAGGGCATGATAATCGCCTCGCTGCAACTCGCCCCCGAACAAGCGATTCAGCTCCAAAAAGCGGTCGACAGTCGCGACTTCATCGCGGCGGAGAAACTTCTTCTTGCTGAGATCGATCGCGATCCCCGTTCGGCGCGAGCTGCGCGTCTGCTGTCCTATGCGGGTACCGTCTATTTTCTCAACCAGGACTACATGAACGCCGCCGTCGCATGGAAGAAGTCCGAAGCCATCGCCCCACTCGACCCCAAGCTGCGCTTCTCGCTGGCCATGGCCTACATCCGCATGGCGCATCCCGATTGGGCGCGCCCGGTGCTCGAATCGCTGGCCGAACAGAATGGAAAAGAAGCGCTTTACCCCTATTGGCTCGGCCGCGTCGATTATGATGGGCACGAATACAAACGCGCGATCCGCAACTTTCAGCATGCCATCGCGCTGGATCCGCGCATGGCGCGCGCCTATGACAACCTGGGGCTCTGCTACTACTACCAGAACCAGAATGATCTGGCCGTCTCCAACTACGAAAAGGCCATCGAGCTTGATCGCGGATCCGAGCATCCGTCCGCCTGGCCCTATCTGAACCTGGCCATCACGCAGCAGTTTTTGAACAAACCCGGCGATGCCGAGAAGAACCTGCGCGAGGCAATCCGCCTGGACCCAGGCTTTGCCAAAGCGCACTTTCAGCTGGGAACTGTGTTGGAAGATCTGCAAAAGCCTGAGGTCGCCCTGGAGGAATTGAAAGAGGCAGCGCGGCTTGATCCTGCCTACGCCGAGCCGCACATGGCGCTGGCGCGCGTCTATCACAAGCTGGGGCATGAAGCGTCCGCACGCGAAGAGGCCAAAACCTACTTGCGTCTCCATCCGCATTCAACCCCCTGAGCGCGTCTCGATCGAATCGAGGGCCCGCTGATCCGAGCACCGGACAAAGGGTCTGCCGCCTCGCCTGCCGGGGAAATGAAGCGTCATCTGGCCTGGGTTTCAGGCCAGATGACGCGCAAGTAAAGACCACAACCGGCAACGTCCTAGAACTCCAGCCGTCCCGAGAATTGAATGGTGCGCGGATTGGTGACCGTGTGATTCCAGGTTCCAAAGGAGGAGCTGGAGACGTCGGTCACAAAGGCAGGGTTGGGTCCACCGTAGTTCCCGCCCTGGCCGTTGGCGAAGTAG
This sequence comes from Occallatibacter sp., assembly GCA_035510955.1. GTDB lineage: Bacteria > Acidobacteriota > Terriglobia > Terriglobales > Acidobacteriaceae > Telmatobacter. Next base: position 21 of record DATKGE010000136.1, on the reverse strand, counting down.
TGGTTGTTGAAGCTGTTGAAG
>DATKGE010000135.1:0-9704 GCA_035510955.1 Occallatibacter sp. | reverse complement strand
CACAACCTGGCCTGCGCCATGATCGCGCGCGATCTTGCCGCCGCCGGGTTCATGGATCAGGACACGGCCTACACCTCCGGCATGGTGCACGACATCGGACGCCTGGCCCTGGCTGTGATCCGGCCCAAGGAATATGCCGCGCTTCTTGAAAAACACCAGGGTTCCGGAGCCAGCATTTTGCCTCTCGAAACAGAGTTATTCGGTTGCGATCATTGCCAGGCGGGCAAGCATCTCATCGGCGATTGGAAGCTGCCTGCGGAATTCGAAGCGATTGTTTCTGAACATCATGCTCTCAGGCGCATGGAGAGCGCATGGAGCATGGCTGAGTTGATCAAGATCAGCTGCAGGCTGGCGGACGCAGCCGGTTTCACCGCATTCCCCGGCTGCGAAGTAATCCCATTCGCGGACCTGCAGGATGAGCTGCCGCCCAGGGAGCGCAGTGCCTTCCATTCCGACCTTGAAGCCTTGACGCATGAAATAACCGACAAGATCGATATGCTCGAATCTCTCTGATTTCAGATCGTCGCGCCGCTTGCCGAGTGGACCTGTCCAGCAAAAGCAAAGCCCACACCGAAAAACTGCGGCGTGGGCTTTTGCACTTTTTCTGACTTGCAAACTCGCTGACCTGGTGATCCTACTAGCCTGTCCCGGAAGTTCTTGTCAAAAAATGGCCTGTCATCCTGAGCGAAGCGTACTTCAGCGGAGTCGAAGGACCTGCATTTGGTAACCTCACGACAAGCCCGTCTGTTCAAAAGAAATGCTACAAACTTCTGAGATAGCACACTAGCCGTTCAACTGTTCCTGCAGCTTGTTGAGCGTGCGGTGCAGATCCTTGTCGGCGCGACGCTGCTCATCGATCTTGGCGATCGAATGCATAACCGTGGTGTGGTGCTTGTTGCCGAACTGCCGGCCAATTTCGGGCAGGCTGGCTTCGGTCATCTGCTTGGCCAGGTACATGGCGATCTGCCGCGGCACCACCACGTTGCGCGAATTGTTCTTCTGCTTCAGGTCGGCGACCCTCATGCCGAACTGCTCGGCCACGGAGCGCTGAATGGCCTCAATTGTGATCTTGCGCACCTGCATGTCAATGAACTGTTTGAGGCATTGCTGCGTGGAGGCCAGCGTGATCTCCATGCGGTTGAGCTGGCACCAGGCAATCAGTCTCACCAGCGCTCCTTCAAGCTCACGAACGTTGGTGCGGACATTGGAAGCAACGAACAGCGCAACATCGGTGGGCAACTGCACCTGTTCGCTCTCCGCCTTCTTCTGCAGGATGGCGACCTTGGTCTCCAGATCGGGCGGCTGAATGTCGGCGATCAGCCCCCACTCGAATCGCGAGCGCAGACGGTCTTCGATCTCGGTAAGTTCCTTCGGCGGCCGATCGGAAGCAATGACGATCTGCTTCATGCTTTCGTGCAGCGCATTGAACGTGTGAAAGAACTCTTCCTGCGTGCGCTCCTTCTGCGCGATGAACTGGATGTCGTCGATGAGCAGCACATCCACAGTGCGAAAGCGATCACGGAAGCTGGTCATGCGATCGTTGCGGATGGACGTGATCATTTCGTTGGTGAACTTTTCCGCGGATACGTAGGAGATGCTGGCCATGGGCTGGCGGCGCTTTACTTCGTGGCCGATGGCGTGCATCAGATGCGTCTTGCCCATACCGACGCCGCCGTACAGGAAGAGCGGATTGTATGCACGCGAGGGCCGCTCGGCAACGGCCAGCGCCGCAGCGCGCGCAAACTGGTTGCCGTTGCCGATGACAAAAGCGTCGAATGTGTAGCGCTGGTTGAGCTGCGCGGCGGTCGACCAGTCGAACCTCTCCTGCTGCGGATTGCGCGCGGGCGGTGGCGGCGGCGCGGTGGGCGCATGCGACGGAACTGGGCCGAAGCCGCCATCGCGGCGCTGCGGAGGAATGGAGGGATCCTCCTCGGCGGTGACGAAGCTGACGTCGTCGAACTCCAGCGACTGCAGGTCGATGGCCTCCTGAATCAGGTCGCCATACTTGTCGCCGATGTGCTGGAATTCGGGCGAAGGCACGCGAACATATAGCGTGCGGCCGGCGGCGTGACTATAGCGTGTGGGTTTGAGCCAGGTTTCAAAGGACTGGCGAATCACCTTTTTTTCGAGAGCCGCGAGGATCTGAATCCAGGGGTTGAGCACCGTTGCCGGCGAAGTTGCAAATGCCATCGATCTAATCCTTGCCTGCGTCGCCTAAATTTACCGCGCGCAACGGTTCATCCACGTGATTTGGGCAACGGTTCTCTGCCGGCGCGAAAGGTTCGCTTTGCGTCCAAACTACCATCGACTGAGTACCTGGTTGCCGCTAATCTGCCCCGGAAAACTTCGCTCTGGAGCCGTGGATAATTTCGTTCCGTGGGACGCTGGGAAACTTTTCTTGAACGGTCCCGATAGTAGCACATTTGACGATTGTTGCAATGCCCTATTCACACAACTTTTGGGCACCGCTGGATTGTTGCACCAATGGTGGTGAAACTCAGCGCAAGGGTCACTCAGAATGGCATTCAAGCCTCAAAAAGGACAATCGAAGTCATAGTCGTGCTCAGAGAAAGCAGTGCATCGGATTGCGCATTGTGTCTGTTTGAAACAGGTAAAGCGAAGCGGGTTGCCTGACGCGCTTTTGCAGGGCCAAACACAATAGCCTGGATTCCGGACTCAACCTGCGGTATACTTAAAACTTGCCGTGAAGGCGCAGATTCTCTAGAGGAAGCAGGAGCGCATTTTTATGCCCAAGCGCACATTTCAACCCAATCGCCGCAAACGCGTGAAGACGCACGGTTTTCGCGCGCGCATGAAGACCAAGGCCGGCGCAGCCGTGTTGAGCCGCCGTCGCGCCATCGGCCGCAAGCGTGTCGCCGTAAGCGCCGGCTTCCGCGACTAATCTCTGCCCGTCGTCTTGTATGAGCGGGGGTGGACGGCGCCGCGAGCCATTCAAGCCGGAACACGCTCTGGCAACCACCCTCTTCGGCACGCGCATGACCAGCATTCCCCGCAGTGACCCCCGACCCACGCAGCAATTGCCAGGCGCAGGTCGCGCCTCATCCATTCATACCCCGAATCAATCCCCCGTTCAGTCCCTTACCGGAGCGCGCCTGCGAAAGCACGCCGATTATCAGCGCGCCTACGCCGGCAGCCGCAAACGCCAATCGTCTTCGATGAGCTGGTTTTTGTCGCGCCAGCAAGCCGCTTTCGCCGGCGCTGCATTGCCGGCTGGGCCGCGCGTAGGCCTGACCGCGGGCAAAGTGCTGGGCAAAGCCCATGAACGTAATCGCATCAAGCGGCGCATGCGCGAGGCCCTGCGGCGCCATGTCGAGCTGCTTCCCCAAGGCTTCGATCTGATCCTTCATCCGCGCCGCATCATCTTGACGCTCGAATTTACGAAACTCGAAGCGGAGATTGTGCGTATTCTTCATCAGGCACAGGCTGAGGCGCGCACCATGTCTCGGGAAGCGCCTGCTTTATGACGCGCATTCTGCTGGCCATTCTCGCTTTTTACAAACGCTGGCTTTCGCCGGCGATCCATTGGCTCCGGCCCGGCGGCTGCCGCTACGTTCCCACCTGCTCAGAGTACGCGGCGGTGGCCATTGCGACCCACGGCCCTTGGCGCGGCACCGGCCTGGCGATGTGGAGGCTGCTGCGCTGCCATCCCTTTGCGCGCGGGGGGCTCGATCAGGTTCCACCAGCTCCGCAGACAAGACCTTTTCCCCACGAACCGTTACCACCCCACGAACCGTTACCATAAGACATGCGGCGGCCAGACGGTCGCCAGGCTCCGGCGCCTGTCACCAGGCCCAAACGACAAGGAAGTAACCTTTGGCAGAAATTCGCAATCCCAATCTTCAAGTCCAGGGCCCTGGCGGCAGTGGTGGCGGCGGGGGCGACTTGCGCTCCACGCTGGCCATCACGCTGCTGCTGGTGGTGGCTTTTCTGGGCTACAAATACTTTTTCATGCCCAAGCCGGCGCCTGAGACCACAACAGAGCAGACGCAACAGCAGACACAAGCGGCAGCGTCGAACCCGGCTGGCACAGGCCAATCTACCCTGACACAGAACGGCGCGCCGGCAGCGCAGTCCGCGGCAGCCGGCACACCGACGGTCGCCGCGTCCCTCGAAACAGAAACCACCGTCGAGAACGAGCTCTACAAGATCGTCTTCACCAATCGCGGCGCGCAGGTAAAGCACTGGATTCTCAAGAAGTACAACGACACCGCCGGCAAGCCGCTGGACATGGTGCAGCAGCAGGCCGCGGCGCAGTTCGGATTTCCGCTGTCGCTGTTCACCTATGAGCCGGCGCTCACCTCGCAGTTGAATCAGTCGCTCTACCAGGTCTCGGTTGCAGGCGCGCAGCCGACCGCGACCGGCCTTGTTCTTGCACCCACTACGATCAGCTTCCATTACGCGGCCAACGGCCTGGACGTGGTGAAGACTCTCCGCTTCGACTCCAGCTACGTCGTCGGCGTCCAGAGCAAGGTGCTGCGCGACGGCGCGCCAGTCCGTGCGCTGGTCGAGTGGCCTGCCGGCCTGGGCGATATGGAAGAATTCCTGCCCTCGTCTCTGACGCGCAGCCAGGTACCCACCTCCGCATCGTCGCAAATTGCCTGGTCCATCGACGGCAAGTTCGACTCGCTGGCCGTCAACAAGGTAAGCAACGACGCCACCATTGACCAGCCCTACGAATACGCAGCAGTTTCCGATCTTTACTTCGCCTCCGCCTTCCTGCCCGACGATCCCGCCCAGGCAACAGTGGTCACGCTGCATCACACCATCGACCTGCCCAGCGACCTGAGCAATCCCACCAGCCAGAAAAAGCCGGCGCACGTGATCGGTCTGGCCATGGGCGACACCGGTGGCGACACCCATCTTCGCCTCTTTGCCGGCCCCAAGTCGGTGGACGTGCTCGCCTCCATCCATGTCCTCGGTCCAGACGGCAAGCCCACCGGGCAATCCCTCGAGCCGCTCATCCAGCTCGGCTGGCTCGGCGTGATCGCCAAGTGGCTTTACCTGGCTCTGCGCGGCATGCGCCGACTGCTTGGCTCCGGCGCTGACAGCTGGGGCTGGGCCATCATCGTCGTCACCACCGTCTTCACCGTCATCATGCTGCCTTTCCGCTTCATGGCCATGAAGTCCTCCTTGAAGATGATGCGCATGCAGCCCAAGGTGGATGCGATCAAGAAAAAGTACGCGCATCTCAAGGTCAGCGACCCCAAGCGCGCCGAGATGAACACCGAGACCATGGCCCTCTATCAGGCTGAGGGCGTGAACATGTACGGCAGTTGCCTGCCCATGCTGCCGCAGATTCCGCTTTTCTGGGCCTACTTCAAGGTGCTGCAGAGCACCGTCGAACTGCGTCAGGCCCACTGGCTCTGGCTCACCGACCTCTCCGCGCCCGACCCCCGGTATGTCCTGCCCATCCTCATCATCATCAGCATGTTTTTCACGCAGTACATCACGCCCTCGCCGGGCATGGACCCCGGCCAGCGCAAGATGATGGCCTTCATGATGCCGCTCTTCTTCGGCTTCATGCTGCTGCACTACGCCTCCGGCCTGGCGCTCTACTGGGGCACCAGCAACGTCATCAACCTGGCTCTGCAGCTGGCCATCAACCAGTCGAGCATGGGCAAGGAGATGCACGCCATCGCCGCCAAACGCCAGGCGAAGAAGATTGGCGGACCGGGCGGCGGACAGAAAACAATCCAGGGACGGAAATAGATCTGCTTCGCTCAGGCCTTCAGCAAATACAAAAGGGAACGAGTCACAGCTCGTTCCCTTTTTGCATTTGTCGCGGAGACTGCTTCAGCCAGCGCTGACCGGCTGCTCCAATGGCTGCTTGATTGACGGCGCGTTGTAGCCTTCAGAAGCCAGATGACGGCCCATTTGCGCGTACATCTCCGGTTCGCTCGGCTGCCACGTGCCCAGGCCGTCCACGTAGCGGTTATACATTGAGAAGGCGGCGGCGATGAGCACCGTGTCGTGAATCTCCAGGTCGGTGGCGCCTTGCTTCCGCGCCGCCTCAACATCGGCGCTGGTCACTAGCTTGCCATCCTGCTGAACCTTCCCGGCGATGACCAGCAGCGCCTTGAGCTTGTCGCTGACGGGTGCCGAGAGAAAATCGCTCTTGACCTTGGCAACGACGGAGGCATCGCCCAGATGAGCGGTTGCTGCGGCTGCGTGGCTTAGCTGACAGAACTGGCAGTTGTTTCTCGACGAGACATAGGTAGCGATGAGTTCGCGCTCGCCCGGAGTCAGCGAGTTGGGCTCATGCAACAGAATGTGCGCCAGCTGGCGCATGGGTTTCGCCGTCTCAGGACGGTAGGTGAACCCGGCGCTGATGCCGGGAAATCCTTCAGGCAGGGCAATGTGCGGCTTTGTGTGCTGCATAAGTTCCTCCTTAGTGTGCTGCGGCGTGCGCGTGGCTGGCCAGGTATTCTTCGCTCACCGTGACATAGCCGTCGCGGGCCACGCGCCGGCCGCGCTCGCGATAAAGGGCCTCGTCGTCGGGTTGGTCTGTACCGAGCCCGTCGACGTAGCGGTTGTACATGCAGAAAGCAGCGGCAATCAGCACAGTATCGTGAATTTCAAGATCGGTTGCGCCGTGCTTGCGCGCGGCCTCGACATCGGCGCTGGTCACAAGCTTGCCGTCCTGCTGCACCTTGCCGGCAATGGCCAGCAGCGCCTTGAGCTTGGGGCTGATGGCAGCCTGGGTGAAATCCGTCTTGACCTGCTTCACCAGCGCCTCGTCGCCGCCCAGGTGCGCAGCGGCGATAGCTCCGTGAATGCTGTGGCAATAGTGAGTGCAGTTGCGGCTGGAGACGTAGGTTGCAATCAGTTCGCGCTCACCGCGGCTGAGGGTGCTCGGCCCGGTGAGCAGGATTTCAACCAGTGCATTCAGCGGCCGCGCTGTCTCCGGCCGGAAGGCCATGGCGCCGCGAATGCCGGGCAGGTCAGGGGGAAGGGCGATGTGGGGCATTGTTTTTCTCCTTAGCGAATTGGAACATGGGGTGAACTGGAACGTGGGGTGAATTCGAACGCGATCAGGATAGCTCGGTTTCGACGGCTAGTTTCGAAGCAATTTGTTTTTTGCGCAGCAGCAGCCAGCGCACCGGCAAACCGGCCAGAACCACGGCAGCGCCGAGCAGCGAAGGCCACAGGCTGTGTATGAGCAGCATGGCGGCAAGCACCCCGCTGCCGGCAAGGAACACGATCGGCGCCAACGGAAACCACCACCGCCTGACCGGCTCCGCAGTGCGGAAGAGCGTGGCCACGGTGAGCGCCAGAAAGACGACGGCGGAAAATATGATGAAGGCTAGAATGCGGTCGAACGCACCCAGCGCCAGAACCGCCAGGGCCATGCCGGTCTGCAGAAGGACGGCGTTGGCTGGAGAACCAAAGCTTGGATGCAGACGGGCAAAGAAGGCCAGCGGCCGGGACTGGCTGGCCTGGCCGTGCGTCCCGGCTTCTTCGCGCGCCAGGGCATATGTCACGCGCGGCACGGCCATGCTGAGCACCATGAGCCCACCGAGAACGCATAGCAGCACGCAGGCGGAGAGCACGCGCCCGCCCTGCGCTCCGAACAGCGCCTCCCCAAACTGCGCCACAAAAGCAGTATTGTTCTGGATCTGTTCCATAGGCACAACGGCGACAAAGGCAAAGCTCACCAGCAGGTAGATTGCGGTGACGATCAGCACCCCAGCGGTGAAGGCGATGGGCAGGGTGCGCCGGGGATTGCGGACATCGCCCGCGATCTTGCCCGCTTCCCACCATCCGCCAAAGCAGAAGAAGGCGCTGATGGCGGCGCCGGCAATTGCGCTCGCGAGAGGATCGGAGCCCGTGCGCCGCAGCGTGAGCGGGGCAAGGTTTGCGAATGTGGCCCGACCGGAAACCAGCGCCCAGCCCACCAGCCCGGCCAGCACGGGAACTTTGAGCCAATTGAGCGCGGTCATGAATCCGCTCGAAAGGCGCGTCCCCGCGTAATTGAGGGCGCCCAGCGCCAGCAGAATAAGAGCGGGCAGCCAGGCAGCAATCCAGCCGGGAAGAGAAACGAGCGACTGCACATACGGAACCGAACCCACGCACAACGCCGCAGCCACGCCCGGATACATGACCACAGCGGCCATCCATCCATAAAGGAAGGCCACGCGCCGGCCAAATCCTTGCCGCAGGTAGACGTATTCGCCGCCTGCCTGGGGAAAGCGCACCGCCAGCTCAGTGAAACAAACCGCTCCGGCCAGCGTGAGCAGCGCCATTCCGCACCAAACTGCGCCGAGCAGCGCAGGCGACCCCAAAGACCGCGCCATTCCGGCCGGGGTAAGGAAGATGCCCAGAGAGATGGCCTCGCCTGTGACAACCGCCGTCGCAGCCCAAACACCCATCTGCCGCCCGGTCTCGCCTCCGGTCTGCCGCTGTGTCTCACGTCCAGGGCTCATCGTCCCGATATCCTACGCATTCCGGTTACCTGCACGCATCCTCCATTCGATGGAGAACGCGGCTTCAAACGAGGCCAGCTCATGCGGTCGACCACCGTCCGCAGAACCACTCGATGCATCCCCGCCCCTTGGTGTATCGTCCAATTCGTATGACAACCGCGACCGATCGCATCCCGCCAGCAGCCAGCGCCCCGCGTCCCGCGCCCGAAGCCGAAGAGGTCTACCGCCGCTGGATACACTTTCTCGACGACGAGTTCACCCGGCACAGCTCTCCCGAGCGCCGCAATGAAATTGTGCGCGACCAGCTTTATCAGCTCTACCTGGGGCGTCCGCACGGCGGCAAGCTCAACCTCACGCTCACCAGCGAACTGCCCGGCAACGTTGTCAGCCTCTCGCTCGACCCGGAAAACGTGACCCTGGAAGCGCAGCACTTTGCCGACGCCGACTGCGAGCGGTTCAACGAGCGCAAGCCGCTGCTGTGGTTCTGGCAGATGTTCGACCGCTCGCCCATCGGACTCAATCACTGGCTGGGAATCCGTTTCCGCTGCATGCTGGGCCGCCACATCTTCAAGCATGTCGGCGCGGGCGTAAAGATCTACCACGGCGTCGACCTCACCTACGGCTACAGCCTCTCGATCGGCGATGGCGTGACCATCCGCCAGCGCGCTCTGCTCAACGACCGCGGCGGCATCACCATCGGCAACCATGCGGTGATCGGCTCCTTTGCCCGCGTTTATTCCCACACCCACGCACCCGACAACTACGACAAGGTCACGCTGGTGCCCACGGTGATCGGCGACGGCGCCCGCATCGGCAGCCACGCCATCGTCCTTGCGGGGCAACACGTAGCCGCGGGCGAGGCGGTGGGCAGTTTTCCAACGGACAGGATCTGAAAACGAGAGCGCCCTGCATGCTAATCTGACCTTTCCAGCATGTGGAGTGTCGTTTGCAAGAGTCCGACTTCATCAAAGCGATCTTCGAGTTTGTCATTCTCATCTTCTCGCTCTGCGTCCATGAGTGCGCCCACGCGTGGACAGCGTCTTATCTTGGCGATCAGACGGCAAGGCTTCAGGGGCGCGTGACGCTCAATCCGGTCTATCACGTCGATCCTGTAGGAACGCTGCTGTTTCCGGGACTGGCGATTTTCGGGCCGTTTCTCGGATTCAGTTTTTTCGCCGGAATGCTGGTGGGATGGGCGAAGCCGACCCCTGTGATTACACGCAACTTTCGCAAGATCGTCCGCGATGACAATCTGACCAC
>DATKGE010000134.1:0-17184 GCA_035510955.1 Occallatibacter sp. | reverse complement strand
CCTGCATTATTGCAGTATCGGTATTCCGGCGATGCGCTGCTGCCACTCGGCCGGGCCGGTCTGGTGCACGCTGGTGCCCTTGGCATCGACGGCCACGGTGACGGGCATATCGCGTACGTCGAACTCGTAGATGGCCTCCATGCCGAGATCGGCGAACGCCATCAGCCGCGAGCCGGTGATGGCCTTTGAAACCAGGTAGGCCGCGCCGCCCACGGCCATCAGGTAAACCGCGCCGAATTCGCGGATGGCTTCGATGGCGAGGGGTCCGCGCTCGGCCTTGCCCACCATTCCCAGCAGGCCTGTCTCGGCCAGCATCTGGCGGGTGAACTTGTCCATGCGCGTGGCGGTGGTGGGGCCGGCGGGACCGACGACTTCCTCACGGACCGGGTCCACCGGGCCCACGTAGTAGATGAAGCGGTCGCGGAAGTCGACGGGCAGCTTTTCACCGCGGTTCAGCATGTCGGTCATGCGCTTGTGCGCGGCGTCGCGGCCGGTGAGCAGCTTGCCGGTCAGCAGCAACACTTCGCCGGGCTTCCAGGTGGCGGCTTCGGCGCGGGTGGCGGTGTCGAGGTTCACGCGGCGCGCGCCGGAAACGTCGTAAGTCAGTTTCGGCCAGTCTTCGAGGTTCGGCGGGTCGAGGTAGACGGGCCCGGAACCGCCCAGCACAATGTGGGCGTGGCGGGTGGCGGCGCAGTTGGGAATCATCGCCACGGGGAGATTCGCCGCGTGGGCCGGTGTGTCGATCACCTTCACATCCAGCACGGTGGTCAGGCCGCCCAGGCCCTGCGCGCCGATACCGAGACGGTTGACCTTGTCGTAGAGTTCGACGCGCAGCTTTTCGGCGGTGGTCACGGGGCCGCGGGCGATGAGGTCCTGAATGTCGATGGGGTCCATGAGCGACAGTTTGGCCAGCAGCATGGCTTTTTCTGCCGTGCCGCCGATGCCGATGCCGAGCATGCCCGGCGGGCACCAGCCGGCCCCCATGGTGGGCACGGTCTTGAGGACCCATTCGACTACGGAGTCGGAGGGGTCCAGCATGGCGAATTTGGACTTGGCTTCCGAGCCTCCGCCCTTGGCCGCGACCGTGACTTCGACCGTGTTTCCCTTGACGAGTTCCACGTTGACGACGGCTGGCGTGTTGTCTTTGGTGTTGATGCGCTTGCCGGCGGGGTCGGCCTGGAGCGAGGCGCGCAGCTTGTTGTCGGGGTCGAGATAGGCGCGGCGAACTCCTTCATCGACCATCTCCTGCAGGTCTTTCAGCTCTTCGCCGGGGCCGGCCTCGAAACGGACATTCATGCCCAGCTTGACAAAGGCGTTCACGATGCCCGTGTCCTGGCAGATTGGCCGATGGCCCTCGGCGCACATGCGGCTGTTGATGAGGATCTGCGCAATGGCGTCCTTGGCCGCGTGCGACTGCTCGCGTTCATAGGCTTTAGCCAGAGAGGTGATGTAGTCGACGGGGTGATAGTAGCTGATGTACTGCAACGCGCCCGCGACACTGGCGATGAAATCTTCCTGGCGGATGACGGTCATAACGGCTCCCTCGAAGTGCGACCCTTCTAGGGTAAAGGATTTGACTGGTCGCTGGGCGCGCACTATGAGCGAAACGGATTTTGGTGGCTCGATGTCGTGCACCTCTCGATTACCGACTAAACTCCATCTATGCCTTCAGAGAAGTTGTTTGTTCGTGACCCACGTGAAGTCCCATTCCTGCATGAACAAGTTGTGAGGACACTTGCGCTTGCCGACGAATCTTCGCGGAACATCTCTATCCGCGAAGACGACGATTTTGGCTTCATGACGATTCAGTTCCTCTATAAGCAAATGCAACATGCTGAGTCCGTCCTCTTGCTGATACCGCGCCGCGATGCCGGCTTGATTGCTCGCTCAATGATCGAGGGCCGTTATCAGCTTTTGTGGGCGTTTGACGCGCCCGAAGCGCGCGCGAGGCGTTGGCGCTCGTTCTCCGTCATTCACGACTGGCGCCTAATCCAAGCCCGTCTAAAGAGCGGGATTCCTGTCGACGAGGCAGACGTCAGGAGGACCGAGGCCGGCCTGAAAGAGTTCGGAGACTTACATCGAGTCAGCAAGCCAATGGCAGGCTCGTCCGATTTCTATGACAAAAATTGGCGTGGAGGAGTCAGCTTTTCGAAAATGGCGGATGTGGTAGGAAGAGAGCTCTATGATGGGCCTTACGAAGAGCTTTCAGACTGGGCACATTGGGGCGTAGGCGGCATCGGTGATTCGATCTCTAAAGAGGATGACCGAGCGACTGTTAGCTCATATTCTGACCGGTCTGCGGGCGTCGCTCTTCTGGCGGCATTCCAATGCTTGGTAGAAGCGCTTGATGTAGCCAATGTCTGGCTCTCCCTGAACATTACGGATGTAATCCAAGCTCTTGGAAAGGATTTCAGGGAAACACTCGACGCCTTCTATCAGGGATGAGATGTGCCGCTCGATCTATGGGAAAAACTTCCGTTGTAGGCTACTTTATCTCCAGCGCGCTGCGCAGGTCGGTATGCACAAAATCGTCGCCCTTGTAGAGGATGGGTTCGCGCTTGTCGCGGGCCAGGGCGTAGCTGAAGCAGTCGCCGAAGTTGAGGTTGGCGGTGTGGCCGCTGCCTTTGCCGTAGTCGCGGTAGGCCTGGCGGGCGATGCGGGCCTGCTCGGCGGTGAGGGGCTCGATGACCATTCTCGAAAGTTCCACAATTTCATCGAATCGAGCACTTACTTTCGGGTCGTGGAATTTATCTGCCACCATTGAAGCTTCGAAGAGGGTTCCCGCAGAGATGCGATTGGACTGCGCCTTTTCGATCGTCTCTGAAAAGGCCTGAGCCTCGGGTTCATCCCGCAGGATTGCAATCAAAGCAGACGAGTCAACAATCATTTGGGCAGACCTGTCTCATCATCGTAAAGTTCGTCGAAGAGTTCTTTGGTCGTGCGGCCATCGTTCACAAGCGGTCCGGTTTCGCGCGCAATTTCCATTAGTCTGGCGGCGAGTCCCCGTCTCGCGATTTGGCCTTCAGATTGCGCCAAATCCCGTTCGAGAGTTTCCCGGGCGGCTTGGGCGATCGCAGTTACCAGGCTCAAGCCTCTGTGGTTTGCCAGTTCACGGACCACTCGCTCCGTCTCGTCGTTTTTGATGCTGAGGGCCATTTTTCTCTATCTTTCCACCAGTTTATTCTACCTTTCTACCATATTAGAGTCAACGAGACCGTCCACGGATTCCAGCGATCGACGAATGCCCATAATGCCCTAATCTAGAACCATGAACGACTTGAAACCGGAAACGGCGGGCACGGAGCAGGGAATCTTCGACCTATTGGTGGTGGGCGCGGGGCCTACCGGGCTGGCCTGCGCCATTGACGCCCAGAAAGTTGGGCTGAAGGTTGTCGTGGTGGACAAGGGATGCGTGTGCAATTCGCTATTCCACTACCCGGCGCACATGACGTTTTTCACCACGCCGGAGCTGCTGGAGATTGGCGACATTCCCTTTCCCAGTCCCAACCCCAAGCCGAGCCGGAATGAGGCGCTGCAGTATTACCGGCTGGTGGCTGCTTACTACAAGCTGGACATTCGACAGTACCACCGGGTGGAGCGGGTGACGGGGGCGGATGGGGCGTTCACGGTGCATACCGAAGACCGCTTTGGACGGCCCGGCGCGCTCACGGCCCGCAAGCTGGCGCTGTCTACGGGATATTACGACCTGCCCAACTACATGGGCATTCCCGGAGAGGATCTGAGCAAGGTGTATCACTATTACAACGATCCGCACCCGTTTTTCGAGATGGACGTGGTGGTGATTGGGGGCAAAAATTCAGCAGCCATAGCGGCGCTGGAGCTGTGGCGGAGCGGCGCGCGGGTAACGTTAATCTATCGCGGGCCAGGCGTCCAGCCGCACGTGAAGTACTGGATCAAACCGGACATTGAAAACCGCATCAAGAATGGCGAGGTCAAAGCGCTGTTCAACTCGCATGTGGTGGAGATTACGCCGGACACGGTGCAGGTGGAAACGCCGCAGGGTCGCCAGACGCTGAAGAACGATTTTGTTTTCGCGCTGACGGGCTATCATCCGGATTTCGCTTTCCTGGAGCGGCTGGGAATCCGGTTCGAGGGGAAGGACCGCCTGCCGGTTTGCGATGCGGAGACGCTGGAGAGCAATGTGCCCGGCATCTATCTGGCGGGCGTGATTGTGGCAGGCTCGCGCACCAGTGAGATATTTATTGAGAATGGGCGCTTTCACGGGCGGCAGATTGCCCGTGCGCTGGCATCGAAGTTAAGAGCGTAAAGCGAACAACAGACGCCGTTTGTCTACGAAAATCGGTGAGCCGAGGACCATTCGGGCGACGATCGAGGTTTTTTTCTATGCGTTGGTGGCCGCGGACGATTCGATGGCAGATGCTGGCAGGCCTGGTGCTGCTGGAAGTGCTTTCGATTGGGCTGTTTTCCGCGCTGCTGATTCGCCAGCAGGCGCACGAAGTGCATGAACACATGCTGCACCGGCTGGCGCACCAGGCCGATTCCGTGGCGCTGCAGGCCAGGGAAGCCTTGCAACAGCAGCGCCCCGCCTGGGTCCAGTTGTCGGTGACGATGATGGGCGAGGCGCCCAGCGTGTCGTTTGCCAAGGTCACCGACCCAGCCGGAAACATGCTTTTTGTCAGCAATGGCGAAGCGGAGCAGATACCGCTTGACCCGGCCGAGCTCAAGCAGATTCCGCTTCTGACGCGGAACGATGCCAAGGTCTTTGCCTTTGGCAGGGATCGGTGGGAGGGTGTGAGGGCCATTGTGACCGGCGACGATCTGCGCGGGTTTGCCTGGGTGGAGTCGGACCGCAACTGGGATTTCGAGCAGTTGAACTCGGTTTTGCGCAGCACCTTCATCTTCGGCGCCGTCTGGATCGCGGCCTCGGCGTTGCTTGTCCTGATCATGGCTCGTTCCTTATCGCGGCCGCTGGACATCCTGCATCGGGGGACGCGCGCGCTGATGCACTCGCCCGAGGGCATTGGCAGTTTCCCGCTGCCGGTTGCAGTGCATAACGAGATCGGCGAGCTGATTGAGGCATTCAACGGCATGGTGGCTTCCCTGGCGGAACAGCGGTCGGGACTCAACGACACGCTGTCGCTGCTGGACTCGATGCTGGCCAACGCGCCCATCGGATTGGCGTTTTTCGATCGCCGCTGCAGGTTTGTCCGTGTCAACCAGGTGTTTGCGGATATGACCGGAGTGAGCCTGAGCAGCCACCTGGGGCGCACGCTGCCGGAAATGCTGCCGCTGCCGGTAGCCCAGGAACTGGAGAACACCGTGTTGCGTGTTTTCGCAGCAGAGGAGCCGGTGCGCAACCTGGAGTTCGGCGGCCAGAACAGCAAGACGGGACGGGCCTGGACCTGGCTGGTCAGCGCCTACCCGGTCAGAACCACTCCTCAGCAGGTGCGATGGGTGGGCGTGATTGTGCTGGATGCGAGCGACCGAAAACGGAGCGAGGAGGCCCTGCGCAAGACGGAGAAGCTGGCTGCGACAGGCCGCCTGGCCGCGTCGATTGCCCACGAGATCAACAACCCGCTGGAGGCCATTACCAACCTGCTGTTTCTGCTGCGCAACTTCTGCGAGCTTGAAGACCCTGCACTGAACTACGTCACCATGGCCGAACACGAGGCCCGGCGCATTGCCGAGATCACCCAGCAAACGCTGCGCTTCTATCGCCAGTCGACGCTGCCGTCGCGCGCCACCATGGGAGATCTGCTGGACTCCGTTCTGAGCCTTTATCAGGGCCGGTTAAATACGCTGAACATCAATGTGGAGCGGGACTACGACCCAGCCATGGACCTGTTCTGTTTTTCCGGAGAGGTGCGGCAGGTGTTCGCCAACCTCGTGGGCAACGCCAGTGAAGCGACCATGGCCGGCGGCCGGCTGCTGGTGCGCGCGCGGCGCTCGCGCAACTGGAAGGAGCCGGAGCAGACCGGGGTGCGCTTTGCCGTTGCCGATACGGGGATGGGCATGGAGCCGGAGGTGCGCGAACGGGTCTTTGAGGCTTTCTTCACCACCAAAGAAGTGACCGGAACCGGCCTGGGACTTTGGGTGAGCCACGAGATCATCCTGAAACACCGCGGGCTGGTGCATCTGCGCAGCCGGACGGCGCAGCCTGGCCGCAACTCCGGAACCGTGTTTGAAATCTTCATTCCCGACGAACCCGGTCTGGCTGCGCCGGAAGAGCGGACGGCGGCAGTCAGCGTCTGAGGGCGAGATCGCGATTCTCGTCGACGATCAGGATTATCATCAGGAATCTGTTTAAGAACTCGGCCACTTGTTGGATTCATTTGCTTTGAAAGGCCACGGCGGGGCATCCTCTCGGTCCCGTACCGCAAATGCTGCAATATGGGCCTGTTTAGCCCGTAGCCCTCAAACTGAAGCCCGTCCCCTTCAAATTGACCCGCTACCGGGTACGCGAAAGGGTGCCGCGCCAATTGCAAGCCGTGATAAGCTTGCCCACACTGTGAGGAGTACGCGCATGAGAAAGATAACCATCCTTATTTGTATGCTCGGAGTCGCCCTGATTTCCGCTGCTCAAGCGAATCGAGATTCCTGGGCAAATCTAAGCCGGCTGCGGGTGGACCAGAAGATTCAGATCGTCGAGATGACCGCGAAGAAACATTCCGGGGTGTTCGTGAGCGTCTCCGATTCAGCCATCTCGTTGAAAGATGCGGGCGGCGAACAGACCATTCAGAAACAAGACGTACGTAGTGTGAAACTGATGAAAACCAACCGCCGTTTGCGCAATACACTCATCGGGACCGGAGTGGGCGCGGGCGTAGGAGCGGGGCTGGGCGCTGCGATTTGGGAGTCCCATGGATTCCTTGCCGGCAAGGGAACCGGTGCCGCAGTCGGCGCTGTGATAGGGGCAGTGGGCGGCGCCATTTTCGGGGTGCTGTGGGGTTCGGAAGGCACGATTTACAGCGTGAAGTCGCGCTGATCCGCTTTGCAGGCCGTTCAGGCAAATTTGCGGTTAATTCCCAGGCACGGAAAGGGTCGCCGGCCTGTCGGGCAAGCTGCGCAGGCAAAATGGTTTCGTCCAGCCGCCTTTGGTCCGGCGGTTCCGGCTCGACTCTGCGCGCATCAAAGGCAGGTGGGAAACTGGCCCAAGAGCCGATTTCCTGGTCGTATGCGCTTGATTTAGCAGTGTTGTAACCTTCTATTCATATTGGCCCGGTAGCCTGACTGAGGTGAACGTCATCGTGCCAGAGATTCGCATCTCTCAATCTGCAATCGAGACCGGACCCGGACCCAGGCCCGGACCTGGAGACAGCAGGCCACAGTCACGGGCGGTCCCGGCAGAGGCTTCGCCTATCCGCGGCTTCCTGTTGGCGCGCGGGAATTCGGCAACCGCGGACCGCGGTTTTCAATGGCTCATGGTGCTCTGCGCACTGAGCATCTTCGGCATTGTGGCGCTGATTACCTGGGAACTGGTGCGCGGTTCACACCTTGCCTGGACCCGGTTCGGCTTCCGTTTCTTTGTTTCCGTCTTCGTCGATCCGGATACGAAGCTCCCTATGTACTGGGACCCCGTGAACGGTCATTTCAGCGCCCTGCCGTTCATCTACGGCACGCTGGTTTCCTCCTTCCTGGCGCTGCTGCTGGCGGTTCCGCTGGCCATCGGCGTGGCCGTGTTTCTTACCGAGATGTGTCCGGGGATGCTGCGGGCGCCCCTGGCGTTTCTCACCGAGCTGCTGGCGGCCATTCCCAGCGTCATTTATGGCCTGTGGGCGGTCTTCATCCTGGTGCCGCTGCTCCGCGAGCATGTGAATCCATGGCTGATCAAACTGCTCGGCTGGACCGGCTTCTTCAACGGCGACAACCCGACCGGGCTGGGGTTTGTGGCTGCGGGCGTGATCCTGGCCATCATGATTCTGCCGATCGTCTCGTCGCTCACCCGTGAAGTCATGAACGCAGTCCCCGGCTCGCAACGTGAAGCCGTGCTGGCGCTGGGCGCGACGCGCTGGGAGATGATCCGCGTGGGAGTCTTGCGCAACGCGCGCATTGGCATTGTGGGAGCAGTTATTCTCGGCCTGGGGAGGGCGCTGGGCGAAACCATGGCTGTCACCATGGTGATTGGCAATACGCCGCAGATTCAGCGCTCGCTGCTCTCGAGCGGCAGCTCGATGGCGTCGGTGATTGCCAACGAATATGCCGAGGCCTCTGGCGATCTGCATTTGAGCGCCCTCACCGAAATTGGGCTGGCGCTGTTTGTTGTGACCATTGTTGTGAATGCGCTGGCGCGGCTGCTGGTGTGGGCGGTCACGCGAGGAGCTCCGGCGCAGGTGCATTGATAAAGGCAGGGAACTGGGGTCAGGGATCAGGGGTCAGGGACCAGGGACAAACGGGTGCTCGTGAGACATGAGAAATAAGCTGCGGACTGGAAATAAATGGCGGTCCCGATTACGGACCGGCACCGACGGCCTGGCAACCGGTTTGGCGGTGCTGTCCACCGTGCTGGTGGTGGCGCCGCTGGTAGCCATCTTTGTGTACCTGGTCTTGAAGGGCGCCAGTTCCTTGAATCTGGCATTCTTTACGCAGATACCCAAGCCGGAGGGCGAGGTTGGCGGGGGCATGGCCAACGCCATTGTCGGCTCGGGAGTCCTGCTGGCGCTGGCCAGCTTCATCGGCGTGCCCATCGGCATCGGCGGGGGCATATTCCTGGCCGAGTTCGGCCGCGGGACGAAACTGGCCAACGCGGTGCGGTTCACCGCGGATGTGCTCAACGGCGTCCCGTCGATCGTGATGGGCGTGGCGGTTTATGCGCTCGTGGTAACTCCGAAAATGCCCTTTTCCGCGTTGTCGGGCGGCGTGGCGCTGGGCATCATGATGATTCCCACGGTGACACGTACGACCGAAGAGATGCTGCTCATGGTGCCTCATGCGGTGCGCGAGGCGGCGCTGGCGCTGGGCGTTCCCAACTGGAGGTCGGTGCTTTCCATCACCGTGAAGACCGCATCTGGGGGCATCATTACGGGATGCATGCTGGCATTTGCGCGGGTGGCGGGCGAGACGGCTCCGCTTATTTTTACGGCCTTCGGCAACTCCAACTGGAGCGTTGCTCTCAACCAGCCCATCTCCGCGCTGCCCCTGGAGATTTATCGCTACGCGCTTTCGCCCTACGACGACCAGCACAGGCAGGCGTGGGCGGCGGCCCTGGTGCTGGTTGTGCTGATCGTTACGGCAGTGTCGCTGGTGCGCTTTGTGGCCAGCCGCGGCGTGCTGAAGGGAGCAAGCTAAGTGGGCGTCGGCATCGAGGTAGCCAACCTGAACGCGTGGTACGCGGCCAATCACACGCTGCAGGACATTAACCTGAACATCCCCGCTAACCACGCCACGGCCCTGATTGGACCTTCCGGCTGCGGCAAGAGTACATTTGTGCGTTGCCTGAACCGCATGCACGAGACCAACCCCATTGCGCGCGTCACCGGGACGGTGCGGATTGGCGATCTGGACATTTACCAGGACGCCAAGCCGGTGGAGATTCGCCGCCGCGTGGGCATGGTGTTTCAGCGCCCGAATCCGTTCCCGACCATGTCCATTTACGATAACGTGGGCGCCGGCCTGAAGCTGAACGGATACAGCAATCGTCGCGTGCTGGACGAAATCGTGGAGCGCTCGCTGAAGGAAGCAGCGCTGTGGGATGAGGTGAAAGACGATCTGAAGAAAAAGTCGGGAGCCAGTTTGTCGGGCGGTCAGCAGCAGCGGCTGTGCATTGCCCGCGCGCTCGCCGTCGATCCGGAAGTGCTGCTGATGGATGAGCCGGCCTCGGCGCTCGACCCGGTGTCGACGTCGAAGATCGAAGACCTGATCTTCCAGTTGAAATCACAGTACACCATCGTGATTGTGACGCATAATATGCAGCAGGCCGCTCGCGTGGCAGAAAAGACCGGCTTCTTTTTGAACGGGCGCATGGTCGAGTTCGACTCCACGCATAAGATTTTTACCAACCCCAGCGACAAGCGCACTGAGGATTACATCACGGGCAGGTTCGGATGACGCGCATTCGGTTTCAACAAAGCCTGGACGAATTGAAGGAGAACCTGCTGGTGATGGCCGGGCTGGCCGAGCAGGCCATCCAGCGCGCCATTGAGGCCTATCGCGTGCGCGACTTGTCGATCTGCGACCTGGTCAGCCGCAGCGAGATCGCCATCAACCGGCTGGAGCGCGACATCGACCAGGCGGCGCTTGACCTGCTGGCCATGGAGCAGCCTATGGCCATCGATCTGCGCTTCATTCTCAGCGTGATCAAAATCAATGCCGACCTGGAACGCGTGGGCGACGCCGCCAAGGCCATCAGCGACCGCGTGCGCAGCATGGAGCAGATGGCGGTTGCCGACCTGCCCGTGGATATTCCGCGCATGGCGTCGCTGGCCGCAGATATGGTGCGCAAGAGCCTGCAGGCGTTTATTGAGGCCGACGGGGAAATGGCGCGCACCGTGCTCACCATGGACGACGCCGTCGACGCTATGAACCGCGCCGCCTACAAAGCCCTGACCAAGGTGATGGAAGAGGAAAGCCACCTGGCTCCGCAGGCGCTGAACGCGCTGATGATTGCCCGCAACCTGGAGCGCGTCGCCGACCACGCCACCAATATCGCAGAGGACGTGATCTTCTGGGTAGAAGGCGCGGATGTGCGTCACCACAAGAGCCTGAAGACAGCCCCAGATCCACATGCGATGGGGTGAGGGCAGTGGCTGCTTTACCTGCTTGCGTGATTTTGTTGCGGACGCTGTAGTCTGAATTTGGGGGCAGCGAAGCGCGCAATGGATGCAGACGGGGCGAAGAACGGCAAGGACGGTCCAGTCGGGGAGACTCCTGCCGATGTCTATGCTCGTCGATTGCGCGAGCTGAACCTGCTGCAATCGGCGGATCAGCGGCGCGAGAAGCTGCTCGGCTACTCCAAGCTGGCGGTTGCTGCGGTCGCTCTGGTGTGCGCGCTGCTTTTCCTGCTTTACCTGAAGGCTATTGCGTTTCTCGTCGTGCCCGTGGCCGTGTTTCTTGTCCTTGCCGTGCTGCATGACAATCTGCTCCGCAGGGTGCGGCGGCGCGGGCGGGCGATTGCATTCTATGAGCGGGGCCTGGCGCGCCTGGACGATCGCTGGACGGGAAGCGGCGAGAGCGGAGAGCGGTTCCTCGATCCGCTGCACGCCTATGCGCGCGACCTCGACCTTTTCGGCGCCGGGTCGCTGTTCGAACTGCTCTGCACAGCGCGCACGCGGGCCGGCGAAGAGACGCTGGCCGCGTGGCTGCTGGCCGCCGCGCCGGTGGACGAGGTGCTCCAACGCCAGGAGGCGGTGCGCGATCTCAAGGACCGCGTCGGGTTCAGAGAGCAACTGTTCTGCCTGGGTGAAACGGTGCGTTTGGGCTTGCAGCCGGAGGCGCTGGCCGCGTGGGGAGAACGCAAGCCAATCTTTGCCGCGCGCATAACACGCGTCGTAACGCGATTGCTGGCTTCATTGTGGATTCTGAGCCTGATCTTCTGGGGCATCTGGGGTCTAGGCGACATCGCCGCGGCCATCACGATCCTGAATTTTGCCTGGGCGCACCGGCTGTACCGGCGGCGCGAGGAGGCGAGCGAAGCGCTGGAGAATGCGGCGGATGGGCTGGGGGTGCTGGGCGGCGTGCTTGCGCTGCTGGAGCGGGGGCAATTTCGTTCGCCGAAGATGCTGGCTCTGCAAGCCGCGCTCAAACGGGAGGGAATCGCGCCATCTGGGGCCATCCGTAGGCTGGCGCGTCTGGCGGAGTATGTGGACCAGCGGCACAACCGGTTTCTCGTGCCGTTTGACGTAGTCACCTTCTGGAGCGCGCAACTGGTCTTCGTCGCCGAACGCTGGCAGCAGGAATTCGGCCCCTCCATTCGCGGCTGGCTTAAGGCGGTGGGAGAACTCGAAGCGCTGACCGCGCTGGCCGGCTATGCGTATGAGCATCCCGCCGATGTGCTTCCCGAGTTTGTTGTGCCTGAGTCTGACGGCGGGGCCTTGTTTGACACTCAGGCCATGGCGCATCCATTGATGCCCGCGGCCAAGGCCGTGCCCAACGACCTGAAGCTGGGCAATGGGGTGCAACTTATCATTCTCAGCGGGCCGAACATGGCCGGCAAAAGCACGTTCATTCGCAGCGTGGGCGTGAATGCGGTGCTGGCGCAATGTGGCGCGCCGGTGCGCGCGGCGCGGCTCAGGATTTCGCCGCTGACCGTTGCCGCGTCGATCTGCATTCTGGATTCGCTCTCCGGCGGCGTGTCGCGCTTCTACGCGGAGATTCACCGCATCAAGCTCATCTCCGACCTGACGGCGGGACCGGTTCCAGTGTTGTTTCTGCTGGACGAATTGCTCTCCGGCACCAACTCGCACGACCGGCTCGCGGGGAGCGAGTTCATCGTGCGCAGCCTGGTTGAGCGCAACGCCATCGGCATGATCAGCACCCACGACCTGGCGTTGACCCGGATTCCGGAGACGGTGCCGGGCCGGGCCGCGAACTGCCACTTCGAGGATCGATTCGAAGATGGCCAGCTGATTTTCGACTACAAGGTGAAGCCCGGCGTGGTGAAGACCAGCAATGCGCTTGAACTGATGCGATCGATCGGGTTGGATGTGGACGGCGCGGTTCTATAACTCCCACCAATCCAACAGCAACATGCGCGGATAGTAGAGCCCGGCGCGGATGACCGAGTCTGCGCCGTGGAGGCTGCGCAAGACCTTCGCGTAGGCTTCAAGCTGCGGCGCGAAGAACGGGCGCAACTGGGATAGGGAGGCTGCGGGGTCGAGATTGTCGGCGTGGGCGGTCTTGTAATCGATGATCCACCAAGCCGTCAGGCCTTCGCTCTGCGGCGTGAGTCCGGCGCGGAAGATGCGGTCGACGCGGATATTGGTGAGAGCGCCGGCGATGACGCCCGTCCATCGAACTTCGCTGGCAGCGCCGGGATGCGGCGAGATGATCCAATTGCCGGTGGGGTCGTGGGATGCGTTGAGCGCTATTTGGATGGCGTTGGCTGCAATTTGCACGGCTTGAGACGGAGCGATTCCAAGTGCACGAATCTGGGATTCTATGCGCGGCTGGAACTGCCGTAGAGAGGCGCGGGCCGCTTGCCAATCGGCCATTGTGCGTAAACGTGCGAACTCTTCGATAAAAGCGTGCACCGCTGTGCCCAAAGCGCGAGAGACCAGGCCGCCTTCGTGGCGGGAATAGAGTCTGGATCCTGATTCAGTGGAACGATTTGCCGGTTGGGGGTCGTGGTTTCCAACCCTTTCCGCAGATAGAAGCGGAAAGGATGGGGCACCCGGCGCGTATTGGTAGTCCGCAGGGAGACGCCGAAGAATTGTCGGCTTGATCGACGGCTCATCGGTTGCCATAACTACAAGATTGCCTTCGCCAGCGGCGGCGATGGATTCGATGGTCGCTTGCGCAGCTGATT
Source organism: Occallatibacter sp. (assembly GCA_035510955.1). GTDB lineage: Bacteria > Acidobacteriota > Terriglobia > Terriglobales > Acidobacteriaceae > Telmatobacter. The sequence continues at coordinate 3,743 of DATKGE010000134.1, read as the reverse complement.
GTTGTCCCGCCGCTCCTGCCGAGGTTAGCCGGGTCGATTTCCACTCGTCAAACCGGGCGCGAATCTCTCCCTCAAGAGCGGGCCAGGCTGTGGCAAGTAGACTGGCGGACGGAGTGACAAGGCTGAAATCGCCGTTGGCCTCGACCTTGTAAGCAGGCCGCGCGAACAGGTGCAGCTCCTCGCGGGCGCGTGTGGCGGCAACGTAGAGAATACGGCGCGTCTCCTGGGACTCGCGGTCGCGATAAACGCGATCGACCCAGGCCTTCGATTTCCCGGAATCCTCGCCTTTGAATTGCAGGGGTGCGACGAGGAACTCGGTGATTTCGCCTCCAGGGTTGGAGTTTTCAAACCCAGACTCTGCTTCAGCCGTGAGGCCGCGCTCGAGCCAAGAGAGCAGTTTGCCGCTGGTTCCCGCCGTTTTGGCCTGCAGGTCGGGGACGATGACGACTTCGAACTCCAGGCCCTTGGATTTGTGGATGGTCATCAACTGCACGCCGCAGTCGCTGGAGGCGGCGGGGTCGGGCAGTGCCGTTAGTTTGTCGAGCGCTGCGTCGAGCGCGGGGCCAAGCAGATCCTGCTCGCGAGCAGGCAGCCGGTCGAGGCAGCTCCACAAAAGGTCGAGATTGGCGCGGCCTGTTGGGCCGCAGCAGTCGGCTCCGCCCAGGCTTAACCAGATTTGTTCGAGCCAGGTTCCCACCGAGGAGGTTGGTTGAGCGGCGCGGAGCGTGGGCGCCAAGGCAACGGCGGAAAGCACGCGTTCGGCGGCGCCGCGTCCGGATTGGCTGAGCAGCGGCAGGCGCTCGGCGAGCAGATCCGGAACTGGGCGGCCAAGCAACGCTTGGTCGTCGGCGCTGGTGAGCAGGTGCAGGTCGTTGAGCGTGAGGCCGCACCACGGCGCGCGCAGAACCCCCAGCCAGGCGACGCGGTCCTGCGGATTGATCAGTGCGCGGGCCAGGGCCAACGCGTCAAGAATCTCAGGGCGGGCAGCAAGCTTTTCCAGATCGACGGCGCGAAAAGGGATTCCTATTTCGTGCAGGGCCTGGGCGATGGGCGCGAGGGATTTGCGAGCGCGGGCCAGGATGGCGATTCGGTACTTTCCCCCGGCGGCACGAGCTTCTTCCATGGCCGGCTGATGGCTGCGGATCAGCTCGACAATCTCGGCGGTTTGCGCGGCGCGGGCCGTTTCCTTTTCGGTGGCATCTGAGTTGGCGAATGACGGTTGAGTTTCGTTGTCTCTTGCTCTCTTGCCAAAAGCCACCGAAGGGGGAATTAGAACTCCGTGGGGGTTTCGGTGAAGGGGAAAAGATGCGGCATTCGGCCAAAGGCTCGCGGTTTTGCCGAGACTGGGCTTGGGGAAGAATTTGAGATGGAGGTTGAAGCGAGGATCGGCGCCACTGGGCGAAGCGTCTCGTGCGGGAACAGCAGGTGAGAAAGTCACCCCACTCCCGTCGCCCGCCGCGAATAATCTCTCGAAGACCTCATTCAACCGGTCCACCAGAGCCAGCGTGGTGCGGAAGTTGGCCGAGAGCGGCACGAAATCGAGAGCCAGCGGTTCGGCGTTGGAAATTTCAAGTCCGATCTTCTGGACGCGGGCGAAGAGCTCGGCGTCGGCTTCGCGGAAGAAGTAGATGGACTGCATGGGGTCGCCGACGGCGAAACAGGTGCGGTCCGTTCGGTCGGGCCAGGCGGCGATGAGTCCGGCGAGCAACTGGTGCTGGCGGCGGCTGGTGTCCTGGAACTCGTCGACCAGCAGATGGTGGATGCCGTCGGCGACGGCCAGGGCCGCATCGCTGGGGAAGCCTTCCTCCCCTTTCAGGACGCCCAATGCGATCTGCGCCACTTGAATGAAGTCGACCGCAGCAGCTTCCGCGAAGACCACCTGGAGCTGGGCAGCGGCGTGGCGCAGCAGGGTGAAGCAGGCGCGAACGATCCTCCAGTCGTCTTCGGCGTAGCGCGCGGGGGGCAGATTGCGGACGGCGGCGAGAGCGGACTCGAGTCCGGGAACAGCCGCGAGGTCGGCAATGAAGTTGAGAATCCGCGCCTTCTCGGGCTTGCGGTCGGAAGGGAAGCCGAGTCGCTTGTCGATGCTTTTCCGGAGTGTGCTGGTGTTGGTAAGGACCAAATGCGCCAGGCAAACGAATGCGCCTTGTGCTTCTTCGAGAGCTTCGATTGTCAGGAACGGCGCGCTGGGGAACTCGGCAATCTCGGCCAGTTCCCGGTGGAGTTCGCCGCCAGTCTGGGAGCAGGCGAAGCGGGCCAGCGCCTCCGCTTCCTGGCGCGCGCCCGGAACCATGTCCAGCAGCAGGCTGACCTGGTTGAGTCCGGCGCGGACGGCATTGGCAAAGGGCCGCTCCAAGCGCAGGCGCAAGGCATCCCAATCGGGCTCGCGTTCAAGCACGAAACCGTGCATCCAGCGGTCGCGCTTGGAGAGCATATCCACCAGCAGGTCTTCGAGTTCCTGCCAGTTGTTGTCGCGCCACTTGAGGAGTTCTTCAACGGCTTGGCTGAGCGCGCGATCAGCCGGATCGCCGATTTGCTCCAGGGTGCTGCGCGCGGCACGGCGGTAGAGATCGTCTGGTTGCTCGGCGATGGCCAGGCCGCCGCCGAGTTCGGAGAGCAGCGGCTGCTGCAGGGCCAGATCGCGGCAGAAGGAGTCGATGGTGGAGATACGGAGCTGCGCGGGCAGATCAAGCAGCTTCCAACCGCGTGCGGTCGATCGGTCGAGGGCACGCTGCGCCAGCGCACTCGGTTCGTGTTTGCGCAGTTCATCCAGAATGCGATTGCGCATCTCGGCGGCTGCGGCGGTGGTGAATGTGATTGCGACAATCTGGCCGGGATCGTCCACTTCGCCGAGAAGAGTGAGGAATCGCTCGGTGAGCAGAGTTGTTTTGCCGGAGCCGGCCGGGGCCTGGACAAGGATAGAGCGCGCCGGATCGAGGGCCTGCGCGCGCTGCAGTTGGTCGGGTGGCGAAGACCTGGGCGCAGCCTCATTCATCGTCCGGCTCCGGGTCTTCGCCGTCTTCGGTATCTTCAACCACGGCCTGCTTTTCCTGAATGCGGCAGAGGGTTTGCAGGCCGCAGCGCTCGCAGGTCTTTGGGTATTCGCGCGGGTCAACTTCGGCGCGGCCGTTGAAGAAGTCCATCGCGAGCTGCTCGATGGCTTCCTGCCAGGCGATGAGCTTCTCGGCGGTGAGGGCGTCCCTGGCCAGGGACGTGTGGTTCTTGAGGCCGGGAATTAACGTTGCCGAGGGATCACCGACACAGCCGGCAAATGCGAGGTTGCCTGCGCGGAGCTTGGCAAACACCAGTCCGCCGAGGAGCTGGTCTTCATCGCGCGCGAAGCCTGCGTAAAGCGGCAATTGGACGTCGTCAGGCCTTGGCAGCTCCCAGGATTTCGGCGAGACGTCGCCGGATTTGTAGTCGATCACCAGCAGGGAGCCGTCGTTGAGCCGGTCGATCCGGTCCAGCCGCAAATCGAAGATGAGGCCGGCGAGCGAGACGCCGCGCTCCGCTTCCGTTTTCAACACATCAAAGGGCACGCGGGCAGATTCGTAGTCCAACCACTCGGCCACCAGGCCGGTGAGGCGCAACTGTTCGAGTTCCAGATAACGTGCAGGCATGCGCTCACGAAGGCCGGTGCGCAGTTCTGTCTCAAAGACGCGCTGCACGTGTCCGGCGACAAAGGCCCGCCGGTCAGGTAGCTTCAGCAGCTCGGAGTGGCTGCGAATGCCGCGGGTGGGACC
>DATKGE010000133.1:0-14702 GCA_035510955.1 Occallatibacter sp. | reverse complement strand
GGTTGGCGTTTTCGATCGCAGTCAACGTTAATTCCGAGATCCTGCTGATCGACGAAATGCTGGCCGTTGGAGATGCCGCGTTTCAAGAGAAGTGCGCCGCCAAAATCCGGGAAATCCGCACCTCGGGCAAGGTTCTCATTTCAGCCTGCGCCAGGTCTGGACCGAGAACCGGATCGTGAAGTGCATCAACTGAAAGGGCATGGCCCGGTGTCGGCGCCACGCCAACCTGAAGTGTAAGGTGAAGCCTCCGAAGCAGGATGAAGCGAAGGCAGCCGGGAGACCAGGCGGCATGTTAGAATCTAACGTTTCCATCGACACTCTAATGAAAAAGGCTATCGTTACGGGGATCACCGGCCAAGATGGTTCGTACCTGGCCGAATTGCTCCTATCCAAGGGCTACGAGGTTCACGGTCTTAAGCGCCGGTCCTCTTCTTTCAACACGGACCGCGTCGACCGCCTCGCGCAGGTCGTGGAAAATCCCCAGGATGTTTTGGGCCACGGGAGGCACGGAAGGTTCTGCCGCGGGCAGCAGGGAGGCCGTCATCAGGGCCAGCACCGCTCCGATATTCTTCGTTTTCATGGCAAGTTCTATTTCAACACAGTCGAGGTGCGCGGAGCCGCGGCCGCGTGCCCCGCGCAAGCTGAAAATCATTGCGAGAGGCATGGTATACTGAATTTTCAACCTCTTCTGTTCACTTGCTCCGGCTCCGTGTGTCGAGCGTCCGTCAGGGCGATCTAGTATGTGGAATGGCGACAGACTTTTCGCGATCTCTAGCTTGGTACAAAAGGATTTTAAAATCCGCTATCGGAACATGTCCCTGGGGGTGCTCTGGTCGCTCTTGAATCCGCTTGTGATGATGGGCGTACTAACATTCGTTTTCACAAGAATCTTTCCCAATAAGATCCCGGATTTCGGACTCTTTATTCTGTGCGGTATCGTACCATACAGTTTTTTCAGTCTCGCCTGGGCCACCGGGACGACTTCCGTGGTCGATAGTGCGCAATTGATCAAACGGGTTGCAGTCCCCCGCGAGATCATTCCGCTGGCGTCCGTGCTTTCCAATTGTCTGCACCTGTTCATCCAGATGGGTCTGCTGTTTGTGATCGCGATGGCATTCGGAAAGATGCCAAATCGTTATTGGGCCTGGCTACCGGCTCTCTGGATCATGGAAATCCTGTTTGTCTGCGGGCTATCGATGATCACTTCGGCTCTCAACGTGTACGTCCGGGATATGCGTTATGTTGTGGAGTCCGCTAATACGGTACTCTTCTGGATGGTCCCGATATTCTATCCCTTTTCCATCATCCCGGCTGAGTACCGGGATCTGTATCAGTTCAATCCGGTTGCGGCCCTGGTGTTATGCATGCGGAATATCCTGCTGGAGGCCAAGCCCCCGGTGCTGGGCACCATGATGAAGCTGACGTTCAGCTCGATATTTATGTTCGGAACCGGGTGGTTGGTGTTCCGCCATTTGAAACAGCATTTTTACGATCATCTGTAGGGACATGCGCGCTATTGAATTCCAAAGCGTTTCCAAGACCTTCTCGCGCCTGGCGGGCCAGATGCTGCTGCGGCATCGCGTCCGGCGGTGGTTCAACCCTGAGGAACGGCAGCGGTTCTACGCGCTGAAGAACGTTACCTTCCACCTGGAGACGGGAGAGAGCCTGGCTGTGGTCGGGCCAAACGGAGCGGGCAAGAGCACGCTGCTGGGCTTGGTGGCAGGCTTGGCCCAGCCCGATGAAGGCAGCGTTACCGTCAATGGTCGGGTGGCGGCGCTGCTGGAACTCGGTGCGGGATTCCATATGGACCTGACCGGGGCGGAAAACGTAAGGCTGAACGCCGCCCTGATCGGGCTGAGCCGCAAAAGAACCAACGAGTCGTTCGAACGGATCGCAGAGTTTGCCGGGATCGGGGAATTCATGCGCGAGCCACTGCGGACCTATTCCACCGGCATGGTCATGCGGCTGGCATTTGCGGTGGCCGTCCACGTGGACCCCGAGGTTCTTCTGGTGGATGAGGTGCTGGCGGTTGGGGACCAGGCATTCCAGGCCAAGTGCATCGAAAAAATCCACGAGTTCCGGAATGCAGGCAAGACCCTGCTCTGCGTATCGCACGCTTCCGGCATGGTGCAGCAATTATGCGACCGGGCTATCTGGCTGGATCACGGGGAATTGATTATGAGCGGCTCGGTTCTTGAGGTGACCGAGGCGTACGCGGGGCGCGCGGCGGCCGCACGCTAACGGCCTCGCTGTGTTCCGGACCAAGTCCCGATTGTGGGCGGTGTAGCGCGAGGCATGCACTTCAAAGGAAAGCCGGCTGTTGCTGTCAGGCGGAGCCGCAAGCGCAACGCGAAAGCTCCGGGTCCCATAGGCCAGCGGCCCAACTCGCGGCCACCCGGTGCACTCACTTCGGATCCGACGGTGGGCGCTGGGAGCTTTATAGAGGACCGGCGTGTTAAGATCGGTTTTCGCATGCCTAAACGTGCATTGATCACCGGCATTACTGGCCAGGACGGATCGTATCTGGCGGAATTCCTGCTGTCGAAGGGCTACGAGGTGCACGGCATCGTGCGGCGTGTAGCCCTGGAGGACCCGGAGAACCGGCTTCACCGGCTGGAAGCGGTGCGTTCGCAACTGAAGTTGCACGCCGGTTCGCTCGAAAGCTATGCCAGCCTTCATCAGGTAGTACAGCAAGTAAGACCGGATGAGTGCTATCACCTGGCGGCCCAGAGTTTCGTGAGTTATTCGTTCGACGATGAGTTCTCCACCATCCAAACCAATGTCAACGGCACACACCACCTGCTGGCTGTTCTGAAGGGCTTGGCGCCCCAGTGTCGTTTCTATTTCGCGGGATCGAGCGAGATGTTCGGTAAGGCCCAAGAAGTGCCCCAGACGGAGCGTACGCAATTTCATCCACGGTCGACATATGGTATCAGCAAAGTGGCGGGATTCGATTTGACTCGCAATTACCGGGAGGCGTATAGAATGCACGCGACCAGCGGCATCCTATTCAACCACGAGTCGCCCCGCCGGGGATTCGAGTTTGTTACACGAAAGATCACCGCCGGGGTGGCCCGCGTGGCGGCCGGAAAATCCAAGGAACTGCGGCTGGGAAACCTTGAAGCGAAGCGGGACTGGGGCCATGCGCGCGAATACGTACAGGCGATGTGGCTGATGCTGCAGCAACCGGAACCGGACGACTATGTGATTGCCACCGGTGAGACGCACTCGGTGCGGGAGTTTGTGGAACTGGCATTCCACTGTGTTGGCCTGGACTATCAGAAGTACGTAGTCGCGGATCCAGAACTGTATCGGCCTTCAGATGTGACGATTTTGCAGGGCGACGCTGCCAAAGCGCGACGGGTACTGGGATGGCGTCACCAGATTGGCTTAAGGGAACTGATACGCGAAATGTTGCTCAACGACTGCCGCCGGCTGGGGATAGACGACGCCCGCATCCAGGCGATTGCGCAGGGCGGGCCTGAGTTCTCATAGTTTTGCCGGCGCCGTGTGGCTTTTGGCCTCGGCCACGCGGTGGCGCATGTCACGAAGGCAATAAATTACCCCGCAGGAATATGCGACACGAGCGAGCGCGAGCATGCGAATAACCGGTTTCGGATGGGTGTATCGGTGCTCATAGCCGGGCAGAAGGAAACGAGCAAACGCGAGGCAGGCTTCGCGGATATGATACTTGAAGTAACCCGAAATGCCAGTGCCAAGTTGACCGAGTACGGCCATCTCTTCGATGATAGTCACCCCTTCCCAGAAGTGACGTTTGAGAAAGTACTTCCGAGTAAGCTTCTTCGCTGAAATCCGGTGGCCCACTGACGCCGAAGGGTTGTAATAGATGGCATGGCCCGCGCCGCGAATCCGTTTCCCAAGAACGGTGTCCTCGCCTGTCAGCATCGGATGCTTCCGGAAATAGTTAGGGCCCAGTTGCTCTTCGAACCCCCCCATCTCGATAATCGTTTCGCGCCAGCCGGCCAAATTAGCGCCAATGGGAAGATCACTTTCCGGCATCGGCCGTACATCGTCACCGATATTGTAAAGTCCCAACAAGAACTCTCTCTCGGCGGGATACCAATCGGGTTTGGGGACCGCCCAAATAGGTTCGAGGCGTCCTGCCATCAGCGCCGGGCGGGAGGGTGAAGAGAACATTTCCGCAATTGCGTTCAGCCAGCCAGGACGGGCTATCGCATCGTCATCGATAAATGCCAGCACGGAGCCTCTAGCGTTTTCGATGCCAAAGTTCCTGGCTTTCGCAGCGCCAGCGCGAGCGAGGTTGAAGTAAAGTAATCTCGTTTCGCCGGGATACGCAGCGGCGATCAGCCGCGCCAACTGACCGGGTGGGCCCTGATCGATCACCAGGACTTCGATATCGCGATAATCCTGATTGAGAATGCTAGCCAAGCATTCCATGGCATACTCTTCGCGATCGCAGGTGGGAATGACGACCGATATGAAAGGGCTGTTGCTCATGGCGCGCTCCGTTGCCGATGGTACCGGTAGTCGAATCGCTTGCGGCGATAAAGTTGAATTGAACGATCGACTATTGTATCAAGTCTGCGTGCCTGTTTATACCCAAGAACCTGGTTCAGGCTGGCATAGAAGAAGGCTAAACGGCGGCTATTCCAATTGCCTCGATCCTTTCCCAGGCGGATCGCCGCGCATGCCCCTTCGAAGTCGCCCCTCTTCTGGAGTTCAATCGCGGCTAAAAAGCAGGCAACCGGGAAGGCACGCTCACTTTGCCGGCGAAGTTCGGCCTGCTCCCGCCCCAGCAGAGCCTGCCAACGGTCGAAGATACTGTCGGCCTCCGTGCGAGCACCGGCCAGGTCGAAGTTGCGATACTTCATCCAGTTGAAATAGTAGAACGCGAGGAATCTGGATAGCTTGCCGGCCCCGCGGCGCCGCCGAAAAATCTCCAGTTGATCGCTCCAGAACGCAACGGGGCTGGAAAGGGATTTTGTGCCGGAGATCATCCGGAATCCGGCGAGCTTTACCGGAACATGCAATAGGTTCAGCCGGGCGTGTCCCGCCCGAGTCCAGTATTCGACATCCATTGCAAAATGAAAGTCCTCATCGAACAGGCCAATGCGGCGGTGTACATCGGTCCGCCAAAATGTGGCTTGCTGCATGATGTAGTTGGTAAAGTCGTTCCACAGAAAGTGGTACGAGGTCATCACGCGGTGATTGTATGGCCGGGAGAGCCATTCCCACTGGCGCCGGCCCTCTTCGTCGATGACGTCGCCGTCCCCGTATACGAAATCCGCCTGGGGATTATCCAGGAACGTCCGGCTCACAAACTCGAATGCGCCGGGACAATAAACATCGTCCGAATTTATGTAAGCGGCGAATGCCCCCGCGGCTTTCCGGAGCCCGCGATTTATGGCGTCGGACTGGCCGCGGTCCTTGCCGCTGACCCATTCCATGCGCACACCGGCGCATCGTATCGGATAGTCACCACGCTTCAGTAGTTCTGCGTAATGACCGATCGTTTCGACCGAGCCATCCGTCGAACCGCCGTCCATGACGAGGTACTCAATGCGGAATGCCCCTTCCTGAGAGATGACGCTCTCGATGGTCCGGCCAATGTACGCCGCCTGGTTAAACGAAGGCGTAACGATGGTGATGACGGGGCAATCACTCATGGGATTGATTCCGGACGAGCAGGGCCGAGAAACCCTTGACTCGCAACTCCTCCGCCGAAAACGGCAAGGTCGCGGACAACTCGCCGGCGATTGCCCGCTCCCGATCGGTGAGTTCATCCGCGAGCGGCGTCATCCACTCAATTGTAAGCGGCGAAGTTTGAAAGAAGGAACGCAATTGTCGAATATCCAACCTATTGATCTCGTCGCTATGATAAATCCAGTTAACCACCTGGTCGACGGTCATTGATGCGCCGGCGGGCCATGAGGGCGATAGCGAAGCTCGCATCCGTTCGGGAGTCCAGTAAAGATGCGCCCAGGGGGGAACCAGGGGGCACACGTCGGGCAGGTGATGCAGGTGGTGCCCGCGCGCCGACGTCCAGATTGGCTGAAAACTGACGAGGGCCGCTCCCCCCGGCCGCAGGACGCGATGCATTTCCTTCAACACTACGTCCGGATGAAAGAAGTGCTCGAACGTAGAAAGCGAAATTATCAGGTCAAAGGACTCCGATGCCGTTGGCACGTGTTCCGCATTCAGGTTGACCAAATGAGCGCGAGAGGAATTGGTCCGCAGTTCCACGTCTTTTGCAACGCCGAGACCGACGCCGCAATAGTAAGAGACTCCGACCTCCAGCGCCCTTTCTAAGGCGAAGCCATGCGGCGAGGCGCCGATATCGAGTAGCGACTTGCCCTTGAGCGTTCTCAAGGTGCCGAAGATATCGATCATCTGGTGATTGTAATTGCGAACATCGGCGAGGTCAGGCCGCGAATTTGCAGTTTCAGCGATGAAGTCCGACAAGGAGCGCACTTCCACCCCATGGGCTGGCTTGAAAGCCGTGACAGGTGCGTGGGTGAAGCGCTCGATGAGATTGGCTACGGCTGACGCGAGGCGTTTTCGCATGGCAATGAATATGGTACTACGACGCCGGGCGTGGCGTCGCCGTGGGCGCCGGGCATGGCGCTTCCAAGTCAGGCGTAACTTCCGCCACTCCCGACGATTTCGCGAAGCGCTTGGGTGTTACACTGGGTGGGGTTATGGCGGTACGATTATTCCCAATGACCGTGTTCCGCCGTGCTCGGGCCCAGCAACGAATCATGAGTGACGATCACCATGCGAATTGGCGTGAATTGTTTTCTGCTTCAAGCTCACATCGGCGGGTTAAAACAATATTTCATTAATCTGTTTGACTGGCTGCTCCAAAACGACTCAGATAACACATACGTTCTGTTTCATTTTGCGCACAACTCCGCCGAACTCGAAAGGCTTAAGTCGGCCCGTTGGCGCGACGATGCCGTCCTACTGACCGATCAGAGTGAAATTGCAGAACACGTCGCTGGCTTGGACTTGTACTTCTGCCCTTTTGGCGTGCTGTGGCCCCGGTCCCTGCCAGTGCCAACCGTTGTGACGCTGGTCGATATTCAGGAGGTTTTCTATCCTCAGTTCTTCACCCCTGGCGACCTATTTAGCAGGGCTTTGTATTTCCCCGCATCTACCAGGGCAGCGGACCGGGTGGTTACCATATCCGAGTTTTCGAAGTCGACGATCGCCGAACACCACCACCTGGATCCCGGAAAGATCGTGGTGGCGTACCTGTGCGCCGATGCGGCATACATCGAGTCGGGAGGCGACACATCTCCGGTAGAATTGCCGTTTTCGCGATTTGTATTCTTCCCGGCCAACCGATGGCCCCACAAGAACCACGATGTACTCTTGAGAGCTTTGCGAATCTTAAGCGCACACGGTGAAACCGTCCCTGCCGTGTTTACGGGTTTCGACATGCCCAACGGATACCCTCTTCTCGACAAGGCGCGGGAATACGGCGTATCCGACCTCATCTTCGCACCGGGATATGTGAACGTGGCCCAAATGGCCTGGCTGTTTCGGTCCGCTGAAATGCTGGTCTTCCCGTCGTTGTTTGAGGGATTCGGTATGCCCCCGGTGGAGGCGATGGCGTCCGGTTGTCCAGTGGTGGCGTCGACCAGCACTTGCCTGCCTGAGATCTGTGGCGATGCGGCGGAATACTTCGATCCCTTGAGCGCAGAGGCCCTCGCCGGCGCCATTTCAACGGTTTGGAAAAACAGATTGAAGCGCGATACTCTGATTGAGCGCGGTCGAATCCGTGCGCGCACTTTCTCGGCCGAGCGCATGTCCCAGGCTCATTTGCGCGCACTCCGGGAAGCCGTCGAAGCATTCTCCTGGAGCAGATACTGGTGGCAGCGGCTGGCGTACCAGCCGTATCATTTGGCGCGCACCCATGCCAGGCGCGCGCTGCATCGATTCGACGCCGTTTCGGCGGAAAATAGCCCGTGCCGTATTGGTTTCTCCCGGGGGTGGTCGTTTGTCGAGCAGAGTGGTTCCGATTGGCTGCGCTGGTCGAGCGGCGAGGGCTGCTTATTGGCCAGCGCGCGAGGCCCTCTGAGAATGCGAGTCGAAGGTCAACTCGCGTCGCTTCAGCGCCCTAATGAAGTCCGCGTGTCCGTTAACGGCCGCGCTGTTTGGGAGCAGGCAATAGACGGAGAGTTCTGCTTCAAGGATTTTGCCGTGAGTATCGATTTAGCTGCTGGCAAGAATGTGCTGGAATTCGTCAGCAAGCGTCCCGGGATCGTGGCCAGCCCTAACGACTCACGTCGACTGGCGATTGCCGTCAGGAATCTGAGGTTTTCGAATGAAGACAATACAGTCAGGTTCCGGCTGGATCAGTGAACGCGAGGTGGAGCAACGCTACTCCTGACTCCCGGGGTAGCAGCAATGCCCCTGGCCGTGTGATAATGATCCGATGGCGGCGACGGTTGAGCAAGCTTCCCGGTATCAGTTTAAGGCGGCCCACCACAGCAGTCACAGGCTGTTGCTGGCCGAATTCCCAGAGCGCGGGGAGGGCCGCAGGGTTCTCGATGTAGGCTGCGCCATAGGCTATTTGTCGGAGATTTTGGCGGAACGCGGGTTCGCGGTGACCAGCATCGATTGGCCCAACAGTCCGCACCCGCCCACAGTGGAATTCGCCGGCGCGGACCTCGACGATGGCCTACCTCAGCTGCGGGGCCAGTTCGATTACATTATTTGCGCCGATGTCTTGGAGCATCTACGGGCTCCGCTTGAACTGCTCAAGGAATGTCGGGCGCGGTTGGCGCCGGGGGGCATGCTAGTTGGTTCGCTGCCCAATAGCGGCCATGTTTATTTTCGCTGGAACGTGCTGATGGGTCGCTTCCCGCAGCACCAGCGAGGCCTGTTCGACAGCACCCATCTGCATTTCTACACGTGGGAAGGTTGGGCGGCGTTGCTGCTCCGAGCTGGCTTCCGCGTGGAGGCGGTGCGCTGCTCGGGAGTGCCCATCGGTCTGGCTCTGCCGCGATGGGAGAACACCCTAGTGGTGCGTTGGGGGGAACGGCTCTCGTTTCAGACGGCGCGTCTTTGGAAATCAATGTGCGCCTATCAGTTCATTGTCCGCGCTCGGGCCGGATAGCGGCATATCACCGGGCCTTATCGCCAGTTGCCGGCCAACGGTCGTCCCCCTCCTAGTCCAAAACCAAAGTCGGCAGGAGAGTTACTGGGTTCTTCGAGGCAGTTTACCATCCTCGGACTCCACGACTGGTCGGTGACAAACGCAAGCGAATCCGCCGCGCCGCCGCTCCAGCGCCCAACCACCGGGGTCGAACCGGGCTTGGCCCTATATGAGAACAGCGCTGCTTTCGCCGCCAACACGTTCTGATAGACCACCTCGCCGGTATTCCTTCGATAAACGCCGATCGTATCCCAACCATCCCCATCCCAGTCCCCTGCAAGCGGCACGTCACCCGGATTCCCGAAATGTAACACCAATTCACCTTCTTCCTCATGGAAGCCATGAAGGAGGTGCCATGCCGAATCCGCTGGGCGAAAGAAACCGGGGCTTGCCCTGCCTTGGCCATACCAGTCCCCAGCAATGGGGATGTCTCCCGGCTGCATCTCATTCCATTGGAATACTATGTCCGGTTTTCCGTCCAGATCGCTATCGATATACCAAGTCTTGTTACTGGGCCGGTAGACTCCAATACCTGTAGCGCCGCGATGGTCCCAATCGCCGCTCAGGGGGTAATCGCCCGCTTCCCCGAACCGTATGTGGCGCACGGCCCCGTTTGCAAGCCGCAGCAGCCAAGAGCCCCCGGGGAAAAAAACCGCCGGTTGGGCGACGTCCTCAACGCGGCGGGCAACGCGGTAAACATCCCATCCATACGCGAGCATCCGCCCATCGATAAACGGGCGGGGCACGTTGCAATAGAGTCCCCTGCCGGGACCTACCAAAGGGCAAATGAGCCGATGAAGGCCGATATCCGCGCTGCGCATTTGATTTTCGACGTGATAGACCAGACTGGACTTCTTTCCAATAAACTCAGATAGCACCCGGCCCCACTGTGCGGCCCCTCCCTGGTACAGCCCATACCGCACCGAGGGGTGCAATTCATTTTCGACAATGGGCGTCGCGACATAGTACAGGGCGGGGCCCTCATCGGGAGATGCGGTTTGAAGACGGAAATAATCCACCACAATGTCGGGACGCTGCTTCAACTCAACCAGATGGAGGCCGATCTCATATTCATATTCATTCGGCTCTTGTATGTTAATCAAGACTCGGCTATGGAGTGGTAATGTTGCGAGGTAATCGATCAAGGCCATATTTGACCTGTCCATCGCCATCTGATAGCGCGCATTTGTCCAGTTATTGACGCAGGTAACCAAGAGCAGGGTGGCGGCGAGGGTCGCGGCAGCCCGGATCGACAGTCTACGATAGCTACGGAGAAGCTCCCACATCTGGCCGACGGCGATACCGCCGAGAATCGCGCATCCAATCGCGCAGGGCAACATGTAGTATTCGAGCGCGCTCTGCCAGGGCAAGTAGATGCAGACCCACGCCGACACCCAGACTAGTGAATCGATAATAAGTCGTGTCTGGGCCTGCCTCTTGCCCAAAGTTAGAATCAGCATCGGAATTGCTAACGGGAGTAGATAGGGAAAATCTCGGAACAGTAGCGATAGCCAGCCGCTTCCGGTGCTCACGAACTGCTGCCACTGTAATTTGTAACCGGAAGTATAGGTTCCGCCCGTAAGGGAAACGTGCAGAAAATGCGCGCGAAGAAGGTACCATGCAATAGCCGCGAATAAAGCCGTCACCGCCATGGTTCGGGTTGCAGCGCTTGTCAGCCTGTCGTCCACGGCGCTTAGTCTCAGTCTTGCCGAGACCGCCCAGCCGATGGCGACTCCAGCCATGGCAACCGAGGTCTCCATTGCGCAGTTTGCGCCTAAATACACAAGAAAGAGGCACAGGCTTATGAGAAAGCGCCAAGCGGGGACCTTAGCTACCGAATAAGCGGCCAATAGCACGAAGGAGGTTCCAATTAGGGCAAGCTGAGGGCAGCCTTCCTGTGAATTGGTATAGTAGCTTTCTAGGGCGGGGCCGCAAAGGACAAATAGAATTCCGGCGGCGGACGCCTGGAGTACGGAAGCGCCGCGGAAACGCATGAAAGACACGAGTGTTACGACAATGACGATAAGCGAAACCGCATTCGCCAAATAAAAAATGAGTGGATTTGCCCAGCCAAGCCAGTAGACAACTGAATAGTATAGCCAGTAGAACGGAATGAAACGCCCAGTATCGCCTATCGCGGTAAAGATACCCAGCAGACTATGAAAGCTGTGAGTCAGCTCTCGCCCGTATTTGAGCGTGGCAGCATCATCCAGAAAGCCAAACTGCGGCGATGCAAGCCTGGGCAGCATAAAGAGTAGAGCAGCCCCGGCCGGAAGACCATAGAGTACGGCGCGATTCTTCATGGAATTCAATATTCTACTACGGCGTACCGGCTATTGTAAAAGCAATACCACTGCCGTCAGGACGCGACGTTGGTTTCCTGGTCATTGGGGATATTACGGACTCCCCGATTAACCTCGCGCGATGGGGTCCCGAAATGAACGATCTCGCAGCGGTCCCCTCTCTTAGGGAACGTCGGACTTGCCCTCCACAGTTCTCCGCAGGCCTTCGGTCAAATCTTGTAGTAGGTCCCGGAATCGGGCCCACCGGGACATTCCTAGCCAGGTAGGAATCCTGCCCGGCCGTAATTCGTCGAAAAGCGTTCCAAACGCGAGCAGTCTGTCCATCGACTGGGTAACGCCGCGCCGAATTCCGCCGAGTTCCGCATCCCGGCATTGAACCGTCTGCAAGTCGAAGGCATGCTGCGCAATCAGCGCGTTGCAGGCGGCCTCTACCTCGCCCAACTGGCGGCCTTGGTCCACGATCACTTGCAGCCGCGCGGCCCGGTCGGCTTGCGCCTCCTCGAACTGCCGGCGCAGATCGGCCAATTCGAACTGAAGATCGTTGCGCTGGGCCTCTACCTCGCCCAACTGGCGGCCCTGGTCCACGATCACTTGCAGCCGCGCGGCCCGGTCGGCTTGCGCCTCCTCGAACTGCCGGCGCAGATCGGCCATTTCGAACTGAAGATCGTTGCGCTGGGCCTCTACCTCGCCCAACTGGCGGCCTTGGTCCTCGATCACGCGCAAGCGGGCGATGCGATCGTCTTCCGCGACTTGCCGCAATCGCATAGTCTCCTTCAAATGATCGTCGTGTTGCAAAAGGGCGTCTACGAGGCGACCGGACGAGGTGGCGATGAGGCTTGCGGTGATTTCACTGGGGGCGGTGGTTGCGAAGGCCTGCCGCGAGGCCGCAACGAACATGTCGTACTGCACAAAGATCGGGGGCAGCAGTTCCACTGCGCTGAGCCCGAGTTTTCCAAGCAGGCGCCCCATGGCTGTGTCGCTGAATAGAAACAAGTGTTGTTCAGGCTTGAGGTGTACCAAGAAGGGATCGTTCTCGGCCACCATTCGGGAATAGGTCTTCCCTTCGCAATATCGCGGTGTCTGAATGAGGAGAACGCCACCGGGCTTAAGAGCCTTCAAACAGTGTCGTAGAGTAACTTCGGGATCAGCGAGATGTTCGATTACATCCATCAAAACGACTGCATCCAGGCTGGCATCCGGGATGTTCTGTGTTTCCACGGGCCCTTGCAGAACTGGAAATCCGAAGGTCGCACGCGAGAGTTCCACTAGCCAGGGGCTCAGTTCGAGACCCGTCCCATCGAACCCAGCCCATCGCAGCATGGCGACGAAGCCCCCATGAGCGCTGCCCAACTCGAGTACCCTGCCAGGTGGAAGCTTGAATCTCAATAGGGCGCGCAGCCAATGAAGGCAGCGTTCCGGGAGGTCCGTGCGCATGCGGTCGGCGAGTTTCGGGAGGTTGTAATGGTCGGTCAGATAGGATTCGTAGTATTGCCGGCCGTAGAAGTCCCGTTCATCGTCGGAGACAAGCAATGTGTCCGGATCGGGCATGCGAGCTACGACTAGCGTTTCGCAAACCGGACAACGCAGATAATCGTCTGAGAAAGGCCGTAAGTCAACGTTCCCACACCAACATTTCTCCGCTTGGCTCATGGTTTGGCGTTCGCGAGGCCTCTCATTGTGCGGTCGCCGCGCGCCCGGCGTATGCCTCGGTCACTTCGAATACCCAGCCGCTCATAATCAGTCCGCCGTGGTTCGGCCAGATGGCCCGATCACACAATTGCTGCACCATACCCGAGGCGCGCGAGACGCACAGCAGAAGTTGGAGAATGCGAAAAGTATGTCGCCATTCCACATTAAAAAAACCGGCCTTTATCCCACACAAAACAGTGCCCTGAGAGCAGCTTCCACAGTATAGCATGGCACTCGAAATCGAACTTCCGCCGTTGTGCGGCGGCTCGCGTTACGCGGAATCCGGCCGCTCCCCCCGCGCCACAATCGCCTTTAGTTTCGACACTTTTACAGCCGCAATCCATTCGGCCGTGTACCTGAATGGATGCGCCGGGTTGTACCTCAGCCCCGCGGGCAATGCCAACAGATATGTCGCAATCGAATGCCGCAGGGGTTCGAAGAATTGATCCCGGTGGTCCCGCAGGAACGAAAGATACCCGTACGCCCATTTCACCGGCACGTACCCGTAGTGTTGCGCCAGCAGGGCGATAGATTCCGTGAAGACGGTCCGCCGTTGTCCGAGAGTCTTGTTTTCCCGGTGCATGCGGGAGGTCGCCAGATACTCGGGAATATGCGCGAACCGGTAGCGTTTCGCAAGCCGGATCCACAGATCATAGTCAAAGGCGGACCGCAGAACGGGATTCAGCATCCCAACGGCTTCCATGGCTTCCCGTCGAAAGAAACACGCCGGCTGGCAGATGCCGCACTCCCGGGCGAACATTTTGGGATCGAAAGCCGCTGTCGGATAGCGCCCCAGCACCTCTCCCCTGGAGTCGGTCCAGTAGCCCTCGCCATAAACCGCGGCGGCATCGGGATTACTGGCCAAGGCTTCTACAGCCTTGCTTACCGCTCCCGACAGATAGGTGTCATCGGCGCCCAGCCACGCCAGAATCTCTCCTCGCGCCTTCGCGAAACCTTTGTTAATCGCGTCTGCCGCGCCGTCATCGGCAACTGAGACATAAGTCAATCGAGTTGCATATGATCGCAAGATATCCACCGACCCGTCAGTAGAGCCCCCATCCATAACTAGGTACTCAATATGGGGGTAGTCTTGCGCCAGGACGCTTCGGACGGCCTCCTCCAGGAACCGGGCCGCATTAAAGCTCGGAGTGATTACGCTTACCAACGGGGGAGCTTGCATCATATGGCAGCGTCTTCGGCAACTCCGCACCGCGGCAACGCCCGAAACCAAGCCGTCCACGGAACCGGCGAAACCGCTGCTAAAGTGCGGTCGTTCCCATCGCAGTAATCTGTTGTGGCGGAGGAAGAGGGATTCGAACCCCCGTGCGAGTCGCCCCGCAAACGGTTTTCAAGACCGCCGGTTTCAACCACTCACCCATTCCTCCAAGCACCATTATAAGCGGTCCCCCGCTCCCCGTCAGGCGCCCCTCTGCTGCGCCAGCAACTCCAGCTTCGCGCTCAACTCGTTCAATCGCTTCATTACTTCCGCGTGTTGGATCTCGTCCGTCGGCGGCGTCTTTCCTTGAACATAAAACGTCCCGCCCGGCTCCAGCACGCACCGCTCC
>DATKGE010000132.1:0-9728 GCA_035510955.1 Occallatibacter sp. | reverse complement strand
GGAGAGGAACCGCTCTTTTGCCACAGCGCACTTTGCCCGGAAGTCATAGTAGGAGTCAACCACATCTCCCATGACCCGGAACAGGTAGGTGATAACGATGCCAGCGGCACAGAGAACGCCGATGACAATGAGCGTGGCGAGTATAGGGTATTCGTGGAGATTGGCAAGAATGGAAGTGTCGGGCGGATTGATGAGCACGCTGCCTCGCTTTCCCCTCCAGCCCTGAGGGAGAAACGAGATGCATATACTCACCTACACTCGTAGACAGTCTGAGGGGGCCGTCCGTCAGACCGATGACTGAGCCCACACTGGGGTTGGGCTCACGGTAACTAGCGAGTGGTTTGGCATACGTTGCCAAAATAACCCGAGTGACTGTAGCGTACCAGAATTTTGGGAATTTTTCCTGTAACCCCTTGGCAGCGGATACGGGCGACACCGTTTTCTTAGCGATGCCTTAGCGATGCGGCAGTATACTGGCGAGACACTGATTTTGCCACCAATGTTGGAAAAAATTTTACTAACCCATTTTGTTGCTTAGCGATGAAAGCCAACCTTAAAGTGACCTCCAACTGTCCCCTAATGTCCCCCGTTGTCCAGTTCTAAGCATGAAAAAAGCCCTTCAGGATTACCTGAGGGGCTTTATTTTCTTTGGTTTGTACGATTTATCTTGACAAGATGGTGCGGAGGAGGGGACTAGCTACCCACTACCCCAAAGGTTTTCCAATAACAGTGTAAATTCTGGCCTCGTATGGATGCAAGTGTTTACAGGTACTTCCGATGGATGACGTTGCATTATGGTCAATGGCTGCTGCAAATACCAAATCGAACTTGCGGGCGATGCCGCTACCACTTTAGTTCTCAACAAATGAAAAAAGAGTAATTGTTTCGTAACAACGTGGATCGTACGCTTAGATGTTCATAGAGGTCCCGGTGTTGAGCGGTACAAGCATTGCTTTTGTTCCCCACCAGTACCTCCCAATGTATTACCGAGGTTGCAGCAAGCTAAAGCGAAAGGTTGCAGCAAGCTAGAGCGAAACAGGTATGGCATTCTCGTACCCGATTAACGAAGATAGAAGACATTGTTGAGCAAAGAGGTCGAACGCAACGGTGCATGGGGAAAGAACGATGAAGGCTCAAATCGAATTCGACGGAATCACAAGGTCGCGCAGGCGCGCTGTGAACCTTGCCGCAACAGAGAGGGAGGCGCAGGCCGAAACCCGCCCCCCCAGGCGGTGGCGCTCTCTGCTGCGCAGCGGCGAACAGGGACAGACGATGGTCGAGTTCGCCCTAGTCATGCCTGCGATGCTCGCCGTCATAACGGCCACTTTTACAATCGGGATAGCCTTCTACCAACAAATGACCCTGAACAGCGGCGTGAGCGCCGCCGCACAGGATGTGCAGACGATCCGGCTCACCACTTCGGACCTCTGCGCGGATACGTTGACAGCGATTAAAGCGGCGGCGCCGAGCCTCACCGCGGCGAATATCGGCCTCACTGTCACGATAAACGGCACACCGGAAGCTGGGCACACATGCGCCGGCGCGACTTCGACTCTGGCTGCGGCGCAGGGTGAACCCGTAACTGTAGCAGCCACCTATCCATGCTTCCTTTCAATCATGACTCCGGGCTTCGGCACCCATTTCATAAGCAACTGCCAGCTTTCAGCAAAGGCGACCGTATATGAATACTGACCACAACAATGAGGAAAATCCGATGAGAAATGAAACAATTTTGTCTTTTGCCAGAAGAGCGATAATCGACCAGCGTGGACAGACGCTCCCATTTGTAGCGTTAGGAATGGTTGCCTTACTTGGCGTGGGGGGGTTGACGGTTGACGTAGGTCAGGCCTATGTTGTGCGAAGCCAACTCCAGAATTCAGCCAATGCGGCGGCGTTGGCCGCTTCCGGGTATGTGTACACATCGAGTTCGGCGTCGGTCAATACAACAACCATTGCCAATCTGTACGGCCCGGGATCTGGAGAAGAGAACGCCTATCCCGGGCGAACTGTTACCACTACAATGACGACCAAGTGTCTCAACTCGCTGATGCCGAAGGGACAGACTTGCGTCTCTGGCAGCGCGCCAAATGCCATCCAGGTTACCAACAGCACAACCGTGAATACATTCTTGATGAGTATGTTCCACGTCCCCACCCTTAATGTGTCGGCAACCGCGACCGCGTCCATTCAGGGCGTAGGGAATCTGTGGAACGTGGCCATCATCATTGACTCCACGGGATCCATGGCCACGACCGACACCAACTGCAACAGCCAAACGGAGTTCCAATGCGCATTGAGCGGCACACAGGCTATGCTCGAAGCCACTCCCCCTTGCCCCTCGGGCCTAACCACCTGCAGCGGCCTTGGCTCGAATATTCGCATGAGCCTGTTCACATTTCCAAATGTATTGACGTCGTATAACGGCACCGCAGTACCTTCAGTGAGCGACGACATCAATTGCGGCGGAACCCCCGCCACCTGGACGAACTATTCCGCGCAGCCAATCGCTGCGCCGTACACTCTGCCGATTCCTGGGGCAGCCTTGACGGGGGCGCCGGACGCCACGTCTATGCAGTACACAACCACCTCGGCTGCGGCGTCTGCAAATAAGAAGTGGACCGCGACCTACCAGATCACTCCGTTTTTGAGCGATTATTACGAACCATCCGCCACGGGCGGACTGAACTCCAGTTCCAGCCTCGTGAAAGCGGTCGGGTACGGAGGCACGAAGGGTTGCCTGACGTATACCTTCGGCATCGATGGCACCGGTTCCGGCAGCGGCTTCGGAAACACCTACTTTGCAGGCGCAATCTATGAGGCACAGGCCGCGCTGGCCGCCGAACAGGCATTGTACGGGGGAAAGAACGCGCTCATCTTCGTCAGCGATGGCCAGGCCAACGCCAGCTACTATGCGGGCGGATCAGCAGACAATTCCGGCGACTACGGAAGCACCACCCAAGGCACGCACGCGAATGAGTTCCCGTCGGCTCCGGCCGGCAGCGAGGTAGGGCCTAACACCTCGGGCAATCCCACCCCCGCATTTTACACTCCGGCTCTCAGCTCGGATGGTTACGGGTATTCCGCTCTCACCGGGACGGGGGCTTACCCAGATTGGAAGGATCAGTGCCAGCAGGGAATCGTGGCGGCTCAGTACGCTACGAGTCAATCAACCAAAGTGTTCGGGGTCGCGTACGGCTCGGAGGCCCAGGGATGCAACAGCGGGTGGAACATCGGCTTGACCGATAAGACGCTTGTTGCCACCGGGGCCAACGCGAATTTCTCGCTTTCCCAGCTCACCCCGTGCGTGACAATGGAGAATATAGCCTCGTCCTTGAATACGTTCTTCTCCGACTACAACCAAAGCGGCTCGGGCAGCACATGCCAGGACGCATCGCATCCAACCGTGAGCCTGAACGACATCTTTCAGGCCATCGCGGCAACCTTTACCACTCCGCGGCTGCTCCCCAACAACGCCACGTAGACGGAGCAGAAGCTTGAAATCGCAAGGCGCGCTTTTCACGGCGCCTTGCACCACACAGCTTTCGGAGACCCGGTCGCGGAGCCCCTCAACTCCGATCGCTTCACGCGCCGTCCTCGGGGCATTGGACGGCGTGGTCACCAGCACCAGGTGCAACAGAACACCGGCGGCTTTGCGATGGATGCAGCGGACAATACGACCTGATGTCAATGCCCGGAGCGCTTGCCAAAGCAGACGCTCAGGGTTCTTTTTTGTTGAGCAGTATACGAGTTGCAGTAGATGGCACTGTTAAGCAGGAGTTTCGATGCCACAGTGCATGGAGCAAGAACGATGAAGATTGAAATCGATTTCGACGGAATCACAAGGTCGCTCAGGCGCGCCCTGAACCGTGCCGCAATAGCGACGAAGGCGCACGCCGAAACCCGGTCTCCCGGGCAGCGCCGCCTCGCACTGCTGCTCAGCGGCGAGCAGGGTCAGGCGATGGTCGAGCTCACCCTGACCTTGCCCGCGATGCTCATGGTCATGACGGCCATCTTTACATTCGGGATAGCCTTCAACAACCAGGTGACCCTGAACAATGCCGTGGGCCTCGGCGGACAGTATCTGTCCTCGATCCGAAGCACCACCTCGGACCCTTGTGCGGATACCTTGAAGGCAATAGAAGCTGCGGCGCCGAACTTGACCGCGGCGAATATCACCCTCACTATCAACATAAACGGCACACCGGAATCCGGGAGCACTTGCGCCGGCGCGACCTCGACTCTGTATGCGGCGCAGGGTGACCCCGTGACTGTAAAGGCCACGTATCCTTGCGTCCTTTCTATCATGACTCCGGCCTACGGGCCCAAGTTCATAAGCAACTGCCTACTTGTAGCAAAGGTGACCGAGTATGAATACTAACCGCAACAGCATTTAGCGAAATCCAATTAAATATGAAACAATTCTGTCTTTTTCCCAAAGAGCGCTAACGTGCTTGTACAGCTGAACTGCTCTACTTGCCATGTGAGTCTCCTCTCCTGAATACCCGGTTTTCTAGGAAACCCTTGTAGCACCTTGTATTGGAAGTGTTAAGAAGCCTCCGGATCTCTCCTACAAGTCCTGTCTAATCTATGCCGTACAGACAAACATGGTGCGGAGGAGGGGACTTGAACCCCTATGCCTTGTGGGCGCCAGCACCTCAAGCTGGTGCGTCTGCCAATTTCGCCACCTCCGCTTGAGGTGAACTGTATGAGTATACCAAAGGAGGAGCGCGTTCAGGAAGGTTGACTCTCTTCCAGCAGTGCATCGGAAAATGGGAATCATGCGCAGCGATTCCCACAATCCCTCCGCCCCAGGGAAAGACTGCCTGGCTGAGTTAAATTCAAAACCCGAAAGGACAAAACCCGCTTCCCCTACCCTTCACTTCCTTCAGGCTCATCTTTGCATTGGAAAACCCTGTGTCGGATATTTTGGCGCCCTCAAAAGCAATCGATCTGATCGCAGGCATTCATCAGCGGCACCTGCAGCGTCGAATCATGCGCCGGGTCGGAGTAAATCGTAATCGTCGCCGGCTTGTAGTCTTCCGGCTTGGCCGTCATGATGTTGGGCACAAATGTCTGCGGGTTGCGGTCGTAGAGCGGGAACCACGTGCTCTGCACCTCTACCATCACCGTGTGTCCGGCCTTGAAGACGTGATCCACGTCGTGCAGCGAAAACTTGTACTCATGCACTGACCCAGCCCGCAGCGGCGTCGGCTTGTCGAAACCCTCCAGATACCGTCCGCGAAAGATCTCCTCGTTGGTCATCAGCTGGTAGCCGCGCAATTTGGGGTCAGCAACGCTGGCATCGTCGGGATACTCGTCGATCAGCTTCACCACCATGTCGTTGTCTGTGCCGCTGGTCGAGGCGTAGATGTCCGCTACCACTTCGCCCGTCAGCACCATGTCTTTCTTCAAAACTGGCAGACGCCACACTGCCACGTCCTTGCGGTCGGTCACAAATCGCTGGTCTTCCGTCATCCAGTTGAACCACTCGGAGCCGTGCCCATAGGTTGGCTGAATCGGTCGGTGCCGGTAAGGCACTGGATTGGCCGGATCGCTCACATAACTCGTCCTTACTTGGCTTGGGGATTCATTGGGGGCTTCAGCCGCCGAGTCGCTCCAGGTCAGCTTTCCATCGCCCGCCAGGTGCAGGCTCGTCGGCTGCGACTCCTTGGGCGGAAAGTGCGCGTACCGCATCCATTTGTTCGACCCCGTCTGAAAGCTGGCTGTGTCTACCAGGTCGAATCCCGATGCATTGATCCCCGCCGCGTCCTTCAGGTAATGCGCAAAAAACTTCGCCTCAATCTGCGCGCGGAACTCCTTGCCGATCGGTTCGCCGTAGTCCACGTCGCCCAGGTGCCGCGACGACGAAGCCCAGTATCCATGCCGCCACGGGCCCAGCACCAGAAAGTTGTCGTGATGAGTGTCGTGCGGCTCCAGGGTCTGGTACTCAAGTTGAGGCCCGAACATATCCTCCTGGTCGTAGTAGCCGCCCACCGTCAGCGTCGGCACAGCCACGGTGTTCAAATGGTGCTCCACCCCGCGCGACGACCACGCCGAATCATATGCCGGATGCTCCAGGAACAGCTTCCACGAAGGCAGCATCTTCGACCCCGACTTCTTCACATCCTCCTGAAAGCTGCCGCGCTCAAGAAAATAATCGAACCCATCGCGCGGCTTGCCGTCCTTGTCCTTCCCGTAGTCCACCTCCGCGATCTCCTTGTTGGTCTCCATCCCATACGCATAGTCGTATCCATACGTCTGCCGGAACGCGCCGTTATGAAAGAAGTCGTCGCCCATCCACACATCGATCATCGGCGCCTGCGGCGAAACCGCCTTCACCGCCGGGTGCGGATCGATGCCCGCCATCATGGTTAGAAATCCCGGGTAGCTGGTCCCGACGAAACCCGCGCGCCCGTTGTTCCCCGCCACATTCGCAAGCAGCCACGCCACCGTGTCGTATGCATCCGTGCTTTCGTCCACGGCTTTGGGATCATTGTGGTCCGCGCCATGATCGATCAAGGGCCGCATCATCACAAATTCGCTCTCGCTCTTGTAGCGCCCGCGAATGTCCCCGCACACGTAGATATAGCCATCGCGCGCCAGTTCCGCCCGGCCGGATGAGAACGACATGCGATTGGTCCCCTCGCATCCATACGGCGTTCTCTGGATCAGGAACGGCAACGGCTCGCCGATGTCTGCCGGCTTCACGTAAACAATATGCAGTTTCACGCCGTCGCGCATCGGAATCATGGCCTCGCTGCGCTGGTAGTCGTGGAAGACGTGGTGTACCGCCTCGCCCGTTCGGTGAAAAACCTCCTCCGGCTGCGTCGACACAGTCATGCTCGCCCCGCGCCCCGCCGCGTCCACCGTAAACTTGAACGTCACCTTCTCATCGGGAGTGCCGGCCCCGTAGGCTAAAGAAATATTGAATTCCGTCGCCGAATTCGGGTGAAGTTCGATGGGCACGAGCCGCTCCGACTCCCCCATCAGCTTGCCGTCCTGCACATAAAAGCTGAAGGGAGTAGCCGGGTCGGCAGCGTCGGTATACTCCCCGCTCAGCGCCTCCAGTTGCGCCGGCTCAGCTCGCTGCCCACGCGCAGCAGGCAGACCAGCCGCCGGGGAAACTCCCCACCCCACCCCCCCGGCGAAGGCAAGCAGAAAGGCACAAAGAGCAGCAATTGCAACACGGTTGCGAGTCAAGCGCAGACCTCCGGTGAGCTTCAGAGGAAGCTATAAGGAATCCTAAATCAGCCGTCGGCACAAAGCTGTCATCCTTTGTATCACCACCGATGCTGTCATCCTGAGCGAAGCGTACTTCAGCGGAGTCGAAAGCCTGCCCTGAGCGAAGCCGAAGGGGACCTGCAGTTGTACTTTCCCGTCAGCGGCCAAAAACAATTCCCGCCGGGCCGAGCCCCAGCCGTCGTCCCCGCGTGCGCTTCCAACGTCTATGCAGACAGGGCCGCATCTTCGCCCCACAGGAGCCCCCATGAACGTCCGGTCCTTGTACCCCATTCTCATCGGCCTCTCCCTCGCCGTCGCCGCCTCCGCCCAGGATTCCACGACCCCACCTGCCAGCCCGGGACCGCAGGCGCAGGCAGGCTCGGGCGGCCAGGGTCAGCGCGGCGGAGGCCGCGGCTGGGGTGGCGGCGGTGGCATGGGCCGTGGCCTCATGGGAACCGTTACTGAAGTCGCCGCCGATCACTACACCATCAAGACCGAAACCGGCGAAACCTACACCATCCATTACAGCGCCAACACCCGCATCCTCAAACAGCAGGCGCGCGCCCGTGGCGAAGGCGGCGAGCGTGGTGGAGGCGGCGAAGGTGGCCCTGGCGGCGGCGGAGGCAATCCACCCACGCCGCTCAAGTCCACTGACATCAAGGTCGGCGACGCCATCGCCGCCATGGGCGAAGTTGATGCAACCGCCAAGTCCGTCGGCGCAACGGTCGTCATGCAAATCGATCCTGAGCGCGCCAAGCAGATGCGTGAAATGCAGGCCAACTACGGCAAAACCTGGCTCATGGGCAAGGTCACCGCCATCGACGGTGTCAAGGTCACCCTCATGGGCGTCGTCGACAACACCGCCCACTCCTTTGTCGCCGACGAAAATACCACCTTCCGCAAGCGCCGCGACCCCATCACCCTCGCCGAAATCCAGGTAGGCGACACCGTCCGCGTCGAAGGCGCCCTCAAGGATGGAGCCTTTCTGGCAACTCAGGTCAGCGCCATGGGCCCGCCGCCCGCAGGCACACCCAACGTCCCCCGCAACGCCCCGCCCCCATCAGCCCCGCAGTAGTCCAAACGCTCCGGGTGCCCTCCGGGCGCCTGACACCCTCTTGGTCAGAACACGGCAACAACGGATATTCTCGCCACCGTCCCATGCATATTCCCGCGAGCGTCCTATCTCCAAAATTCATCACAA
Organism: Occallatibacter sp.; assembly: GCA_035510955.1. GTDB lineage: Bacteria > Acidobacteriota > Terriglobia > Terriglobales > Acidobacteriaceae > Telmatobacter. The sequence continues at coordinate 1,306 of DATKGE010000132.1, read as the reverse complement.
ATCAGCGGCTGTCATTCTTTTTTGTTCATCACAAAACAGCGGCTGTCATCCTGAGCGAAAGGGGCCCCAAACGTCTTTCAGTTTGGGGGTGGTGAGTCGAAGGATCTGCAGTTGTTTTTGCATGAACTTCAGGGAACCACGCCACGGTCGGACTCCACAGCCCTAACCCCAAGAAAAGATGCCCAGACTTTGCAGGCAATTAATCCCAAAGAGCGCACAATCCTCTTATGAGCTCCCCCTACTCAAACCACTCGCTCCGCTCCCTCAAACGCCCGCTGACTGAAATACCCCACCCCTCCCCCCTTTTCCTCCCATCCCCATGAAAACAAGAATGTTAGTTGGGAAAAGTCCCGTTTCACCCCCAAAAACAAAGGGCTTACGCACTTCTATTTCTCGCGTCCCTCCAAAAACAACGCGCTGAGATCGAGAACAGAGTCACTGCATCCCGAAGCCGCAACCCTCATGTCGACGCGACCGTCCTGGAGCCGCAACCCGGCACTGAACTCAACCTGCCACTCCAATTCTGGTTTGGCTCTAATTCAATGGTCGACATTGAGAATTGGCGAGTGGTGAACCATCCCTCGACGATTACTTCCGAGTAGGCGACGACACAGGCAGAACTCGAAGATTGAGTGGTTTTCACAGTCGCCGACAATACAACCGGAACTCTAAGGCGGACGCCGATTGCCGACACTGCACCCTTAAGGAATGCGGTAGGATGCTCCCATGAAGAAATGGCTTCATGAGAAACGCCGTGGACTGCTGCTCGTCGCCGTAGTAGTTCCAGTGATTGGCGTTATTGTCTTCTGGAGCGTCATTCGACCTGAGTGGCCGCTCTGGTTAGCTTGCTATGTTGTCGGCCTTCCAGCAGGTGTCGTCGCTGTCTGGGGACGTCAACAAGTGGTTGACAGATGGTCTGGTCTCGAAAGACGCCAGCGCGTGCTCCTGCGTTGCATAGCCGCAGTCTCCCTTTGGTCTTTGGCGGTCCTCGCCGGCAGTGGGCCGGATCGGGTATTCACTGCCACCGTAGAAACGGGCTTTCTCCTGCTTTTATGGGCGAGCTACGCTCTCTTTTCGCGCTTGATGGATAGAATATGGTCCCGCATTCGCAGGCGATGAAAGCGGAATCTGCGACTTGGCCCCGGCAAGCCCATTTCTGCCTGCTTGCCTGAACGGCCATCGCGGTCGTGTCACCGCCTATCCGGAAGTAACCCCTTATTTGAGCGCCTTCGAATTAGCTCGCACTTCTCCCTAGCTCAACCAGGCCCTTCTCAAACCGAAGCGATAACGATAGGATGATCCGCGG
>DATKGE010000131.1:0-9181 GCA_035510955.1 Occallatibacter sp. | reverse complement strand
TCTCCGGAGGGCTTGATGGAGGTACAGGTTCCCGCAGGAGCCGCCGACGTGAGTTTGCGGATGGCGGACGGGATGCCGGAGATTGCCGGTGCGGTTCTGAGCGCCCTTACCGCCATCGGCCTGATTTTGAGTCTTTGGTATTGGGGATCAAGGGGACGAAAACAGGGTGACCTCAACCCCAGGGAGGGTAACCGATAACGACTCACGGCTTCGATAAGCTCCAGATCCCCACGATGACGCCGGTATAAACGGGGACGTGGATTTCCATTTTGGCTCCCGGTTTCCGGTTGGCCAGCTTGGTCGCATAATTTCGCCGCTCCCATCGCCTCTCTTTGCCCGCTCGCCACGGTCGGCCAGGCGGGCAAGCCCGGCGAGCAGATCCAGGGCGGTTCAGTTTAATTCCATTGGCCGTCGCCGGTAGCAACCGCCGGGCAAAAGGTATATGCTCACGGATCAAACACGCATGGAAAACAAACAACTGATCCGAGTTGCTCTGAAAACACGTCGTAAGCGGTTGATTTTTCTAAGGTGGTTTCGCGAGCGAATCGACCGATGCGGCATCGTCGCCAGGGAGCCAAAACGTGATTGCCGGTGTCCCGCCTTTGTTCTAAGAAGGGTTTTGGACACTCAAACGCGCGTGGAACTTCCGGCCCCGGAGTCGGATCCGCGCCAATTCCCTGCCGTCCCGCCGAAATCATCCCGGAGGGTATTGGGTCTCCTAACACCGCCCGGTCGTCTGCCTTTGGAAAACTGCCGCGCAGGTCACGCCAACAACTCCTTGCTGCGAAGCCGCTTATCCTCAATTGCACTTTTGGAATACGAACCGAAATGAGGACCGGAACTAACGAGGCGTTACTGGCAAAAACAATGCGCGGCCCTCGGTTGCGCCGTTTGGCGTCGTTTCAATGTAGCCATACACTTTAATTACTTTTGAAACACAAACAGTTTTAGTCGAGAGAAGGCTGTCTTGAACCCCAGCAGGTCGCTCATTCTTGGAAGAGCTGCGAGTCGATTGAATTCACAGTCCCAAGTTAGGTCGGCATCAAGGACTGGCCGGATGCCTCTGGTCAACATGAAATACGTACCCAACCCATCCTGCTCAATCAAGCCGTAACCGTTTTGCCGCATGAATGTGATTAGCAAATTGTCGTCAAAGAACAAATTGTGCCATTTTACCGGTATTGGCTCCAGTCCGGCCGCGGATCGAAGTTCATTCAGAGAGTCGACGCCTTGCTGGCTCCCCTCCAGCATAAGCAACCTTCCACCGGGTTTTAGCTTGCTCATCAGGTCAAGCAACACTTTCTGCTGAAGCGGCCACTCCATTAAGTTGATTAAAAAACGTTGCGATATGATAAAGTCATAATCTTCATCGCATGTATACTCTCCGAGAAAATTCACCTGCTTTAGCAGGACATTTTCATGCCCGGCAAGCTTCTCTCCGGCCATAGCGAGCCGTGTCTCCGAGAAATCGACGGCATGCACCACAACTCCGGGAACCGCGGAGTAAGCGATGGTGCCTTCCCCTTCGCCGCAGCCCGCATCAAGTATCTTCGCACCGGTGGTGATACGCTGCCGAATAAGCTCGATCTCCGCGGTCAAGAGATGTTTGTCATACATTGACTCCACATCCTGCCTGTTCCAGTGCGCTAAAACCTGCTCGTTATTATGGATCATCCGATTCTCCAACTCTTCAAGGGTCAAAACCGCCATTCATCCGACGCCTCGTTTGACTCGCGCTCGGGGTGAATCTTGCAGCCCCAACGTCGCCACGGCGGCGTTAACCAAAATCTCACGTTCTCCAGGGGCAAGGATTCTAATTTTAGCATCCGGTCTTGTGCCAGCATGCGCCGAATTGTCAGGACCCGTGGAATCTCGCGCAAGCGTCAAAGCGCCTATCGGCTAGCCGTCGATGGCAGGACCCAAAGATCTAACGGTTGCTATCGCTAGACGCTTCCCCATCTCGGCCCCGCAACCCGGGACCGGAAGTGGCGGCCGCCGGAAGCCCAGCCAAGGTTGTATCGCCATCGACCGCCTGAAGGAATCCTGCACAGTTCATTGTCAGCGCGAAAGCTTTTCTCTCACAATGTACATTGGAATGGCCCGGTGCGCGAAGAAGGATCGAATAGCAAACTCGCCAACCCACGAGAGCAGGGCCACGTTCACCAGCAAGGCAATCAGGGTCGCGTTCAACAACAGTCCATTGGAGACGCTCCTCATAATGGTGACCGGAAAGAGGCGGTACAGCAGGATCCTGGCGGCGAGCAGCAGCACGGCCGCGAGGCAAAGCAGGGCAGTCACCTGAAACGGGCGCTCCGACAGGATCATCAGGTTATCGGTGTTGTATTTCATGAGCTTACCGAACGTCCAACCGGAACTGCCGTATAGCCTCGGGTAATGGGTGACCGGCACTTCGGCGATACGGTCGATCTTCGCAATCACCTCTACGAAGCTGGTCACGTGCCGCGGTCCGAAATTAAAGGCCCGCAAGGGCAGTGCATTGAAGATCTTGAACGTGCAGCCGAAGTCGCGCACCTTGCTGTGCGACGCCCGGCGCATGATGATGTTCGCCAGGAAAGAGGGAACGATGCGAAACAGGGAATCCTTGCGGTTCTGGCGGTAACCCGTGACCATGTCGAAGCCGCGATCGTGCTCCGCGACCAGCCGGGGCAGCTCCTCCGGCGCCAGTTGCAAGTCGCTGTCGATATATACCAGGGCGCGGCCCCGGCTTTCATTCAGCGCCGCTGTGCCTGCCGCCTGCTGACCTGAGTTCTTGAACAAATCGAGAACTGCATGGACGCGGGCATCTTTGGCGAAGATCGCCTTGAGTTTCTCCCAGGTACCGTCGCGACTGCCGTCGTTGACGAAGATAATCTCGTAAGAGCGGTTCAGGCTCTCAAGCGTAGCCGACAAGCGCCGGTAGAACTCGTCGATGCTCTTCTCCTCGTAATAGCACGTGATGAGAACGGAAAACTCGATGTCCGACTGTAAGATCGCAGGGGCGGTAGTTGTGGTCAGGGATTCCATAACCGGACTAGTGGTTGCGTAGCGCCTCGGTGAGGTTCAGGCCCGGTAATCCGGCCTGCCCCGGCGCCAACTTCAAGAATCCCGCGGCCCAGGTCGGGCCGCAACAATTGGAACGCCATCGATCCAAGTTGGGCGTCGCGTCGGCGCTCACGAGAAGTGACCCATTTGTGCTCGGATAGAGTGACCCACCCGAAGAACAGGGCTTGCCCAGGGCAAGAAACCACCTAGGCGATTTCATCCACGCCGAAGGCGTGCAAGCTCCTTGCTTCCCATGGCGGGCGCTCTGGCGGCGAGGCCCGGCATCATTTCGGCGCACGTTTTCGGGGGCCTTTTCGCCAGTCTGGTGGGTCATTTTTCGTGAGCAAACCTGGGTCATTTCTCGCGAGTGCCGAAGGGCGTCGGTTCAAATTCGCTTTCCCTCCAGTGAACCATCCCCGAAGCATAGTCGTCCTTCGATGGCTTGGCGTGCATTCGTACTCAAATATAGCGGATTTGCGTTTTTGCGGCAAACCGCCCAGTGGCTGGCAAGCGACTTCGCCATTGAATCGCGGCGCATCGTTTGCTATTCTGCGGGTTCCCTGGGCACAAGCTCAGTACCGCACCAACACCGGATGTCACGGGGCGCGGCAAGGAGAATACCGGACATGGTGGATTTCGGGTCGGACAGAGCCGCGGCCGGCCGGGCGGATCTGGTCGCGCGCCGGAAACTCCCGGATATCGTCTACGTCACCCGCCCTACCATGCCCAAGCTTGAGGGCTATGTTCAAATGCTGGAGGGCATTTGGGAGCGGAAATTGCTCGCGAACCAGGGGCCGCTGCACGAAGCTCTCGAAGGCAGGCTGCGCAGTTTTCTGGGAGTGGAACACCTGAGCCTGTTTTGCAACGGCACCATCGCACTGTTGGTGGCGCTGGAGGCGCTGCGCATCAATAGCGGAGAAGTGATTACCACGCCATTTACGTTTCCTGCGACCACCCACTCCCTGTACTGGAATCGCGTAAGCCCTGTCTTTTGCGATATCGATCCCGTAACGCTGAATCTCGATCCGGCCAAGATCGAGCGGTTGATCGGCCCTGAGACCAGGGCCATTCTCGCGGTTCACGTTTATGGACGGCCCTGCAATGTGGAAGCGATCGAACGTATTGCCAACATTCACGGATTGCACGTAATCTACGACGCCGCCCACGCGTTTGGAGTGCGGTACAAAGGGAAATCGCTCGTAAGCTATGGGGACATTTCGATTCTGAGCTTTCACGCGACCAAGCTGTTCAACACGGCCGAGGGTGGGGCGCTGGTGTGCGGCACCGACGCTCGCCGGCAGCGCGTGAACTCGCTGAAGAACTTCGGCATCGCCGACGAGGAGACCATCATCGGTCCCGGTATCAACGGGAAAATGAATGAGTTTCAAGCGGCATTCGGATTGATGCAGATGGACCTTGTTGGCCGGGAGATTGCCAATCGCCGGGATCTGGCGCTGCTGTATACCAAGCTCCTTGCGGACATTCCCGGTATTGACGTCCTCGCTGACATCCCCGCAACGGAACCGACTTACGCGTACTTCCCCGTCCTGATCGATGCCGGCCGTTTCGGCATGACGCGGGACGAGTTATTTATCCTGCTGCGGCAGTGCAATATCCATGCCAGGAAGTACTTCTACCCGCTGATTTCCTGGGCTTCGTGCTACTCGGCTTCGCCGTCGGCGGCAGGATCCAATCTGCCAGTGGCGGAGCGCGTTTCCAGACAGGTGCTCTGCCTGCCGATTTACGGGTCGCTTGAGGCGGAGACGGTGCGGTCGATCTGCGGAACCGTTGCCGAAGCTCGGGAAATTGCAGCACCGGCAATCGCGGGTCTCGTAAAATCCTGAGCCGCGCAGAAGACGCCGCGGCGGATTTTGCGTATATGCCGCCACGTAATCATCGTTGCACCGACCCCATTTCGCAGATCGGCTGCGCCATCTTCGGCTCAAGCCCGGAAATCGGCTCCAATTCGAAAACCGAAAAGGTGGGCAACTCCGGCAGTTTATGGTGAATGTGATTCGGAGTAATGTAGGGGGCCAGGCAATTTGAAGGAGCATCCGGCGGATAGGCAACGTAGCGAGCCGCCGGCGGTATATTCCGCCGGACCTCATCGCTGCTAACCGGCACCTTACCGAGTATTAGATCTCCAATTCCCCAATCCGCATGATAGAACTTGTGCTCGGCAAAAAACACCGAGACTTGATCGAACGGAAAGTAAACCTCGCCCGGGTGCTGAAGCGAGTATCGATAGACAATGTCGGACGAACTCCGGCGCAGGGCAAAGCGGACTGGATATGGGCCAAGAGTCTTGGCAAGCAGCGGGCAATGGAGAACGGCAAAGAGCACAAGGACCGCCCAAGCGCTCGAAGGGCCAGGCCACTCCCGCTCCCGCGGCTGTTCAACCAGAAGGACGTGAGAGAGCGCCAGCAGCGTCAGCAAACCGAAGTATAGCGTTGGCGACAATGCATTGGCGGACCCGCCCCAAAAGACTACTCCCATTATCGAAAACGGAGTAAGCCCTAATGCAATCGCGAAAAACAGGATAACGCGGCCGATCTGTCCTCGACTGAAGCCCTGACACAGACTATGGGTACTGGAGAAAGCGATCGCTATCAGGCAGCCCAGCGCAAATAATAGCAAGACCGCATTCGTATAGAGGAACTCGACCGCTGGGGCCGCATGCTCCCACAGAAGCGGAAAGCGCCTGGGGACCAGGATGTTGTTGAAGTAGACGGCCGATAAACTATGGTAAACAGCCCATATCACGCCGAGGGTCAACACCAGACCAGTACCGATACAAACGATCAGGCGCATTGCGAACCCGCGCCCATGATAGATGAGACCAAATAGCGGTAAAGCAACTACGAACAATGCCATGTTCTGCTTACAACCGAGCGCACAACAGGCAAAGATCGCGATCAGGGCAGGGTCCAGCCATAGACGTTTGCCATTGTAGAAGAACAATATCGCGCAGGCAAGTCCAGCGAAGCCCAAAGTTGGCGCATCCGCTGTGAAGTTCATGGACGAGTAGGCGAGGGAGGCGGAATTCAGTGTGAAGAGGACAAAGGCCGAAGCGTAAAGCAGGCCTATCCAGAAGCCATTCCGAGCAGCGCGGAGCTGAACCAGGAATAAACAGAGCGGCAGGCAATACAGCAGGAAAGAAATACAGGATCCGGCCAGGAAGTATGAGTGCGGGTTACGATACAATGCCGCGGGAAGGTAGAACAGGTAGCTCAATGGTCCATATAGAACACAAAAAGCGACGTGCTTCAGTCCGATTTGATAAATCGGCATGCCGTGAAGGATGCCGAGAGTCGGGGCGCCGCGCATTTCGTTGTAAACGGCCCTGCTTCCCCGCAACAAAGCAAATGTGGTCAGCACCGCCGCGTATGCGAAAAGACTTACCAACAGAAGACGCACGAGTGCAGGAAGTCTTGGAACATTTACGGGAGATTCGTGTTGCCTGAGTTGGCTGTTCGCTGCGTGCATCCGTTCACCTCGACCTCAACACTACCAAATGGAGCAGTCCTAATGGCTATCGACCGGCCCGGTTTCCGGCGCGACTCGAGAAAGGTTTTCGTAATCGACCAGATAGAGCGGCCGGGGGCGCACCTGGTCGAGAGTGCGCCAGATAGCGCCGGATATACCCGCCCACCACGCCGATCATGAGAATCTCCACTCCCTGCAAGGCGAACATGGCGATCATAATCGAGGTGCAATCGAGCCTCGCTTGCTCGCTCAATCCAAGCGCCTCGCAGCAGGACGCACGGGCAACAGATCGCGCCCATGAACCTGGATTACTTGATTACCGCCTGGGCCCAATGGACGGATCCCAAACTCGTGTCGGTTCGCGGTATTCCGGTCGATCCCGGCGCATCCAAAGTGGCGCCTACTTCCCATTCCGCGAGTAAAGGCTGCCGGTGAACCCGCCAATCGAAAATTCCTCAACCTTAGAGTGGCCAGGTCCTAACGTGCGCATTTCCTCCTCGTCGAGTCGTTTCACTTGTTCGGCGGCTGGCCCGAGGTCCGCGTCACCCAGTTTGAGTGCCCAAACGCGGCGGCAAGGAGTGAATGCCGCAGGCACGCTTGCTTGAGGAATGAGTCTGAGGGAAAGACGGTCCACCTGGGCAGTTGGCGTCGGGGCCAAGGGCGGACCCAGCCGAGGTGTTTCCCAGAGCGCCAGCCAGGAGGGTGGCGCGGTCATGGCCCAGAGGAGCGCGCCACAGTCTCCGGTTCTCAGATTAGATTGTATATGCGCCATCACCGCGTGGGCGGAATCCGTCCGCGAGCCGAATGTATTGGCAATCGAATAGGCGCTGTATGCCACGATTAGCGCGATCAGGCCAAGGCGTAGCGCACCGTTTTTCAATCGTGAGATTCCAAAGGCCACCAGAATGTAGTAGGGGGCCGCACAAAACAAGACATAACGCAAAGTGAATGGAACGCCTAGCGCGCCTGCTCCGAGAAGCAGCACGAGGGGAAACAGCCATAAGACGGCGATGATCGTGGCGCCCTCCTCATCCAGCCGTTGCGCCATGCCGTTCCCCCGCTTCCGCGAGAGAACCTTCTTTAGAGCCAAAGTTGCGGGAAGGCTGAAGAGTACGACACCGGCAGCGACGGCCCACCACCGGGGTGAAATTCCATTGTTGAACTCGTCCAGAGTCTTGAAAAACGTGTACCAATGAACCACGAAGTAAGAGGGAAGCACGGGCAGCGCCTCGTGGTACCTCCGGAGATCCGTGGGGCCTCCGGGGCGAAACGTTGCAAGCCACGGCAGGTAGGAAACGAACGCGACAGCCGCCGCCCCCGCGATCCAAGTTCCTGGAATCCGGTAGCGTTTTCTATAAATCAGGGCGCAAACAGCCAGGGCTGCAATCACCAGAGCGCCGTAATAGTGGATATACATCATGAGGATGCTTGAGCCGGCAAAGGCCACCCACCAGGCCAGCCGTTTTTCACGGAGAGATCTCACGAACAGGTAGGAAGAAAGCAGAGCGAAAAACTGAAACATGGCGTAAGAGCGAATCATCTGCCCGAAGAATATCGATTCCTGAGACACGGCTAGCAGCAGCATCGAAAGCAAGGCTACACGCCGATCGAAGAGGTAACCCGCCATGAGGTAGACCGCGGCGAGAGCCAGGACACTGAACAGCACCGAGAGCAGCCGTGCCTGGAGGACGCCAATGCCAAACAATTTGTTCCAGATCGAAAGGGTAAAGGCATGCAGCGGAGGCATGGTGTCAAAGTCAAGCATCGAGGCTTGTGGGGCCTGACTCTCGAAGAGCGAAAGCAGGTCATCATGGCTCAAATACCCGCGGGAGATGTAGCCAAGGCCAGCCCTCACAGCGCATCCGAACAGAAAGACCGCCGCCGCCAGCGCGGCCGCGGTACGTGGGCGCAGGTCCTGCGCCGCAGGCAGTTCGCCCTTCATACCCGCTGCACCTCCGTCCGGAACCTGTTGGCCGTACCATCTAACACCCGGCACCTCGCGGTACGAATGGTCGTAGCGGGGATTTCCATTTTCGCTCCCCGCTTCCCAGTAAGTTTAGCAGAAGCCTCCGGCTCTCGATCCCCGAAACGCGAAGTGCCCCCGTGGTGAGCATGGTGGCATACATTTGGGGAACCCATGCGAAGGTTGGTTGCGCCGAAGCGGAATCGACTACTGGCCGCAGGCGTTTGCAGAGCGGCCGGCTGTTCCAGCATGGCGGCATTACTGGCCGATGCGGGCCGGGAGCCATCAGGCGGCTTTTCGGGGCGGCGGTAGGACCTATGCCGCCTTGCCGGTAAGCAACGCGGGGACCTCCGTTGAAACCGCCAGCCGCCGGCATCGATCCGGAGGTAGATGGCTCGGAGTTGGACGGTCCAGCGCATGCCGGAACGTTCCATGCGATCTTTGATCAGGTTCTTGCAGACGCCTTCGACCGGGCCACTGGCAATCGGCCATCCCTTGGCAAGGTATTCGTGGTAGCGCATCCGGGTGCGGTTGCGGTAGAGGTAGTTAGCAACCGCGTTCAGCGTTTTGCGTTTGGGGCCGATTAGGCGGCGTTTGGTGATACTCTGACGGATGCCCTTGACGACTTGGCCTACCTCGCCGAACAGAATCTGCAGGGTTCGGTCCAGGACCCAAAGGTCGGCCTCCAGG
>DATKGE010000130.1:0-8917 GCA_035510955.1 Occallatibacter sp. | reverse complement strand
GTGCTGATGCCTATGCGGATTTGAAAAGGCGAGATCAGGAAAAGGAAACAGAAAACGGCCCGGCAGCAATGCTGGGCCGTCTTGTTTGCCAGTGCGTCCCGCTGGACCCGACTACCAGGTTAACGTGATAGTGATTGTCTTCCAGCCTTCACCGGGGGGAAAGTGGAGAATGAGAGGCAATGATTTACACGCATAGAAATCGGCGTCGCAATCCCGGTGCGAAATTGTTGCGAGTTGCTGCTCGGCGGCTGACGACGCATTTTGATTGGCTTGTATCTTTGGATCAATGTGTCCATGGCGAGTTAGCGTTACGAGTCCATCGCTGCCGGCCGGGCCTTCGGCGGTGAGCACGAGCTTATGATCTGAGTAATCCGAATTGAGGAAACGGAGTCTGCTGGTGCGTGCGCCAGGGAGCGGCAGCTTAATCGGTATGGATACAGAATCGATCGCATTCTTCGCAAAACCATCTTCCGACTCATCGACCTCGATAGCGGGAAGCGGGATACGAAGGCCCCCTTGCACGATCTTCTTTAGCTTCCCAGAAAGGCGGCTGCTCTCCAGCGCCCCAAAACTTGCACCGGGCTCATCGCTTGTCAAGTGCCACTCGTTACCATCTGAGTAATTCAGGAAAACGTCCAGCGTTCCGTCTTTTTTGGTGAAATATAGATCCCCTTTACCTCGCGGCAACTGAAGGCTTAATACCTCTGCATGATCCCAACTTGCCGGCAAATGCGGATTCACCGTAATCGTCTTGGTCTGCGCGTCAATCGAGATCCCGAACAGCCCGCGCAGAGTGGGCGTGATCACCATCGCGCTCGACCAGAGCTGATGGCTGGTGCTGCGGCCGAAAGGGACATAGAAATCGCCGCTGAGAAGCTCCGTATCGGCGCCCAGGTCCTGCGCCCAGGTCAGGTTGGCGTTCTCCATCAGCATCTGGTACCCGGCGAGTGGCTGGCCGCCGCGATACTCGGCCAGCGCCGCCCACCCCGTGAACAGCGGCCACACCGACCCCTGGTGATAGCTCATGCCGTTGTAGATATTCTCGTCGTTGGCCACGTCGCGAAGACCCCAGTCGGTATTGAGCGTGTGCGCGGCAAGCTGTTGCAGGCAGCCATCCGAATGGACCAGCCCAATCGACCCGGAAACAGACTTGTCGCTCCACCACGCCAGCGCTGGATACACAGTGCTGGTGCGGTCCTGCGAGCCATCAGGATTATGGCTGAAGGCGTAGCACGATTTCTCCGGATCGTAGTACTCGCTCTCAATCGTCTTCGCAATTCTGTCGGCGCGCTGCTGTGCAGAAGCGGCCTTCGCTGAATCTCCAAGCAGCTTCTCGATCTCCGCCATCGCTCCTGAAGCCTGCTCGTCCAGCAGCGCCAGATAAATCTCCTGGTGCGGCATTCCGCCCGGCCAGCTTTCCACCCAGCCTGTGCCCTGCGAGTTGTCGTAGATGCCGTCGTGGTCGGTGTCGTGGGCGGGATCGGTCTCGAAGGCCCAGGCTTTCTCAATGGCGTCGCGATTCGCTTTGAGGAATCCTGTGTCGCCACTGGCGCGAACGTAGTCTTCAACGGCCAGCAGGAACAGCGGCGTCGAGTCGGCCGCGGCGTACATGTAGGCGAAGGCCTGCCAATCGATGGCTGCGGCGGTCTGCGAGTACTCGTGCATGATTTTGCCGTCGGCGCGCTGGCGATGAATCAGAAATTCGAGCTCGGCCTTCGACAGCGCAAAGTCCCCGTAGCCGTTGACGGCGTAGAGCGTGTAGAGAGAGTCGCGCCCGAAGAACCAGCCGAAGCCGGGGCGCGCCGAGTCGCCAGAGGAGTAGTAACCGGCGACCAGAGCGGTTTCGTCCGCAGGGGCTAAAGCCTCTTCCCCATTGGTCCCGTTTTCGGCACGACTCAAGTCGTGCCCTGACACAGAACCAAAGTCCTGCCCTGACACAGGGCCAATCGGATGTGCCTTCAGTTGCTCGATGGAGACTACTGCCCATTGGAACGCCTCGTTCAGCGCCTTGTCCGGCGTCTCGATTGTGGTGGCCGAAGCCAGCAGCCTCCGGTAGCGCTCGGCGTGGGCCTGATAGCTGGCGGCGATGCTGTCGTCGAGCTTCGCTAGAGTCGCGCCAAGCGCGGAAGTCCTGGCCGCAGCGGGCGTCATTCCAACCGCCATCAGCAGCGGAAACAGACGCCCGCGATCGCGAGCCGGATCGATGTGCAGCTTCAGTTCTACCGGATGCACCTGCGGACGCTCCTGATAGGGCGCCAGAATGCCCGGTTGCGCTCCGGGAATCGTCACCGTGCCGGCCAGATCGGGATAGTCCGAATGCAGGACATAATAGCCGCCCGCACCGCCAGGCGATTTCACCCATTCTGCCCCAGGCACACCTTCGCTGCGTTCCGGCCACATCCAGCGCAGCTCTGGCGTAAAGCGCAGCCTAAAGTCGGTCGGGTGCAGACAATCGAACTCGAACAGCACCACCGGCCCAGTGCCGGCAGACGCCTCATCCGGCGAGAAGATGATCTGCCGCACCGTGAATGCAATGTGCGCATAGGTAATGACCGTGCGGTCAGGACGCACCTCGATCTCGGCCGCCTGCTGATTGACTTCGATGGGGACGGAGTAGCCCTCGACGTCGGCCTCGATGGTCAAGTGCGACAGCAGCTTGACGGGTAGCACCCAGGCCTCGAAGGTGCCATCCTGCTGGCCCAGCACCACGCCCCGTTCGCCGGCGACCGTGAACGGCTTGAGAGGCTCGACATGCGCCTGGATCACGGGACCGGCAGTGTCGAACGGGAGGGCCGGAATGGAAGCGAAGCTCTGTGCGTGGATTGCGGGGGTAATGGCAAAAAGCGTGGCGGCGGCCATGCACTGAAGAGGGAGTCTAACGCGCATCGTGTTGTCCTTTGAGTGCGGCTCGAAGAGAACAGTCTACGTCGGCGGGCGAGATAGTGCGAATTGCCCTGGGCGTACGGACGCCGGGTTACGGAGGAGGAGTCCATCGCCGAATGGCCTGACTTTGTACGGGATTCATCTGTCCAGGATTCCATAGAGAAATACGAAATTTGGAATCCTTTTGGGACGATTCCGACGGCGTAGTTCGAGGCAAAAAGTCACCATAAATCAAGTGTTTTCTTATAGATTACCGGGTGGAACAGTAAATTCTCAGTGGCCCTCGGGCTTTGGCCCCTGAAATGCCTGTCTTAGAGAAAGCTCTCTCCTTTAAGGCTTCCCCCAAAATCCGACAGCAATTCTTCAGCAGTCAATTTTAAGCCAGGCAATTTCGCATTCTTTGGGCAGATTTATCTGACACTTCTTTACCTGTCCGGCCTGGGCGGCATTTGCAGAACTGAAGAGGTGCAGATGGATGGACCGCATGAGCGATTGCGGGCTCTCTGGTCTGTATCGATCATCTTCAACTTTCGATGTGACACCCGGCAAGTTCTCAGCGTGATGGGCGGTAGTCTTCTAGGTTTCAAAAATCCAAATTCTCAGTTGTCAAGGAGTGGTGGGATGAGGAATCTGTCTTTTTGGCGCACTGTCGCCATCGTATTCACTTTCGCAGGCGCATGCTTATGCGCTTATGCGGCAGACGTCAACGGCCGAATCAAAGGGACCGTCACCGATCCAGCGGGCGCTGTTGTCGCCAACGCTTCTGTGACCGCCACCAACGAGGCAACCGGTGTCAAGTTCGTCACCACCACGCAGGCAGATGGCAACTACATTTTCCAGCAGCTTCCCGTCGGCACCTACACCATCGCGGTCACAGCAGCCGGGTTCAAGTCCTTCTCGGCCACTGGCATCCTTCTGAACATCGACCAGGAGTATGTTGAGGCGGTCAAGATGGCTGTAGGCAACAGTGTTGAGATCGTTTCTGTCCGGGCCGATGCCGTCCAGGTAAACACAACGGACATGGAGTTAAGCAACGTCGTCAACTCCGAGCAGATTGTGGAGTTGCCGCTGATTGGCCGCAACTTCACGGGGTTGGAACTGACCCAGCCCGGCGTGCAGGCGTCCAGCGACCGCTTCGGCACCTATTCCGTCAGCGGCGGCCAGACGCAGCAGTCCGAGTTTCTGATCAACGGCGCAGACACCAATGACATCGCGCTGAACACGCTTGCGCTCACTCCGAACCTGGATGCCGTTGACCAGTTCAACCTGATCGATGGTCCGCTGAACGCTGAATACGACCGTAACTCGGGCGGCATCGTCTCCGCCACCATCAAGGAAGGCACCAACAAATTCCATGGCGACGGGTTCGAGTTCTACCGCGATACCTTCCTGAACACGCTGAACTACTTCCAGAAGTGTGTTCCCAATCCCAGCAATCCCACGTCCTGCCCGGTCAGCACTGGGACGGTGGCGCCGTATCACCAAAACATCTATGGCGGCACGGTGGGGGGGCCGATCCTGCACGACAAGCTGTTCTTCTTCTTCGCTTACCAGGGTACCCACCAGCGGATTCCGGATACGAATGGCAGCGGGTCGTCGGACTTATACGACGCGGCAAACCTGGCTGGCGACTTCTCGGCGGATGACAACCCTGCTGCCACCGGCGCGCGCCCGAATGCCAGTACCGCGTGGGGCAACTGGCAGGCAATTCCGATTCCCTCCTCGATCACAGTCAACGGCTGCTCGACTGCCGGCGAAACCTGGGCTCAGTGCGCCTTCGACCTCGGAGGCAAGTTCTCACCATCTAACTTCAACTCCATTGCCACCACACTGGTGAACAAGTATGTTCCCAAGCCCAACAGCGGCACCTATGGCTATCTCTTCAACCCGGTGGACGTCTTATCGGATAACCAGTACATCGAGCGCATCGACTTCTCGCCCAACCCCACCAACCAGATCACCGCGCTGGCCATCTACGACAAGTCGCCCAACGTGCAGGGACTGCCGTTTACCGGCGCCACGCTGCCGGGTTTCGGCGATGTGAGCACGCACATCATCCAGCAGTACACGGGCGACTACGTTCACCAGTTCAGTTCCAGCCTGGTCAACGACTTCTCCGGACACTACACCCGCTTCAACTACCAGGCGGTTGAGCCGCTGACCACGGTGGACCCGGCCAGCCTCGGATTCAATATCCATCCTGAGATTGCGTCGGCCGCAAACGTGCCCACCATCTCCGTTGGCGGCACCAACGTAGGCTTCACGCTGGGCTGGAGCACCAACGGTCCCCAGCCCCGCATCGACCAGGTGGTTCAGCTTGACGATGCTATTTCAAAGGTTTTGGGAAACCACTCCTTCAAGTTCGGCTACGATGGACGCCGCTTCAATGTGCATAACCCGTTCGGGGCGGCAAACAGCGGATCCTTCAGTTTCGGCGGTTCAGCCTACACCACCGGCGACGGCGGCTTGGACTTCCTGCTCGGCATCCCCGCATCCTACAGCCAGGGCAGCGGCGCTTCCATCATCGCGGAGGCTTTCCTCAACTACGTCTTCGCACAGGACTCGTGGAAGCTGATGCCGAACTTCACCCTCAGCTATGGAGTCGGATACTCCATCGACACCCCGCTGCGGGAACTCCAGTACGGCGGCAACGCCGTCGCCTGCCTCGTAGGCGGAGAGAACTCCACGGTCTTCCCTGGCGCCCCCATCAGCATGGTGTACGGCGGCGACAAGGGCTGCACCAACGCCGGCCAGGCGACAACCCGCTATGGCGAATTCGGTCCGCGGGTTGGCTTCGCGTGGGCGCCCGACCTTGGAGCCATCTCCGGCGCGCCCGGCAAGTTCTCCGTCCGCGGCGGTTTCGGCATCTACTACGACCGCACGGAAGAAGAGTCTGCGCTGCAGACTCTCGAAACGCCTCCCTTCGGAATCAGCAGCGGCGGTATCAACCAGACCACTGGCGGGACCCCGGAGTTTGCCGATCCCTACACCGACATCAACGGCGGCGGGTCGGCTCCTAATCCCTTCCCCTACACCTTTCCAAGCAAGGGCGCCACCATCAACTTCGCAGCCCTGGAGCCCATGAACTTCTCAACCTACGGCTCGAATTTCCGCGCCCCTTACGCCGAAAACATCCAGCTCAGCGTTGAGCGCGAGTTCCCGGCTCGCGTTGTAGCCCGTGCAAGCTACGTGGGCTCGCTGGCGCGTCACAACCAGAGCACCATCGATGCCAACCCCATTACTGCTGCCGGTCACGCAGCCTGCGTTGCCGATACTGTCCAATGCGGCTACCAGGGATACACCGGGCCCAATACGATCTACCGCGA
Source organism: Occallatibacter sp. (assembly GCA_035510955.1). Taxonomy (GTDB): domain Bacteria; phylum Acidobacteriota; class Terriglobia; order Terriglobales; family Acidobacteriaceae; genus Telmatobacter. The sequence goes on along the minus strand of DATKGE010000130.1, from coordinate 2,708 downwards.
GGAGCAGAGCTACTTCTTTCCCAGTCACACCACCTACGGCCAGATCGATCCCGCCTCGGGACAGCCTGGATTCCTCAGCCCCGGCCTGGTGAGTTCGTACGCCTCTTCGAGCTATCACTCCCTGCAGGTGCTCGTCAACAAGGGCACAACTCACGGCCTGAACTTCACGCTGGCCTACACGTGGGCCCACGCTATGGATACCGGCTCCAGCTTTGAGAACACCGGCTTCGGCGGTGCCTTCCGCGGCTTCAACCAATACGCTCCGCAGCTTAACATCGGCGACTCCGGGTTTGACGCGCGTAATCGTGTGGTCTTCAGCCCCATCTACATAACCCCCCTGATTCCCGGCAAGTCCGAGTACAGCCCGATCAACCTGGCCCTCGGCGGCTGGGAGGTCAGCGCCATCACGACGCTGGCCTCAGGCTTCCCGTTCGACGTCTCCTACGGCGGCAGCAGCGGCGACTCGCTCTGGTGCCCCGGCTTCGTCTACTATTACGCCTGCGGGGATGCCCCCAACCAGGTCGCGCCGATCACCAAGGGCAATCCGCGCACCCGCCTGGCCACCAACGGCCACAGTGCGTACATATCCAAGTCCAGCTTTGTCAACGAGCCTATCGGCCAGTTCGGCAATACCCACCGCGACCCGGGCCACGGCCCCGGCATCAACTTCACCAACATGATCCTGGCCAAGAACTTCTACCTGTCGAGAGAGCACGGGATCCGGCTACAGTTGCGCATGGAGAGCGACAACGTGTTCAACCACACGTCGTTCGGCAACCCGGGCGCTGGCTGGAGCGACACAACTCTGACGAACGCCAACAGCACGTTTGGACAGATCAGTGGCATCAACAGCGGCTCGTCAGCTCGCCTCACCCAGTTGGGCACCAAGTTCTACTTCTAGAGGTTTCACGGAAAGAACAGGAAACAGCATAAGGGGCGCTCAGTTGAGCGCCCCTTATGCTGTTCCGGCGAGAAGACTTTTAAAGTGCGCGGCTCGCATCGCATTCATCCATCAAGCGACGGACTTCGCGTTCATAAAGTCGAGGGCGCGGGAGAGATAGGCCTTCATATCGCGGCGATGGACGACGGCGTCGAGGAAGCCTTTTTCAAGCAGGAATTCGGAACGCTGGAAGCCCTCAGGAAGCTTCTGGCGGATGGTCTGCTCGATCACACGCGGTCCGGCAAAGCCGATCAGAGCGCCGGGCTCGGCAATGTTCAGGTCGCCCAGCATGGCAAAGCTGGCCGTGACGCCGCCGGTGGTGGGGTCGGTGAGTATGGAGATGTATGGAACCCTGGCGTCGTCGAGCTGAGCGAGGGCCGAAGAGATCTTGGCCATCTGCATCAGGCTCACTACGCCTTCCATCATGCGCGCGCCGCCCGATGCAGCGACCACGATGAGAGGCTTGCGGCCCAGGCGGGCGCGATCCACGGCACGGGCAATGGTTTCTCCCACCACCGCGCCCATGGAGCCGCCAATGAAGCCGTATTCCATGGCGCTGAGGACGACTGAGTGGTGTCCTAGCTGGCCCTGAGCATTCAGGATTGCGTCGTCCAGGCCGGTAGCTTCCTGCGCGGCGCGAAGCCGCTTCTTGTAGGGTTTCACGTCCACGAAATTGAGCGGGTCAGTGGAGCGCAGGCCAGCGTCCACCAGCTCATAGCCGGGCTCGAGCAGCAAGTCGATGCGCTGGCGGGCGCCTATTTTGAAGTGGTGCTGGCACTTGGGGCAGACGTTCAGATTGGCTTCGAGGTCGGCCTTCCAGATGGTCTGGCGACAGCCCAGGCATTTGGTCCAAAGGCCCTCGGTGCGAACCTGTCGTTTGCCTGCATCCGCGCCGCCGTTGCCGCCGGGATCGGACTCGTACTCGCCGCCTTCACGCTTGAACCAGGACATCCGGGAAACTCTCTCTTGAACCAGCTTACAGCTCACAGCGAACAGTTTGGAGGTGGGCCGACTATGCGTTGAGCCCTTCACTGTCTGCTGTTAGCTGTCTGCTGTCAGCTGCTCTCTCAGTATTCTATGCCGCGCTGGGCCAGAATGCCTTTCTGATAGGCATGTTTTACTTCGCGCATTTCGGTCACGGTGTCGGCAATTTCCACCAGCAAAGGGTGGGCATTGCGGCCTGTCAGGATGACATGGACCATCTCCGGGCGGCCGCGCAGGGCTTCGACCACCACTGCCGGGTCAAGCATGCCGTAGCCGATGGCATAGTTGATCTCGTCCAGCACCACCATGTCCCACTCGCCCGAGTAGATGGCCTCACGGGCTTCGGCCCAGGCCGCTTCCACCAGAGCTATGTCTTCCGGATCGGTCTCCGCGCCACCGATTTTCACAAATCCGCGGCCCATCTGCTTGAGGATGAAATTCGCGCCGAAGGCCTGCACCGCGTCCAGCTCGCCGTAATGCCAGGAGCCCTTGAGGAACTGCAGCATCAGCACCTTCATGCCATTGCCCACGGCGCGCAGGGCCGTGCCCATGGCCGCGGTGGTCTTGCCCTTGCCGGGGCCGGTATTGATCAGAATCAGTCCTCGACGGGAGTCGGTCATTGCAGCTATCAGCTTACAGCCTTCGAGTTTCAGCTTACAGCTCACAGCAGACAGCACACAGTTGGCCTGCGAATCCGGGTTCCGCTAACTGTCCGCTGTCGGCTGATCGCTGTCTGCCGTCAGTGCCCCACGTGATACGGGTGGCCAGTCAGTATCGTAAATGC
>DATKGE010000129.1:0-17460 GCA_035510955.1 Occallatibacter sp. | reverse complement strand
AGACGAGCGCCGTTCAGGCTCTCGACTTTGGGAAGGTGGCTGAAGCAGGCGCAAGTCAGGAGACCGGTCCTCGGCGCTTTTTACCCGCTTGCGTTCCGAGGGGAACGAAGGAGCTCTCCATGCTTGTTTCCGCAATTGCGCGCGCTCGGCTGAGCCGCGTTTTCTTCTCCATCGTCATCGCCTTTCTTCTTCCCGCCGTGTGCAGCGCCGCGTCCATTCGCGGCGTGGTCACCGATCCAACCGGCGCCAAAATCACGGGTGCCAACGTAGTTCTTTTGAGCAACGGAAAAGTGGTTACCTCCGCTGTCTCGACGGCGGACGGAAGCTTTCAGATTATGACCGGCACGACGGGGCGTTTTTTCCTGGTGGCTTCCGCCAAGAGCTTCCGCCAGGTGCAGACGCCGGTGTTCTACGCCGGCACGCTGGACAGCATAGAGCGCAACCTGGTGCTTGAACCGGAGTGGGTGCGGGAATCGATTGTGGTAACCGCGACCGGCACGCCGACGCCGCAGGCGCAGACCAGCGCGGCTACCAGCGTGCTGGGGCCGCAGGATCTGGCGTTGCGCGACGACTTGGCGAGCGAATTGCGGCTGATGCCGGGCACGTTTGTGGTGCAATCGGGGCAGATGGGAGCGGTGACTTCGCTGTTTGTCCGCGGCGGAGATTCGACTTCCAACAAGGTTCTCGTCGATGGAGTCGATGCGGGCGACCTGGGCGGAGGATTTGATTTTGCACCGCTGTCAACAACGGCTGTGGAGAGCGCAGAAGTGTATCGCGGCCCCAATTCGAGCCTGTATGGCGCGGATGCGGCCAGCGGAGTGGTCAGCCTGACCACTCCGCGCGGGACCACCAGCTTTCCCTCGCTGCTGTTCAGCGGTGACGTGGGCACCCTCAATACCTCGCGCGAAGAACTGGAAGTTGCCGGCGCGTATAACAAGCTGGATTACCTGGGCGCCTTCAGCTGGCTGCAGACTTCGAACGATTTGCCCAACGACGAGTATCACGTGGCCACGACAGCGGGGAATTTAGGCTGGCAGCTGAATGGGAACACGCAGATTCGCGCCACGGTGCACTATGGCGTGGATGCGACGGGCGTGCCCAATGCGTGGGACTTTTATCACGTGACGGACAGCGCGACCGAAAAGGATCAGGACCTTTACTTTTCGGGCTCGGTGGACAACCAGACAACGGCCGACTTCCACCAGACTGCGCGCTATGGAATGACGCGCAAGCGCGAGCAGTACCACCTGTGGTCGCAGACCGGAACCGGGACCTTCGATACGTATGGAGACAGCTTCGGCTACCCCGTGACAATCACGGGCGCCAACGGCTACTCGGTCTCTGGCCCGGTGCTGCTGGACTTCGCCGGGATCTATCCGGAAGGGAATCAGATTGTTTCCAACCGCGACCAGATTTCGTACCAGGGCGATTACCGGTTCACGCCGCACCTGATGGCGACGGCCGGATTCCACTACGAGGACGAGCGTGGCGCGGCGCCCAACAGCACTTACCTCACGCCGGTGGAGCGCACCAACTACGACTACCTGGCAGAGGTGCATGGAGACTTCAAGAGCCGTTTCTTCTATACGCTGGGCGGCAGCCTGGAGCGCTATTCGCTGTTTGGAACGCAGACCTCGCCTCGGGCGGGGCTCTCCTATTATGTGTTGCGGCCGCGCAAGGGCATCTTCAGCGGGACGCGGGTGCTGTTCAACTTTGGCGACGCCGTTCGCGAGCCCTCGCTGACCGACCAGTTCTATTCGTTGTACAACTTTCTGCAGACGAACGGCGGGCAATCGACGATTCAACAACTGGCTATTTCGCCGCTGGCAGCGCCGTCGACGCGGACTTACGAAGGCGGAGCGGAGCAGGCGTTCTTCGGAGAAAGGCTGCTGTTTCGCACCAGTTTTTTTCACAACGAGTTCGGGCGGCAGATTGAGTATGTCGGCCTGGATCTTATCCCCGCGTTGTTGCCCGGCCTGAATCCTGCGCAGCAGAATCAGCTGGAGCAATTTCTGCAGGCCAATGGGGCTTATGAGCTGTCCATCAACTCGCAGGCTTACCGCGGACTGGGTGTGGAGACGACGGTCGAAGGCGGCATCGGGCGTAACATATTTCTGCGCGGAGGCTACACCTATCTGGATGCGGTGGTGCAGCGGTCGTTTGCCAACGACGACGTGGCGCTGCTGGGACCGGTTCCAACCTTCAACGGCGTTCCCAACGGCATTCCCATTGGCGAAGATTCACCGCTGCAAGGGGCGCGCCCGTTCCGTCGCGCGCCGCACACCGGGTTCCTGACGGCCACTTACTCAACCAGAAAGCTGACCGGAATGTTTACCTCAGCCTTTGCCAGCCGGTCGGACGATTCGGACTTCCTGGCCTTTGACGATCTCAATGGCGGCAACAGCCTGCTGCTGCCGAACCGCAATCTGGACTATGGATACGCCAAACTGGACCTGGGAGGAAGCTACCAGCTTGTGAACTGGCTGGGGATTTATGTGCAGGCGGAGAACCTGACCAACAGCCAGCACATTGCACCCATTGGCTATCCGAGCCTGCCGCTGACGGCGCGGGTCGGGCTCAAAATTCAGTGGGGTCCAGGCAGCAGGCATTGATTCGTACGAGCCTTCAATATCGATGAAAGCTAGCGCGGCCGAGCATTCTCACAGCCTGTGTCTGGAGCAAAAACAACGGCCCGCTTCGGCGGGCCGTTGTGCGTTTGCAGACCCAATCGGATTCAGCCGCGCAAAAAGTCCTTCGCTTTCTGGATCAGCACGTCGCGGCTTAGATCGGAGATGGCATTGGTGAGGGGTATGCCCTTGGGGCAGACTTCCACGCAGTTCTGCGCGAAGCCGCACTCCTGAATGCCGCCGTCGCCGGCCAGGGCGCGCAGGCGTTCTTCCTTGAGCACCTTGCCGGTCGGATGGTCGTTGAAGAGTTTTACCTGGGCGATTGTAGCTGCGCCCACGAAGTTTGTTTCCTCGTTGAATTGAGGACAGACCTCCATGCAGCAGCAACAGGAAATGCAATTGGACAGCGGATAGCTGGTTTCCTGCTGTTGCGGGAAGACGCGCGGGCCAGAACCCAGGTCGTAAGTTCCGTCGATGGGGACCCAGGCCTGAACGGCTTTGAGATTTTGAAAGAGGACGGAGCGGTCGACCTGCAGATCGCGCACCAGCGGGAACTTCGACAGCGGCTCAACCCGGATGGGCTGGTCAAGATTGTCCAAGAGCGCTGAGCAAGCCATGCGCGCCTTGCCATTGATGCGCATGGCGCAGGAGCCGCAGATCTCCTCCAGACAATTCGAGTCGTAGGTGATGGGCGTCGTGTCTACGCCATCGGCAGTGACGGGATTGGTGGCGATCTCCATCATGGCGGAGATGACGTTCATGCCGGGCCGCCAGGGGAGCTCGAAGCGCTCCCACACCGCTGGAGCTTCGGGGCTGGCCTGGCGCTTGATTTCGAGTGTTACGGTCCTGGTTGCCATCGTCAGTCTCCCTTGGCTATTTTGTTGCCGTGTAGCTGCGCGGGCGCGGCTTGATGAACTGCGTGTCGACTTCTTCATACTCGAAGCGCGGGCCTTCCGGCAGGCCGGTGAAGCTGGCCTTGGTGGTCTTGAGAAACTTCTCGTCGTTGCGGTCGGGGAAGTCGGGCTTATAGTGCGCGCCGCGCGACTCGTCGCGCAGCAGAGCGCCCAGCGCGATGGTGCGCGAGAGCTCCAGCATGTTTTTCAACTGGCGTGCGAAAGCGAAGCTGGTGTTGGCCCACTGGCTGCGGTCGCTCAGGTTGATCTTCTTGTAGCGGTCGAGCAGCTCGACGATCTTTTCGTCGGCCTGCTTGAGCCCTTTGTTGTAGCGGATGACCGTGACGTGCTCAGTCATGGTTGTCCCCAGTTCGCGCCACAGCTTGAAGGGATTTTCGGTGCCTTCGTTTTTGAGCAGCTTCGAGTTGATCTCCGCCTGGCGAGCGATCTCGGCTGCGTGGCCGCCGTCTCCTTCCTGGCCTGCAAGGCCCTTGGCGTATTTAAGAGTGTTGGGGCCGGCCATGAAGCCGCCGAAGATGCAACTGACCAGCGAATTCGCACCCAGGCGGTTGGCGCCGTGGTACTGATACTCGCACTCGCCGGCGGCAAAGATGCCGGGAATATTGGTCATCTGGTTGAAGTCCACCCACAGGCCGCCCATGGTGTAGTGCATGCCGGGGAAGATCTTCATGGGCACGTCGCGCGGGTCGTCGCCGACAAACTTCTCGTAGATTTCCAGGATTCCTTCGAGCTTGCGGTTGAGCGTGGCGCGGTCGATGTGGGTGAGGTCGAGATAGACCATCGGCTGCCCGTCGAGGCCCAGGCCGTATTCGTAGACAACTTTGTGAATGGCGCGGGTGGCTATGTCGCGCGGGACGAGATTGCCGTACTTGGGATACCACTCCTCCAGAAAGTACCAGCGGTCGGCGTCGGGAATCTGCTTGATGGGCCGCTTCTCCTGGGCGTTGCGCGGAACCCAGACGCGTCCGCCCTCGCCGCGCGCCGACTCCGACATCAGGCGAAGCTTGTCTTCACCGGGAATGCACGTCGGATGCACTTGGATGAACTCGCCGTTGGCATAGTAGGCGCCCTGCTGAAAGACGGCGGAGTTGGAGGAACCGGTGCAGACCACGGAGTTGGTACTCTTGCCGAAGATGGCGCCATTGCCGCCGGTCGCGAGGATGATGGCATCGGCGGGGAAAGAGCGGAGCTCCATGGTGCGCAGGTCGAGAGCGGTGATGCCGCGCGCTACACCTTTCGAATCGATCACGGCAGAGAGAAACTCCCAGCCTTCGTACTTCTTCACCTTGCCGTCGGCTTCATGGCGGCGGACCTGTTCGTCGAGCGCGTAGAGAAGCTGCTGGCCGGTGGTTGCTCCGGCGAAAGCGGTGCGCTGGTAGAGCGTGCCGCCGAAGCGGCGGAAGTCGAGCAGGCCTTCGGGAGTTCGATTGAAGGGCACTCCCATGCGGTCGAGCAGATCGATAATGGCCGGCGCGGCTTCGCACATGGCCTTGACGGGGGTCTGGTTGGCCAGGAAGTCGCCGCCGTAAATGGTGTCGTCGAAGTGCTTGTCGGTGGAGTCGCCCTCTCCCTTGAGGTCTTTTGCGGCGTTGATGCCGCCCTGGGCGCAGACGGAGTGAGAGCGCTTCACAGGGACAATCGAGAACAGGTCGACGCTGCCGCCGGCTTCGGCGATCTTGATGACGGCCGCGAGTCCTGCCAGCCCTCCGCCAACGACGATGATTCTGGGTGCTGCCATGGAGTCTTCCTTTACAGGGGTCAGGGGTCAGGTTTCAGGGATCAGTGACCGTTCTTACTTCTGTTTTTCTGTGCGGATCAAGAGCAAATGCAGTCCTTCGGCTCCGCTGAAGAACGCTTCCCTCAGGATGACAGCGTTGTTATTAAATCCAATTGCGCTGGGGCAATCGAGAGGGAAACGGCTGGCGTCACATCCTCGGGCACGTTGGGATACTTGCCGCCGACGAAGGCCCAGATGCTGGCCAGGCCGATTACGAGGATCACGACACCGAATGCACCGCAGACATAGCCGAAGCGCTTGCGGGCTGTTGTTCCAGGGGTAATGCCCCACTTGGCCGCGAATAGCCAGATGCCATAAGAGAAATGCCAGCAGATGGCGATCATGGCGATGACGTAGACGGCCAGCATCCAGGGGTTCTGCAGCTCGATCTGCACTTTGTGAAAGGCCGCGTACGGATTTTCGGGAAGGCTGATGCCGGAAAAGCGCTGGCGATACACGTGCTGTCCGATGTAGAGAATCGCGATCAGCCCGGTATAGCGCTGGGCAACATACATCCAGTTGCCGGCCCAGGGGTAGTAAACGATGTTGGACTTGCCGCGCAGCCAGATCCACACGCCATAAAGCCCGTGATAAAGGATGGGCAGAAAGATGAACACCCATTCCAGCACACGAACCATGGGCAGGCTGTTAAGGAGCTTGACCTGTGCGCCGTAAGCCGCGGGGCCCTTGAGCGCCTCGAAGTTCGAGATAAGGTGCTCCAGCAGAAAAGCGCCGATGGGGATGATCCCGAGCAGCGAGTGCAGCTTGCGCAGCAGGAAGGTGTAACCCTGGCCGGCGCGCAGCGGCTGAACGCCGCGTGCAACCGTGTGCGCGGCAGGGCTTTGAGTAGTTGCCATGAGGTTTCGGCTCCTAAAGAGCCCGGCATTCCGTGAAGGTGTTCCGGGTTCCGGGAAAAGTTCCGGTTGAGAGAAGTATCAGATAGAGGGACAAAGGATCATTCAATGGCCGCAGTTGCATTATTGGAGTCCAGCAACCTTATCGTCAACCCACTCCGTGGGGTTTTGCGTTTTGGATAGGCATTGCAACCCGTTCAAGCCAGCAACAACGGCAGCAGTGCCGCAATGGCACGCCCGCGGTGGCTGAGCGAGAGCTTGGTTTCCAGATCGATCTCGGCCATGGTGCGATCGAGGGCGGGCAGGTAGAAGAGCGGATCGTAGCCGAAGCCGCCTGTGCCGCGCGGCTCTTCCAGAATCAGGCCTTCGACGGCGCCCTCGGCGGTGTGCAGCGGCTCGCCGTCGCGGGCAGCCACCAGTACGCAGCGGTAACGCGCAGTGCGCCGGACTGCGGGAACACCGGCAAGGCGCTGGATGAGGACGATGTTGTTCCAGACATCGGTGTTGTCGTTGGCGTCTGGCGAGTCGACCAGGCCGGTGTCGGCGGCGAAGCGGGCGGAGCGGACGCCGGGAGAGCCGTCGAGAGCGTCGACTTCCAGGCCGGAGTCGTCGGCCAGCACCAGTTCGCCGGGAGCGAAGCGGGAATAGTACACGGCCTTGAGCGTAGCGTTGTCGGCGAAGGTTGCGCCATTCTCTTCAGGAGCGGGAATGCCCTGCAAAGAGGGGAGGGGTTCAATGGTCAGGCCATTCACCTCGGCGGCAGTCTGAAAGTCGCGCAGCTTACCCTGGCTGGTGGTGGCAGCGAAAAGGCGGAGAGCCATGGGGAAAGTGTAACGGTTGCGAGCGAGCCGGCGAACTGGCGGAGCGGCTGGAGCTAACCAGGAAAATGGCTTTGACAAGGAAAGTATGGTTTATTTAAGTTTTCGCCATTCGGGAAGGATTTCATTTGGCAATCTGGGCCATACCTTCTTCGCAAGAGAAGCAGCTTCCCAAAACGGGTGAGAAAGCTGCACAATGGTCAGGCTTTCTTCATAAGGAGTCTGAGCGCGATGGAAAAGAGAATTGTGTGCTGGGCGGTGCTGGGACTGGTTCTGGGAGCGGCCACGGTGTCCGCATCGGTGATTCCAAAGCTGAAGCCGAAAGAGAAGATACCGAATGCCGCGCCTGGGACCGGGTCAACGGAGTTGCGCGTGGACGATTTGAAGACGCCGCTGGGCATCGACGATCCCACGCCGCGGTTCTCCTGGCAGTTGCTGGACCCGGCGCGGGGCGCGAAACAGATGGCCTACCAGGTGGAGGTTGCGTCGAGCGCCGAAGGTTTGAGCGGCGGCAGGGCGGACGTGTGGAGCAGCGGGCGGATGGTGCTGGGCACGAGCATGAATGTGCGCTATGCGGGACCACCCCTCGAGCCAAGCAAGCGCTACTTCTGGCGTGTGAAGTTGTGGAATCTGAACGACAAGCCTTACCCCGATTCGCCGGCGGGCTGGTGGGAGACGGGCCTGATGAAACAGGACGCCTGGAAGGCAGCCTGGGTCGGCTACGAGACGGCGGAGGAAGACGTGGTGCGCCACGCCCCGGCCGCATGGATTGCGAGCCCGGACGCCAAGGCGCTGGATGACGAGAAGAGCTCTGAGCAGCACACTGCCTATCGCCAGACGGTGACATTGGCCAAGGCGGTAAGGCGCGCGACGCTTTACGCTACCGGCCAGGACACGCTTTCTGCGTGGGTGAACGGAGCAATGGTGCTCACGGCTGCACCGCTTCCACCCTGGAAGGAGATGCCGTGGAAGAAGTTTGAGCGCGCCGACGTCACCAGCAAACTGACGCCGGGCCCCAACACCATGGCCATTGAAACGGTGCATTACATCACCAATCCCAATGGCGAAGCCGGCGACGATATGCCGCCTATGATTGCCACGCTGTTTGTGGAATACACGGACGGGACGACTGCCGCATTCGGCAGCGACACGACGTGGAAGACGGCCATCCATGCGGCGGGCTGGCATGAGCGGGACTTCGACGATTCGGGATGGAAGGCGGCAGTGGCCTGGACGCCGCCGGGACAGAAAAGCAGTTCGCTCGGGCATCCCTGGATTCCCGAACTGGTGAAGGCGCTGCGGCACAATTTCGAGGTCAAATCTTCGGTGAAGTCGGCGCGGCTGTATGCAACGGCGCTGGGCGCTTACGAGCTGATGCTGAACGGCAAGCGCGTGGGCGACGATGTGCTTGACCCCGGCTGGACGGATTATCGCGAACATGTGAAGTACCAGACCTATGACGTCACGGCCCAAGTTGTGACGGGGAAGAATGCCATCGGCGCGCTGCTTGCGCCGGGATGGTACGAGACGCCGCTTGGGTCGCTGCAGCAGCCGAACAACTACGGCGACACGCCCCCTGCGCTCAAAGCCCAACTGCGCATTGAGCACACCGACGGCACGGTCGAGTGGATCGCCACGGACACCGGCTGGAAGGCCAGCACGTCATCCATTCTTCGCGCCGAGATTTATGACGGCGAGACCCAGGATTCACGACTGGCGCAGGCCGGCTGGGACACCACGGACTTTGAAGGATCAAGCTGGAAGGGCGTCCTGGCCATCGAGCCCAGGATGGTTGTGGTCGAGGCGCAGGACTTTCCTTCGATCCGCGTGGAGCGCACGCTGCAGCCGAAGGCCATGACCGAGCCCAAGCCCGGCGTGTATGTCTACGACTTCGGCCAGAACTTTTCAGGAGTGGAGCGGGTGCGCCTGCAGGGCGCAGCGGGGACCAATGTGCGCTTGCGCTTCGCCGAGATCGTGAATGCAGACGGCACCATCTATACCGACAATCTGCGCACCGCCAAGGCCACCGACCACTTTATCCTGAGCGGCAACGGTCTTGAGGAGTTCACCCCGCAATTCACTTTTCACGGTTTCCGCTACATGGAGATCACAGGTTTGCAGTCGGCACCGGGAACGGATGCGGTCACCGGCCTGGTCTTCCATACCGACGCGCCTTTCACGGTAAAGTTTCAGACCGGCAACTCCATGATCAATCAGTTGTGGAGCAACATTCTCTGGGGTCAGCGGTCCAACTTCGTCGGCATCCCTACCGATTGCCCGCAGCGCGACGAGCGGCTGGGATGGATGGGTGATGCGGAGGTCTTCTGGCGCACCGCCGCTTACAACATGGACCTGGCGGCGTTTTCGCGCAAGTTTGGCGGCGATATGCGCGGAACGCAGTTCGACACGCCGTACTTCGGCATTTACTCGCCCGGAACACAGACGCCGAATGCGGGGTTCGCGGCCGGCTGGAGCGACGCGGGCGTCATCATTCCGTGGACCTCGTGGCTGCAGACCGGCGACACCAGCATCATTGACCAGAACTGGGCGGCGATGGAGAAGTACCTGAACGCCATTGCAGCCGATAATCCCGATGGACTTTGGGTGCATCAGGCGGGGATTGGGTTTGGCGATTGGCTTTCGCCGGAAGGCAAGACGGATTACGCGCTGATCGCCACAGCCTATTGGGCGTATGACGTCACGCTGATGCGGCAGATGGCGCATGCCACGGGGCGCGCGGCGGACGAAGACAAGTACGGGCAGTTGTTCTCGAAGATTTTATCGGCATTCGAGAAGAAATTTGTGCACGACGACGGCTTTGTGGCCGGCGGCGACCCCGGACCTCCGCCAGCCGACGGCACACCCACCAAAGAGACCGACACGCAGACCGGGTATGTGCTGGCGCTGCACATGAACCTGGTGCCGGGAGAGATGCGTACCGCCGTCGCGCAGAAGCTGGCCACCAAGATCGAGGGCAACAAGGGGCTGCTGGGCACGGGCTTTCTGGGCACGCCGTATCTGCTGGAAGAGTTGACCAAGACCGGGCATGGCCTGCTGGCTTACAAGCTGCTGCTGAATACCGACTATCCGTCGTGGGGTTACCTGGTGGATCACGGCGCAACAACCATGTGGGAGCGGTGGAACGGCGACACCATGAAGGCCGACCCGACCATGAACTCCTACAATCATTATGCCTATGGCGCGGTGGCCGACTGGATCTATCGCTACGTTGCCGGCGTGGATGCGTCGCCGCTGGACGCGGGCTTCCACACCGTGGTGCTGCATCCCATCTTCGATGCGCGGATGGGGAAGGTTTCGTTTGATTACGCCTCGTCCTACGGCACCATTCACTCCGACTGGAATATGGAAGGGTCGACTGTAGAGTGGCATTTCATCCTCCCGGCCAACACCACGGGTTGGATCCCTTTGACCGCGGGCGAGTCCGGGGGATACAAGCTCGAGGGCCTGCCGCTTTCGCAAAGCAAACTGGTCAAGGCCGCTACCCATGAAGGAAGGCCCGGCTACGAGATACCGTCAGGGAGCTACATGATCCAGGTGGGTACCGAGTAGAAGACAAGCGCCGTGTTGAAGGCTGACTCCCAGTTGGCAATGGGAGCATGAACAGGAGATGCGGACTTGTCGATTGTTGCCGGCATTGGATGGCACTTGATTGGCGCGGCTTCTGCCGCGTCGTTTTATGCGCCGATTGGAAAGGTCAAGCAATGGTCATGGGAAACAACCTGGGCCGTTGCAGGGCTGTTTTCCTGGATCCTGCTCCCGATCGGAGTTAGCCTTTTCCTGCTGCCGGACTTTCACGGCTTCTATGCATCCATGGGCCCGCACTTGCTGCTCAAGGTCGCGCTCTTCGGCGCCATGTGGGGCGTGGGCAATGTGAGTTATGGGCTCACCATGCGCCACCTGGGAATGTCTCTGGGCATCGGCGTCGCTATCGGCGTCACGTTGGTGGTGGGCACTCTCATTCCTCCGCTGCTGCACGGGCAGGCGGCCATGCTGTTCACCACGCGCAGCGGCCAGTTGACCATGGCCGGCGTGCTGGTGGCGCTCATCGGGGTGGCTACGGTCTCCTATGCAGGGCACCAGAAAGAAATGCAGCTTAGCGGCGAGGTGCGCGAGTTCAACGTGAAGCTCGGCCTGCTGCTCGCCGTGCTGTGCGGCATCTTTTCCTCCGGCATGTCGTTCGCCATTGACGCCGCCCGTCCCATGGAAGCCGCCGCGCTCCATCTGGGCGTGAACCCGCTTTACGCGGCCCTGCCGAGTTATGTGATCATCATGGGCGGCGGCGCAGTGGTGAACTTAAGTTACTGCTTCATCCGCCTGGCGGCGCTCAAGCGGCTCTCCATTCGCGCCGACCTGGCGCAGCCGCGCGCGACGCTGCTTAGGAACGGGCTTCTGGCGGCATCCGGCGGCATCATGTGGTATTTGCAGTTCTTCTTCTACGCCTGGGGCGCAGCCAACGTGCCGCAACGGCTGTTCTATGTGAACTGGATGCTGCACATGAGCATGTACGTGCTCTGTGGCGGCCTGGTGGGCCTCGCGCTGGGCGAATGGGCCGGCGTTGCCAGCAGGCCGGTGCGGCTGCTGTGGGCGGGCATCCTGGTGATTATTGCGGCAGCCAACCTGGTGGGGTTGGGGATGGCGTCTTAGGGGCTGTTCGTTGAAAGGATGTCTGCGCCCGGCGCGCAAGGTTTCTCTGCCTGCGGCGCCAGCGGAAGATGCCTTGCGAGAAGCATTTTTAACGGGATACAGCTCTTCAAATGTTCGTCTTTCGGCGCATGGAATGGAAAGCTCGACGGGACGGCGTGCGGCACTCAGGCCCCAATCTTCATGCTATAGTTTCGATACCGGATCGTGACTTTTCGGCGTTCTCAGAGCCGTTCGGTCTATCTCAATGGCAAGGTGACCATTTGCAGTCCAATGGTGTTTGGCTGAGTTCCTACCCGACACACCGGTTCAACCGTTTTCCCGCCGGGAGATTTCGACTCACATCCATTGCAGCTCTCGTTTCCTTCTGTTTTGTCGCCGCGCAACACGCCTGGTCTCAGGATTCGGCAAGACCCTCAAGCTCAGCCGCGTTTGGAATGTCGAGCAGCCTGGCAAGTGCCATATCTCCCGATCAAATCAATGGCGTGGTTGTGAAAATTCCATCGACCGAACCCGCCGTGCCCAATGCCGCCTTGCCGGCGCAGTCGAATGATCCACTCGTAATGGTGGGGTTCGCGCCACCGAATGAATCCGCAGCGCTGGCCGGCGGACAGGTTCGCGAGGTTACCCAGGAAAGGCCGAATTCGAAGCCCGAGCAGGAGCTGATTGTCGAGGGCCTGGTTTCCTACGGCAATTACCGGATATTCGCGTCAGGATACGACGAAAGGCTTTTTACCGCGGGTTTGGAGTACGACCGGCATTCCTGGGGTTACTTTCTCAAGGCGCAAGTGGACTATGTGGCGGAGTTTCTGCCTTTTGTTCTTCTTGATAAACCACTTTCTACGGATATATTTGGCAATCCTGTACCTCTCAAGCAGCAAAGCATCCGCGAATACGTGCCGGGCGTGGGGATTTCGCCCATTGGGTTTCGCCTGCAATGGCGCAGCCGGAAGGCCATCAGGCCCTATCTGGAGGCCAAAGGGGGCCTTCTGGGCTTTACGAAGAAGGTACCGTCGGCAGAGGCCTCCTACGAGAACCTAAGCCTCCAATCAGCTGTTGGCGTGCAAGTGAAATTGAGCGACCGGTGGGGATTGCGCCTTGGCCTGTTCGGCGATTTCCATTTTTCCAACGGTTTCGTTGTGCCCGTCAATCCGGGTCTCGACGTCATGAACGCGAGCCTTGGAATGAGCTATCACTTTTGAAAGCGGATGCATGGAGGCCGGCTGCGGTTTTCACCTTGCGCGGCTTCCCGGAACCGGTTAACTCGAACAGGGTCAGTGCGGTAAGATGAAAATTCGACTTCAATTGACAGGATCAACCTTGCCAACCGATCGAACTGTTCAATCTGAATTCTTTCCCTCCCGGAGTTCGCCGCACTTCGTCCGCGTCTCGGCTCTCGGATTCTTTCTGAGTCTTATCGTGGTGTGGCTTGCCGCGGCCGAACGAGGGTACAGCCAGGATGCCGCGAGCCCGGCCGGCTTGAATACCCTGGCAGAGGTCACCGCTACCGCAGATGCGATTCCTTCGCCAGGGAAGAACCTGTTCCGGGAAAAGCCAATGCTCGCCGAAAGTTTCACGCCGCCGGAGATGGATGCCGCTTCCCGGAGCGAAGCAGCGGTGACGACAGCCTCCCAATCCAAAGTGCCGGTGGAGAGTGAGCTGATCATTGAAGGATTGGCGTCCTATGGTCACTACAAGATCTTCGCCAGCGGTTCGGGGACCAAGCTCTACACAGCGGGGGTGGAATATGACCGCCATTCCTGGGGCAGCTTCCTGAAGGCCCGTGTTGATTATGTGGCGGAGTTTTTGCCGGTGGTGCTTCTGTATGCGCCGGTTACGCAGGACATTTGGGGCACTCCGACCAGCCCCAACAAGCACATCGTGCCCGGCGTAGGGATCGCTCCCATAGGCTTCCGCATGTTGTGGCGGGACCACAAGGCCATCATGCCCTACCTTGAAGCCAAGGGAGGGATTCTCGGATTCACGCAAAAGGTGCTCTCCCAGGAGGCGACCTATGTGGACTTCAGCCTGCAGTCGGCCACGGGAGTGAAAGTGAAGATGAACCAGCGCTTGGACCTGCGCCTGGGCCTGTTCAGCGATTTTCACTTTTCCGATGACTTCATCGTGCCCGTCAACCCAGGGATTGACGTGATGAATGCGAACCTGGGGCTGGTCTATCACTTCGGGATAAGGAACCAGTAGTCAAAGCCAACCTCGATTTAAGGAAGCGGCAGCTCGGCATCCAGGCCGGCGGCCTTCAGGTCGGCGCGCAAATTGTCGACAGTTGAGAACTGAATGGCCTTGATTCCCAGCGCCTGCGCGGCCTCAATGTTGACCAGCTTGTCGTCCAGGAAGAGCGTTTCTTCGGGCCGGGTGCCAAGCTCGTTCAGCACATGGCGATAGATGGCTGGGTCGGGCTTCGCCATGCGCAGTTGAAAGCTCCATACCAGGACATCGAAGCGGGGCAGCCAGTCGAACTCCCGCTTCATGTTGGCGAGCACGTTGTCGCCCATGTTGGAGAGGATCGCAGTGAGGATGCCGCGCTGCTTGAGCCGGAGCTGCCAATCCAGCATGACCGGGTTTTGCGTGGTCCACATGCGGGCGTCCAGGTGGTTCAGTTCGTCCACCGTTCCCAGGGCGAGGTTCAGTTGAGCCTCGCGGAGAAGCTTTTCCCAGAAAGCGATCCCGGTCAGCTTGCCTTCGTCATAGGCGTGGCGGTCGGCCCAGTAGAGGGCTTCGAAGCGCTCATGGGGCAAGCCGGTGATGCGCAACAGAGCAGCATGCGCTTCGGGGTCCTGCGGACCGGTCAACACCATTCCATAGTCGAAGACAACCGCGCGCAGAGCCAATATTCCTCTCCTCTGTTGCTGGATAAGTGCCGCGTCCTTGTATGGTGGAACGGGACGCCTGTCTCTATTGTGCACGACGGAGATGCGGCGCCGCCGCCGGGGATTGGCATCGATTCGAAGGAATGAAGTCATGCGCTTTTCGCAGCGAACCAACTGGAACACGGAAGAGAGCGGGCTGGCCCGGGCCCATCGGCTGCGTAAAGAAGCCAGCCTGCCGATTGCCGACCTGACGGCTTCCAACCCGACGCGGTGCGGATTTGCGTATGTGCCTGACCTGCTGCAGGCGCTGACCGATACGCGAGCCCTGGAGTACCATCCCCAGCCGCGCGGTAGCCTGCGAGCGCGGGAAGCTGTCTGCGCCTACTATGCCGATCACGGCGCGACGGTTCGGCACGAGCAGGTGATTCTCACCACCAGCACCAGCGAGGCGTACAGCTTCCTGTTCCGGCTGCTTTGCGACCCCGGCAGCGAGATCCTCGTCGCTCAGCCAGGCTACCCGCTGTTCGATTTCCTGGCCGTCCTGGACGATGTGGAGCTGAAAGCTGCCCCGCTCATCTACGATCACGGCTGGCAGGTCGATCCGGAGGGGTTCCGCCGGGCGATCACAGCCAAGACACGAGCCATCGTCCTGGTGCATCCGAATAACCCAACGGGCCATTTCACCAAGCCATGGGAAGCCGCGGAACTGGCGAGGCTGTGCCGGGAGTTCGATCTGTCGCTGATTGTGGACGAGGTTTTTCTCGACTACGGCTTTGCGGGAGGCGTCTCGACCTTCGCTGCCGGCCTCGACGACGTTCCGGTTTTTGTGGTGAGCGGGCTGAGCAAGATTGCCGGCTTGCCGCAGATGAAGGCGGCCTGGATTGTTACGACCGGCCCGGCGTCCAGTCCGGCGCTGGATCGTCTCGAAGTGATCGCGGACACGTTCCTTTCGATGAACGCGCCGGTGCAGTGCGCGCTCCCTGCCTGGCTTGAGGGCAGGGGAGCGATCCAGAACCAGATCCTGGCGCGTGTAGCAGCGAACCTGGCCGAACTGGACCTCCAACTGGAGAGCCTTCCCGAGGTTTGCAGGCTGCAGGTCGAAGGCGGCTGGTACGCTGTGCTGCGGATTCCAGCCCTCCAACCCGACGAACAGACGGTGCTGGCCCTGCTGGAGCAAGGCGTCTGGGTACAGCCGGGGTACTTTTTCGGGATGCCGGAGTCCGGTTGGCTGGTGGTGAGCCTGCTGGGGCCTAAGCAGGAATTCAGCACAGGAGTAGCCGCTCTTATTAACTATTTTCGAACGCATCAAGGTGGTAATAGTACTTCCATTTGACTTCAAGTAATGATTGAGGAAATGCATTGTATATATTTGATAAATAACAATTGATGAGCTGTGCAATTATGGACTTTACATTTTGCGCAGGAATGGGTTACTTTTGCGCTCTACGCCGATCGCAGTAGCCGGCCCATGGCCGGGCAGGACTCTGGTTTCGTCGGCGAGGGGCAGCAGCCGGGATTCGATGGAGTCGATGATCTGATCGAAATTGCCGCCAGGCAGGTCGGTCCGGCCAATGCTTCCGGCAAAGAGCGTGTCGCCGGCGATGAGCAGCTTGAGCGGGGCGAAGTGCAGACAGATGGAGCCTTGTGTGTGGCCGGGGGTGTGCAGCACCTGCGCCGGGCAGGATTCAAGCCCCACGCTGAGGCCGTCGGTGAGCGGATCGTCTGGCGGAGCCGTTTCCGGGGTTGCGACGCCCAGCCAGCCGGCTTGCGTGTCCATCATTTTTAGCAGCGGCAGGTCGTTCTCATTGAGCAGGATGGGCGCGCCGGTCAGCCGTTTGAGCTTGAGTGCGCCCCCCACGTGATCAATGTGGCCGTGGGTAACGAGGATCTGCTTGAGCTTGAGGCCCAGTTCAGTCAGGCGGTGATGGATGCGGCAGACCTCGTCTCCGGGATCGATGACAATGGCCTCGCCGGCCTGCTCGTCGCCGAGGATGGTGCAATTGCATTTCAATGGACCGACGGGGAAGGTTTCGAGGATCATACGCCCATTGTAGGACGAGCCGGGCTTGGCCCATGACGCTGCACGAACGAAAAGCAGGGCAATTGCGGCCGGACAGGACGGACAAGAGGAAAGCCGACTCGTATGCCCAAACCTGTTGATTCAAGCCGAGAGTGTTCGCTATTGTGGACTACTTTCCGGATTTGGCCGGCGCAGAAACCGGGGCCGGCTTGGTGCCCGACAGGACCGACTGCGAATGGGTGGAGCGGTCGTAAAGAACCGTCAAACTGATGGAGGTGACCATGAAGATGACCGCCGACCAGGTGGTCAGCCGGGTAAGCACGTTGGCCGCGGCGCGGGGGCCGAAAGCGGTTTGCGATCCCTGGCCGCCGAAGGCGCCGGCCAGGTCGGCAGACCGGCCCTGCTGAAGCAGGACGACTCCGACCAGGAAGAAGCAAACGAGTATATGTACGGCAACAACAAAATAGAAGAGAATCTGCATTTCTTGAGCTGCTTTCCGAGTCTCGCCCGGTTCGCCCGGCGGAGGTTCTGGTGCGGAGGAGGGGATGATGTCCCTGTGACCAAAATTTTTTGTGTCATCACCGCGTCTTTATTGGGGATTTGCGAACTTCTTCAACAATCCCGCTCATCGGCTTAGCGATGAAATAGCGATGCGGTGCTCCACCAGCCTCAAGTATACCGGGATTTATGGCAGATCGGCAATCTCGCCGGTATACTTCTAACGCAGCCACCTTGCGCTGAACCGCACTGTGGGGTCGCACCAGAAAGAGGATAGCAGTAATGGCAACCAAAACACCACCAACCGTCAGCAGTTTCCTGTGGGGGTACGAGGCTCCCGCTTTGATGTTAAATGTGCTCCGTGATGCGCGTGACCTTGGATTCGCGAAGGGGTTCAAGGCTCGTTTCAAGCGCAACTTGGAGAAGCACGGTGAAACGCATGGTGCGAGGTCCCCTTTCTCC
>DATKGE010000128.1:0-8631 GCA_035510955.1 Occallatibacter sp. | reverse complement strand
TGAGGTGGTTTTCGAGCGCTCGCCCGGCTATGACCCCCGTGATGACAATATCGTCCGGTCCCATGCAAGCCGTCTTCGTATCCGGCTTCAGGAATACTTCGAAGGTGAGGGCGCCTCAGAGGAGCTGAGGGTGAACATCCCACGCGGAAGCTATGTTCCCTTGTTTGAACAGGCCGATTCCGGTCTACAAGCCACCGCGCTCCAGGTTTCTCCTTCAGAATCTGCGCTTCCAGAGCAGGATGCAGACGCGGCCCAGATCGCACACAGGCTTTGGCCATGGGATTCGAAAACCCTGGCGATTTGTCTTGTACTTTTGGCAGCGGCGATCGCGACTGCGTTAACGTTTGCTTATCATCGCTTTCACTTAGCGAATCAAGAGACCCCAACTCATAAGTTGTGGTCTCAAATGTTTCGCAGCGATCAGCAAACCATCATTGCTCCCGCCGACAGCAGTCTGGTCATCGCGACGATGATGGTAGGGCATCAGATCCCTCTGGATCAATACGCGGGCGGTCTTTACAGACAGGCAACCGTTTGCGTCGAGCCCTGCGATTCTCGAACAGTGCATCATATCGAGGGAGCTCGTTATACGTCCATGAGCGACCTGGAATTCGCTGTCAAGGTGACCCATCTTCCGGAAGCCATTCTCAACCGAACAGAGATTCGCTATGTACGCGATCTTGAGCTCAAGGACTTCAAGGAATCGAATCTCATTCTGGCCGGTTCGCAAGAAGCGGATCCCTGGCTCAGCGCAATTAGTGGCAAAATGAATTTCGTGGTCCATGACGACCCCACCGCTGGCGCACTTCGGGTGGAAAACAGGCAACCGAAGGCAGGCGAAGAGAACGAATACCTTTACGACCCTCATGATCCGCAGCACCGGGGCCTGGCTACTATCGCATTCCTCCCCAATTTGACCGGCAGCGGGAACCTGCTTGTTGTCCAGGGATTTTCTGTCGCAGGTACGCAAGCGGCGGCGGAATTCATTACCGACGGACGGGACCTCGATGTCCTTTTTCCGTCTTATGCTGGCAACACTTCCAAATTGCCTCACTTTGAGATTCTGCTCGCTACGGTGGAAGTCAACGGCATGGCATCTCGCCCAGTTCCGTTGGCATGGCACATCTATCCGTAGCTTGCTTCATGCACAATCGACCTTCCCTGCAAGGTCCGAAGGGAAAGAAGCCAAGCGGACCAGATGGGGCAAAGAACGCGTGATGCTTCCAATGAGCCGGAGACGCGCTAATGCCCGGGGAAGTGCACTGGCTGCAATAGGACAACTCTCAGCGGCAACCCGGACCCTGCCCGCTTCACCATGTCCGATGTCCCATTCATCACTGCCGACCAGCCAGCCATCAATCTGTGCGCTGGTCCCAAGGACTTCAGCCATCCCACAAAATTTGAGATCTGCTACCCCCTTTCGCCGTCCAAGGCCATGCTCCTCCTTGAAACGAGCAGCGACAACCATCCTGGTGATCCATCTGTTTCAGCAACATATGTGCATCTTTGCAACCTTGGCATGGCGGCGCATTCATATCGTCAAATGTTTCCCAGCACGCCGGAAGAACTCGAACATGTTCGGCAAGAACTGCCGGGCTTCCTGAGTTGCTTCTGAGGTTCACTTTGTAATAGAACTATCCAATTCGCGACGCGAATGATTTTTCGAGAGCGATGAACTCCGTTTGAACACCGTTAAGGATTCTGCCAAGCAGGTTTTCGAAAACTCCGTATTTCCAATCGCCAGAATGAAGTACGAGAATCCGCTATGTTCCTTGTTTGCAATTTACGCTCATCTTCCCAAGCTGAATGTCGCCGGTTCGATCCCGGTCCACCGCTCCATTCTGCTTGCCCTTCTTTCCCTTTAAGATCTCTGCTCGATCTTCACCACAAAGGCTGTGAACGTCTTGTCGCCCGACACCAGCATCTGGTGCGGCACGCCCGCCGGCACGTGCGCCACATCGCCGGCGCGTAACTCCTGGCGCACCCCGCCCTCGATCGATGCGCCGCGCATTTCCCCCGGCCCAATCGTCTCCGCGCCCACCACCATGCCGCCCGTCAGCAGCGTCGCCCGCCCATCCAGAACGAAGAACAGATCGGCAAAGTTCTCATGCAGCTCGGCCACTCCATCGCGGGCACGAAACGAAAGCATCGTTGCGTGCCGCGGATACTCCTTCAAAGTCTCGCTGGCCTGTCCGTCTCCAGCCTTGGCCAGCTTGCGCAAATACGTCGCCCGCTCCAGCAGAATTGCCGCCGGCCAATGATCGGCGTGCGGTGGAGCATCTTTGCCTGGTCGGGCCTTTGTCGCGCGTGGAGTCGCTTCCCTCTCCGACGGCAGCAGCTCCTTCCAAATCTCCTTCGATAGGTTGTCCATCGTTTTCCTTCACTCAAAGAGTCGCTCGCGAAAAAATGCTTCCTCGCTTAATCCAGGTCCGCAGCTTCCCGCGCCCTGTTGAAAACGCCGAGAAACATGGCCCTGGTCAGCTTGCCGGTGTTGGTGTTCTGCAGCGATGGATGATAACTCGCAATCAAGATCAGCCCGTCCGCCAGCACGTACTCCGCACCGTGGCGAAATTGAAATCCTGCCCGCGAAGAAATCTTTCCGGCGCGCAGTTGGTGATTCAGAAACCCATCGAACGCAATCTTGCCCAGGCAAACCACCACGCGCAGTTTGCTCAGTAATCCGATCTCGTCGTCCAGCCAGGATGCGCAATTGCGCTGCTCCTGCGGCGTCGGCTTGTTTCCCGGCGGAGCGCAGTGCACCACCGCGCTGATCCACAGTCCCGTGAGCCTCATCCCGTCGTCGCGCGAAACCGCCCTGGCCTGCGAAGCAAAACCCGCCTCATGCAGCACCGGAAACAAAAAATCCCCTGACCCGTCACCGGTAAACATCCGCCCCGTTCGGTTCGATCCATGCGCCCCTGGGGCCAGGCCTAACACCAGCACTCGCGCTTCCGGATCGCCAAAGGACGGCAAAGGTCTTCCCCAATACTCCTGGTCCGCATACGCACGCCGCCTGAGCCGCGCCACCTCAGCGCAGTAGGCGCGCAGCCGCGGGCACCGCTCACAGGCCACGATGCGCGCATTGAGCGCGAGCAGAGAATCCGTGGAAACACCCATCTCCGCATTCTAGAGCCTGTTCCGCACGAGAGGACGGCGGCTCTAGTGTGCGGGCTGTGGTGTGCGCACTAGCTACCGGGCCACGCGGCCACCGCCGCCGCGCGCTATCCCTGCGCCGCGGCCCGCCGCGTATCCGCCTCCCATCCTGCCCGCGCCGTACCCAGAGACGCGCGGCGCTGATCCGTAGGCGTAGGTGCGCGGAGCAGGGTGGTAAGCATAACCACGCTGAACTCCGCCATACGCGGAACCGCGCGCAGGCCCGCCATAGCCCCCGCCATAGCCATACGCGCGCTGCGGCGTGGCGTAGCCTCGCTGTGCATACCCGCCATAGGCCTGAATGGACATTCCGCCACCATAGCCGTAGCCAGCCGGAGGCGCGGCATAGGCATACACAGGAGGCGGAGGCGGGGCATAGGCGTAGACAGGCGGAGGCGGCGAAGCATAGGCGTAGGCCGGCGGCGCTTCAGGCAGCGGAGCATAGGAGTAGGCCGGTGGCGGTTCAGGCGCCGGGGCCGGCTCTTCCATGGGGCCGGCCTCAGCCTGGGCCGGCGGCGCATCCCCATACTGCTGCGGCGGATACGGCAGCGGCGGCGGCGCGGCCTCGGCGCTCGGCTGGCGCTGGTACAACCCGTAAGGATCCCGCTGCGGCGGCGCGACGTCGGGAATTCCAAGGTCATCCATGATTTTGAGCGTAAGCCGCGACTCCTCCTTCAGCGTGGGCCGCGGGCCCCGCATCGGCCACATCAGCAGGTCCACCGGCCACAGGATCGGAATCGACCAAAGCACGATGTCCCGCGTCAGATGTCCCTTGCCCAGAATGCGCCCATCCCGGTCCACGTTGTAGCCCGGAACCGCGACGACCTTGGCATCCACCGGAACTTCGGTATTGGGCTCGATCACCATGCGGTCGAACCGCAGCTCCATCCAGCCCTTGCCCACAAAGTGGCCGGGATCCTTGTAGTCTTCAAACCGCCCCACCAGGTAGCTGTTCAGGGGCAGAACAGAGCGCCCGTAGCGTTCCGCGTGGCCCAGTTGGCACAACACAGGATCGCCGATGGCGGTTGTCTTCGATGAAAGTTTCGGCTCCGAGATGGTGCACTGAATCAGAGAACCGGCAGGGATCAATTGTTCGCCCGCGCATTGCAACAACGGGGCGGCGAGCAGAGAGGCGAGGAGAGCAAGCGGCGTGCCTTTCATGGGCAGTCCTCCTTGATGGTGACGGGCTCATCGCGTGAGCCGTTGATCGTGCAGCTCGAGGCGCGGGGTCGCGCCGGCTGGTGGGCTAGGTAAACGTGCCAAACCGGTCCGGGCGGGGAAGTTGCGGCGGGGAGAAAAAATAAACTGCCGGGGTTTTGAGCGGCGTCCTATTCCGGGACAGCGGCGCCGGGGCGGCGATCCCGGTGCTTCCCGTCGCGTACCCGCATTCCCGTCGTGGACCCGCAGAGGTGGCGTAGAATGGTTCCGCATTCGGAGTGCCCTTTTTGGGCGACGGAGATTTTCCCTTCGCAGCCGGGCAGTTCCGCAAAATTCAATTGCACCCTCAGGGATGGATTCGAGATGACGCCGTTGACTCAAGCACTTTCGTTGCTCGCTACTGCCCTGCCCGTTTTTCTGGCGGGCGCGTCCGTTCCCGCTGCCGGCGCCCAGGACGCAACTGAAATCGGCGGCCAGAAAGTCGTCACCATTACCCGCACGCCGGTGAGCACCACCAAACCCGAATTCACAAGCATCACCGTCGCGCCCGGCCGCGGCATGGAAGTCTTGCAGATCACCGCCAACTTTCCCGGTATGGGGCCCGGCAAGGGCAATGTCGACGTGCTCGCCTCGCCCGATCTGGCCGCCACAAAAAAGATGCTCGACGTGGACGACAACACCAACGGCGACCTGGCCTATCGCCTGGGCGCGGCCTTCCTGGTTCCCTACCCCAACCGCATTCGCGGCAAGCTGTCGGCGGATGGAAAAACCCTCACCACCGAGTGGCAGGGCCACACCCTCACGCTGCCTGCCAACAACATCGGCAAGCTGCCCACCGCCGAGCGCCACGCCATGCACGGCCTCATCCTCAAAGCCCGGACCGACGACGTTAAAGTTTCCAACGGCGCCGGCGGCGGTCAGGTTACGGGCGTGATTCATGCCGGCGACTTTGGCGGCCACTGGCTCTCGAAGACGGACCTGGCATTCACCATAAGCCTCACCGCCGAGAGCGTGGATGCAACCATCGAAGCCAAGAACGTGGGCGGCGAGGAAGAGCCCATCGCCATCGCCTGGCACCCGTACTTCAACCTGCCTTCGGGCGACCGCTCGCAGGCTAGGGTGCGCATCCCAGCGTCCTCCATCGCCGAGGTCGACGGCTACGACAATGTCTTCCCCACCGGCAAGATTCTGCCCGTTGCTGGAACCCGTTTCGACCTGCGCGCCCCAGGCGGCGTCGCGCTCGGCACCAGCTTCTTCGACGACAACTGGAATCACATCGACTGGCAGAACAACGCCGCTACGGTCCAGGTGATCGACCCGGCCGCGCACTACGGCGTAGACGTCATAGGTCTGTCGCCGGAGATCAAGGCCATCCAGATGTACGCGCCGACCGACAAGCAGTTCGTAGCCATCGAGCACCAGTACAACTTCGGCGATCCGTTCGGCAAGGAGTGGGGCTCAACCAACACCGGCATGGTCACCCTCAAGCCCGGGCAGTCCACCCGGTGGCATGTGCGGCTGCATGTCTTCGTGCCGTAGAAATCGAGCTGCATCTTCCGCCGAACAAACGAAGCGTGACTGCCGCTTTGACGCTCAGGCCCGGATGGTCAGTTTTCAGTGGGGATTTTTGCCGCTTCGTCCACAACCACAACGGGTACGTTCCCTTTGCGGCCTTCGATTCTCAGCCCCAACTGATCTTGCAGGGCCCTCTGCCACGACGTGAACCCATCAGTGCCCAACTCAGGGTGGATGTCCACCGTGAAATCAAAAATACCCGGGAGCCCGGTTTTGTCCAACACCGGAATCTGCGACTGACTGGCTCGAACCGGTTCGCCTGGATTGTCGGTGGCCGGTATGGTTAACTGGACGGCGAGCAAATCCGCGAACTGGCGCAAATCCCCGTGAAAATGGATCCCGTCCTGTCCCGCTGAGATTTCTCCGTCTTTCATGGGGTGGATCTTGGGGCTCGCTTTGTCGATCACCAGCTCATAATCGCGCATCTCTCTCGTCTCGCTGTGCTTCGCCAGATGGAACCGCTGGGCAAGAAGACTTTGCAGCATCAGGGCCATTTGCTCTCTGGTGGCGGCTTCAGCCGTTCTTGCATCGATGTCGTATTCGTTCTGGCCAAGCCAGCCTGGCCCTAAAATCTGGTTAAGTTGCAGATGGTATGCCTCCGCTACCAGGCGCTTCAGCGTAACGTTTCTGCCTGTGAACCCATTCGGCGAGTAGGTCAATTGATTGTTATAGTCCGGTCCGACTTCATGCTTGCTTGGCTTCACTGAGGCAACGTCAAACGACGGCGCCGGTGCTGAGGTCTGGCCAAACGCCAGCGAAGCCTGAAGTGCGAGAACGATGAAGAGGAGCGGTGTGCGCATGGCCCTCAGCATATCCGCCGGTGCATCAATCGGCAACTTGCAACGGAATCCGCAGATCCTTTGAGCCCGGATCCTTTGACTCCCGATCCTTTGACTCCCGGCGGTCGCTCAGGACGACAGGATGGGGTCAAGACAAACAGCAAAAAGCCCCTTCCGCGGTTGGCGCAAAGAGGCTCTTTGTCCGAATGAATCGTGGTTGCCTCAGCCGGCCTTTTCCAGCAGGCAAAGCGAGAGATCGCGCCGCTCCACCATCTCCCGCGTAATCTCCAAATCGCGCACGCGCTTGTTCGAAGGCAGGTGGTACATCAGGTCAAGCATCAGCTCTTCCAGAATCATGCGCAATCCGCGCGCTCCCACCTTGCGCGCCAAGGCCTCGCGGGCCACGGCGACGGTGGCTTCCTGGGTAAAGTGAAGGCGCACATTCTCATATTCGAGCAGCCGTTGATACTGCTTGAGGATGGCATTGCGCGGCTTTGTCAGGATCTCGACCAGGGCCGCTTCGTCCAGTTCGTCCAGAATGCCCATGACCGGGAGCCGCCCCACGAACTCCGGAATCAGCCCGTATTTGATCAGGTCCTGCGGCTCGGTCTTGCGCAGCAACTCCGTGTCGCGATGCGAACGTGCCGCTGCCTCGGCCTCTGTGTCGGTAGCCTTGAAGCCCAGAGCCTTCTTGCCCACACGCCGGCCTACTACACGCTCCAACCCCACAAACGCCCCGCCGCAGATGAACAAAATGTTGGTCGTGTCGACAGCCGTGAACTCCTGATGAGGATGCTTGCGTCCTCCCTGCGGCGGCACGTTGGCCACGGTGCCTTCGAGAATCTTGAGCAGAGCCTGCTGCACGCCCTCGCCGGAGACGTCGCGAGTAATGGAGGGGTTCTCGTCCTTGCGCCCGATCTTGTCGATCTCGTCGATGTAGATGATGCCCTGCTGCGCGCGCGTCACATCTCCTTCGGCCGCCTGCAGCAGCTTGAGGATGATGTTCTCCACATCCTCACCTACGTAGCCGGCCTCTGTGAGCGTGGTCGCGTCCACAATGGCGAACGGCACATCGAGCATCTTGGCCAGCGTATGCGCCAACAACGTCTTGCCCGAGCCAGTGGGACCAATCAGCAAAATGTTTGACTTGGCCAGCTCGACTTCGTTGTTGCGCATGCGATTCATCTGGATGCGCTTGTAGTGGTTGTAAACTGCGACCGCAAGCTTCTTCTTTGTCTGGTCCTGCCCGATCACGTAGTCGTCCAAGAAGCTTTTCACTTCCTGCGGTTTAGGTAGATGGCCGGCCGCGGTGGCGGGGTGCGCTTCGCCGCGATCGTCTTCGAGGATCGAGTTGCAGACAGCGACACACTCATCGCAAATGTATGCCCGAGGATAGTCGCTGGGCGACGAGATCAACTTGGCTACGGCGTCCTGCGACTTGTGGCAGAACGAGCACCGCAGCGCTTCTTCAGGTCCCGTGCGCGTTTTCATTTTCCTGCTCCCTTTTCCGACCAGCTAGTGTGTGATTTCCGCTTCGCGTTTCAAACTACGCGACGTTCTGCAACTTGCTTTCAAGGCGTGCGAGGCGCTCCAGAATATGGCTGTAGTTTTCTCCATCCTGTGCAGCGTTTCCAACACCTGAGACTGATTTCGTTCCATTTTGCTTTCGAGCGAATCGAACCGCCTATCACAAGAATCGAACCGCTTATCTACAGAATCAAACCGCTTCTCAACTGTGGCATCAAGCGATTCGAGGCGCTTTTCGACGGCGGTAAGCCGAGCGTCGAGCGAGCGGATTTCCGGGGTCACGAAGTCCTGGATCAGTTGACGTCCTTCTTCGACAAATCCCATCCTTCGCTCCTTTCCGCCTGAGTTCCTCTTGGTGCGGGTTCGGTCACTTGATGGTCGGCGGCCGATCGATGATTTCGTCAACGATTCCGTATTCCTTGGCCTGCTGCGAGTTCAT
>DATKGE010000127.1:0-9955 GCA_035510955.1 Occallatibacter sp. | reverse complement strand
TGATTGTGAACAGCGTGAACCCGACGGTTCAAAACCTGCTGGCGCACTGGAGATTTTAAGTGTTAGCGTGGACCATTTATCTCTCGTTTGCCGGGGCACTGATTGAGGCGCTGCTGCCCAAACGCAAAGCTGCGTTGGCGCGTTGGTTCGCGCTGGCTGTAGCTGTTGCCGGGCTGGCGCTTGCGGTCGAGGGATTCATCGCCGGCATGGGACCGAATCATGCGGGGCGGACCGTTATCGTCGACCTGCCTTGGGTTCCGTCCATGGGCATCCATTACCTGCTGGCGGCGGATGGGATCAGCCGCGTGCTGGTGGTGCTGACCGGACTGGCGGCGGTTGCGGGCGTGCTGTTCAGCTGGAATATCGAGCCGCGGACCAATGAATTCTTTGCTTTCTTTCTCGCATTGATCGGCGGCGTTTACGGCGTTTTCTTAAGCTTTGATTTATTTCTACTGTTTGTGTTTTACGAAATTGCAATTGTGCCCAAGTACTTTCTTATCGCTATCTGGGGATCCACGCGGCGCGAATACGCGGCCATGAAGCTGGCGCTCTACTCGTTCGTCGGTTCGGCGATGGTGCTGATCGGATTGCTGGGAGCCTATGCCGCGTCGGGCAATCAATCCACCAGCCTGGTTGCGCTGGGCCACGCAAATTTTCCCGTCGGCATGCAGATGTGGCTTTTCCCGCTTGTTTTTGTGGGTTTCGGAATCCTGGCCGGCTTGTGGCCGTTTCACACCTGGGCGCCAACCGGCCACGTGGCCGCGCCGACGGCCGCATCCATGTTGCTGGCCGGCGTGGTGATGAAGCTGGGCGCATACGGCTGCCTGAGGGTGGCCATCGGACTGTTTCCGCGCGGGCTCGATCCGTGGGGTTTTTCGATCATCGGCGTCGGCTCGTGGCGCGATGTGTTTGCGATTCTGGCCGTCGTGGGCATTGTCTACGGCGCCCTGGTGGCGCTTGCGCAGACTGATTTTAAATTTGTCATCGGCTATTCCAGCGTTAGCCACATGGGCTTTGTGCTGCTGGGCCTGATGACGCTGAATCAGATCGGCATGACGGGCGCAGTGCTGCAGATGTTCTCGCACGGCATCATTGCCGGACTGCTCTTCGCCATTGTGGGCCGCATCGTCTACGACCGCACCCACACGCGGCAACTGGCGGAGTTGGAGACCATGCATCTGTCGCGGCGGATTCCGTTTGCGGCGTGGGCGTTTGTGATTGCCGGCATCGCTTCGATGGGTTTGCCGGGATTCTCAGGCTTCGTCGCTGAGTTTCAAGTCCTGGTCGGCGCGTGGATGGCAAAGCCCTGGTGGACGCTGGCAGCGGGCGTGGGAATCGTAGTGGGGGTCGCATACACCTGGCGGGCGCTGCAGAAAGCGTTCTTTAGCGATGCGCCGCAAACTGCGCATGGCCTGGAGCAGGAGCACGCGCATCCCTTCGCTCCGATCACGTGGCCTGAGGTTACGGGCACAACGCTGCTGGCAGGCGTGAGCCTGTTTGTCGGCCTCTATCCAAGAATACTTCTTGATGCAATTGAACCGGCAGTGAAGGCGCTGCTCGCGGGAGGGGGACGATGAACTACACAGACCTCTTCCGTGTGACGCTGCCGGAAACGGCGCTGGAAATCGCGGCGCTGTTGGTGCTGGTCGTGGACCTGGGCCTGCTGCGGAAGGCCGCATTGAACGCGCGTTTAGCCGTTGCGGCGGCGCTGGGCGTGGTTGGATGCGGCGTGGCGCTGATGGCCGTGCAACTGGAAGGGGTTTCCTGGCTCCGGTTCGGCGCGGGCGGCGACTTTACCTTGCTCGGCACGGGCGGATTTATCTCCGTCGCGCAGACCGGAATCCTTGTCCTTACCGCGCTGACGCTGTTGCTTCTGTTCGATTCTGTATTCACGAAGCATATCGGCGAGTTTGTGGCCGTGGTGCTGATGGCGGCTGCGGGCGGATTGCTGATAGCCGCGGCGCAGGATTTGCTGGTGATCTTCATCGGCCTGGAACTGCTGAGCTTGGGCCTCTACATTCTCACTGCATTCGCCAAGAGTTCCGGCAAAAGCGCCGAAGCGGCGATGAAGTACTACCTGTTCGGCGGGATGTCGGCGGCGTTTCTGCTCTTCGGGTTCAGCTATTTTTATGGACTTGCCGGGACGACAAATCTGGCCTTGATTCAATATCGGATTTCGCTCACCGGGCCGAGCCCGTTGCTTTACGTGGCGTGGATTCTGGTGGTGGCCGGGCTGGGATTTAAGGTTGCTGCTGTCCCATTTCACCTTTGGGCGCCGGACACCTATGAGGGCGCGCCCGCTCCGGCAGCCGCGTTTATCGCTTCCGTGTCGAAAGTGGCAAGCTTTGCTTTGCTCATCACGCTGGCCATGAACTGGTGGCTGCGGCCGGGCGGCAATCTCGCCGCCGACGGCTACACGCTGGAGCAGATCCTGCGCGCTTACTACCGAACGTGGCCACAACTGGCCGGCACTCTGCTGGTTGCCGCGGCTGCATCGATGGTGGTGGGGAATCTGGCGGCGCTGGCGCAGTCAAGCGTGCGGCGCCTGTTGGCCTACTCGGCCATTGCCCATGCAGGGTACATTCTGCTCGGCCTCGCCGCGCATCCCACGTTCACGGGGCAGGGAAGCGCGGTCGACTTCAATTTCCTCAGCTTCTTCACCACGCTGCGCGCCATGCAGGCCGTGCTCTTTTACGTGCTCACCTATGGGCTCACGACGGTGGGCGCTTTCGGCGTAGTGGCAGTAGTGGAACGAGCCACGGGTAGCGACAGGCTGGATTCCTTCCTGGGGCTGCACAAACGCAATCCGGTTCTGGCCGCGGTGCTGCTGGTGCTGTTCCTGTCGTTGGCGGGCATTCCTCCGCTGGTCGGCTTCTGGGCCAAATTCAACCTGTTCGCGGCGGTGCTGGGCGAACACGCGGGCGCGGTTCCGTTTGCTCTGGTTTGCGTGGCCATTGCCATGAGCGCGGTCTCGCTCTATTACTATCTGCAGGTGCTGAAGCGGGCGTACGTCATGCCGGCTGTCGAT
Source organism: Occallatibacter sp. (assembly GCA_035510955.1). GTDB lineage: Bacteria > Acidobacteriota > Terriglobia > Terriglobales > Acidobacteriaceae > Telmatobacter. The sequence continues at coordinate 6,927 of DATKGE010000127.1, read as the reverse complement.
GACAGCCCGATCAAGGTTCATCCCGTGGCGCTTGCGGCACTGATAGCCATTGCGGCGGCCGTGATCGCGCTGGGGTGCTTCCCCACGCTTCTGGGGAGATGGATCGAGGGGCTCTAGTTTGACGTCTCAGAAGTTTGTAGCATTTCTCTTGGACTGGGTGCCTTGTCGTGAGCTTCCCAAATGCAGGTCCTTCGACTCCGCTGAAGTGCGCTTCGCTCAGGATGACAGGCCATTTTTTGATCGGAGCTTGAGGGGCAGGACACTAGCGCCAACTCGCGGAGTATTGTGCCTCCCGCCCCTGACGCGATGCGGTTGCGTGGCCCTGAGGGCCCCCCGATGGGACGCCAGGCTCAACGGCGGCGCTCCCGGCATTGTTTTTCCACAAGGCATGGCCCGCAAGTTTGTGCATATACAGATCGATCCGGTGGAAAAAGCGCCCCGATCCTCATAATTTCCTTATAGCCAAGCGGCTATTCTTGAATACACTCTAGACTAACAGCGTTCAACTCAGAACCGGAGGCAGGGGCACCCCCAGACCTTCTGCCCAAAAATTTCAATCACGGACCACCTAGTCATCTGTGAGGAGAATATGAATCAAACTTTTTGGAGGAGTGTCGCGCGGTGCGGTCTGTTTGCTATGGCCGTGCTTTTGGTTGCGTTTCGAGGCCTGTCCCAGCAGACCCTGGGTTCGCTCAACGGCACGGTTGTCGATTCATCCGGCGCCGCGGTGCCAGGCGCCACGATTACGGCCATCGACGCCGCCATCAATGTGACCGCGACCGCAACCACTTCGGGTACCGGCTACTTCCAAATCTTCAACCTGCCCATCGGGACCTACCTGGTCAAGGTGAGCCGCGACGGGTTCGAGGTGTCGCAACTGGAAAAGATTCCGGTGCAGGAGGCGCGCGCCACCACCGTGAACGCAACCCTCAAGGTGGGCAGCACGATGGAATCGGTAACAGTTACCGCGATCCCTCTGCTCAACGCCACGGACACTACAAACGGCTACACGCTCGACGCCTCGCAGATTGAAATAACTCCCCTGGCGACCGGCAGTTTCACCCAAATGGCCGTGCTCTCGCCCGGTGTCAATGCCGAACTTCTCTCCAACCTGGACTCCAACTCCGGCCTCGGCAACCAGCCCATCTGGGCCAACGGCCAGCGCGACACCTCCAATACCTTCCAGGTTGACGGCGTGGACTCCACCAACCTGTTCAACGGAAAAAGCTCATCGGGTTCAAACTCGCAGCGTTACAACTTCAACATCGGCAGCGCGCCCACGGCCGGCGGGTCGTTCTCCGTGGGCACTTCGGTGTTCGGATCGAACGGCAACAGTTTGCCCTCGCCGCCTCCGGAGTTCACACAGGAATTGCGCGTGAATGCATCCATGTACGATGCCCAGCAGGGCGCCACCAGCGGCGCGCAGATTGACGTGAACACCAGCACCGGCACCAATAACTGGCACGGCCAGCTCTATGGTTCGTACGCCAACAATCAGCTGAACGCGTCTCCCTTCTTCTTCAACCAGGATTACCAGTTGGGACTGCAGGGAATCGGCGTGTTCCCGCAGTCGATGGTGAACCCATTTCTTCGCCGCTGGAGCGCGGGCGTCACCGCGGGCGGTCCAATCAAGACCGACAAGCTCTTTCTGTTCGTTGCCTATCAGCGACGCGATAATGAAGACACAGCCACGGGACTTACGGAGATGACCGTGCCGTCGGGTCTGACTTCAGACCGCAGCAATGCGGGCCTCGAGAATGCCGACCTCTCCTGGGGAGGCAGCGGCGCCGTCGCCATCGATCCGGTTGCTGCCGGACTGTTGAATGCCAAACTGCCGGATGGCTCGTTCATGATTCCTTCGGCGCAATCCAGCGCGCCCTATGAATTTGGCGTGCCGAATGTGTACCTGATCGGGACCTCGCGCTTGGTTTCGGATCAGGGCACCATTTCGCTCGACTACGACGCCACCAAGAACGATCGCGTTTCGGCGAAATATTTCTACCAGAACGCGCCGGTTACCCGCCCCTACGGCTTTTCGAATACGGGCGGCTTCCCGGTTACCGATCACAACGGCGCGCAGGTCGCTTCGATTGGCAATACCATCGCCATCGGATCGAGGTTGAACTGGGAGCAACGCCTCGGATTCGTTCGCATGGGTTCCTTCAGCAACTATCAGCAGACATTTTCCGGCGGCAACCTGGGCGTCTCAGGGGCGCAGACAACCGGGCTGGCCCCAAACCTTCTTTCCGGTCTGGAGATAAGGAACTTCGGCTACTTCGACCAGTATTCGCCGAGTCTCGAACTCGGACCGGCTGGAACGCCCGGCGCGTTCGTGGATATGGGTTACTATCAGAACCGTCTGAACCCTTCAACGAACGTGATCTTCACGGCGGGCAGGCACACGATTGTCGCCGGCGGCGGATACGACTACACACAACTGAACATCACAAACAACCGTACCGGTCACGCCCAGCCCATTATCAGCGGCTTTGACAGTTTCCTGCAGGGGAACGTGCACAGCTCGAGCGTGGTTGAAAGTATCGATCCCACCACGGGCCGCAACAACGCCGATCGCTACTATCGCACCAATGAGATCAGCGGCTATGTGCAGGACAAGTGGCAGGCCCGCACCAACCTCAGCATTACTGCCGGTGTTCGCTACGACTACCACGGGGGCATGACGGAAAAATACGGCGATATGTTCAACTTCGATCCGAAGTTGTACAGCGTCACCGGTACCTCGACAGCAGGATTCAGCGTTGTTAATTCGGGATTCGTGATCGCCGGCAACAACAAGCAGCACCCCTCTCCGGGCGTTTCGGCTTCAACGTTGAACGGGCGGCAGTGGGGCATCTCGCCTCGCCTTGGCTTTGCCTGGTCTCCTGAGGCAAATCACGGCAAAGTGGTGGTCAGCGGCGGCGCCGGGATGTACTTTGACCGCGGCGAACTGTTTACCTACCTCTCGCAGCCTGCAGGCAGTTCCATCGGTGGCCCCTTTGGCGTCACTGAGTCTTCTCCGCTGGTAAGTCTCGCTACAGGGAATTCCGATAGCGGTCTGACGCTGGAAAATCCTTTGGGAGATCTGGCCTTCAATACGCCGGCTCAGGGTGGCATTTACACGGCGCCGAGTTCTGACCCCGGCGTTGTGGGGCAGGCCTTGCAGGCTCAGTTGAATGAGATGACGGGAGCGCCAAGCGGAGGATATTACGCTCAATTCGGTAATAACTGCGGCGGCGTGCAAAGTCAGGAAGGATACTTTCTCTGTACCTCGCCGCTGAACTTTGGCACCTATGACAAGGACAACGTTCTGCCCTACACGATCAACTACACGTTGAATTTCCAGTGGCAGCCGACGGGCACCGTGGCAATCTCGCTGGGCTACACGGGCAACCGCGGACGCCACTCGGTGATTCCGATTCCATTCAATGAGCCGGGCATTGCAACGGCTTCGAATCCGATCTGGGGAGAATCGTCCTCGTACGGCATGGAAGTCATGAACCAGAACCACGAAGTGGATCCGAACTACGACTATGCGCCAATTGCGGTTGAGCCCTGGAACACGTTTGACGCCGGCAACACGGATTTCCGCACGCCGTACGTCGGCTTCAGTCCCAATGCCGCTGCCTTCAAGACCGTCGGTGTTTCGGCATACGACGCTCTGGAAACACACGTTGAAAAGCGTCTCTCGCAGAATTTCCAGTTTGGCGCCAGCTACACCTGGAGCCACTCGCTCGATGAGCAAAGCGACATCGGCCTGTTCTTTACCGGCGACAATCCGAACCGCCTGCGCGACTCCTGGGCCTCCTCGGACTTTGACCGTACGCATGTGTTTACCGCCAACTTCCAGGTCAATGTGCCCAACGCGGTCAAGAGCAGCAATTTCACCTCCTACATCACAAACGACTGGCACCTGACCGGAACCGGAACCTTGCAGAGCGGCGAACCCTACTCGCTCTACGAGTTCTACGGCGCGGTCGGCAGCATCAACTTCGGCAACTTCCCAACGCTGATGAACCCGGTTCTCGGCATCAAGGATCCAGGCAATCCGAAATCCGCATTTACCGGAAACAAGGGCTCCCTCCGCGGGTCCGGAGGCAACTATATCCCCACCATCGATCCCTCGCAGATCGCCATCAACTACCTGGCGCCGGGCACGAGCGGCATTCCGGTTTCAACGGGCAACGATCCAAGCGACATCTACCAGACGAGCTTCAATGTAGGCCAGCGGAATATCTTCCGCCAGCCGGCGCAGAAGCGTCTCGACGTCTCCATTCGCAAGGACTTCAAGATTACGGAAAAGGTCAGGGCACAGTTTGAACTCAACGCCTTCAACGTGACCAACACGACCAGCCTGGACATCCCGCAGGATCAGGCGCAGATTCGCCAGAACAACGGATGCTCGTTCAGTGCGATCCAGGCTGATGGCGGCTACTCGAATTGCAACAAGTATCGTTCCTACCTTGGCTATGGTCAGGTTGTGACGGCAAACAATCCGACGGATCAACAGTCAGCTTTGACCAATCTGGATCAGGTGCCATACTCGACCGGTTCCGGAAAATCGACGCAGCTCTCGCCGCAGCTTCAGATTGGTCAGGGCACATGCACTGCGGCGCTGACAATTGCGAATACCACAACATGCCCGAACAACGCGGCCAACTTTGGCTCCATCACCGGAACCATCGGCGGCTCCCGGGCCTTCACGATGGGGTTTCATGTTGCCTTCTAGTTTTGATGCCCCCTCGCGGGACGGCAATCGATCGGGGTCCCTTCGCGGGCCCCGATTTTTTTTGCCCCGCGGAAAACGGGCTACTGGTTGGGCAGTTCCAGAGGAAGTGTGTGTGCCGTCGACTGGCTTATCGGGTTGAATAACTAAGTTCAGGTGTGTTGACGCTGCCGCGTGCCGGGTTGCCCAATTCGGGAAGCGCGTTCGGAATTGGGCAAGTTTCCTGTTGAAAACCTGTACATAACCGGCATAGAGTGAACTCATCAAGCCGATTTCAACACTAGCTTCCTCTTCAGGTTTGCGCTCTGAGGTTTATCCATGGTTTGCCCGAATTGCCAGTCCGAGGCCTTAAGCGTAATCCCGGCCGAAGTCCGGCTGTACCGCAACCCCAAGCGCACCATGAGCCATCCGCCCATGACGCCGTCGCCCGATGTGCGTGTATGCCTGGATTGCGGCTGGAGCGAGTTCTCCATTCCAGGTGCCTGGCTCTCTGCTTATCGAAGCGTCCCGCTAAAACAGGGTTAACTCCGCGAGAAGACACTCCGGCCTCCCCAACCCCATCCCGCGGAGAACCGTTGAGATCGCCCCCAATGACCCCTTACCTTAGTTGTAAGCCCATGGCACCTGCGTCTCCACACGCAAGCTATAAGTGGGATTCCAATACTCTCCCGTTCGGCCGAATATTCGAACTCAGATAGGGTTCAAGGCGCTGCATAGGGAGAGAAGAAAATGTCCGCCAATCCCGCTTTACTCCCGAACACATATGGCGGCCGCGAACTCATGCTCTTTGTGTGCGAAGCCCCTTCTTCGGCGAAAGAATCGAATAGCCACTTCGCGTCAAGTGCGGAGCGCCGTAGGCGCACGAAAGTTTTCCTGACTGTAGAAGTGTTGACCAATTTGGGAAACGAGTTCGCAATTGGACAAGTTTCCTGTTGAAAACCTGTGCATCATCGGCCTGATGCGGGCTCTTCAAGCCGATTTCATGACTAGCTTTCTCTTGTAAGTTTCCGTCCCAGAGGTGTATCCATGGTCTGCCCCAAGTGCCAGTCTGAGTCCATATCCGTGATCCCGGCCGAAGTCCGGCTCTATCGCAACCCCATCCGCACCATGAGCCATCCGCCCATGACGCCCTCACCCGATGTGCGTGTATGCCTGGATTGCGGCTGGAGCGAGTTCTCCATTCCGGGCGCGTGGCTCTCCGCAGGGTGGTTGTGTTCGTTGCGACCGCAGCCTGTGGCCAGTGCGGCTCCAATCGCCCACAACGTGGTCGCTATCGCCAGTTAGAGCGGAAGAAGGTCGAACCGGATTCTGACGCGGTGCTCGCACAGAGTCGTGGAAGTCGAAAGAGGCAGTGCGACTCCGGAACTCGGAAGGAAGAGCGAAAATCGGAACGAGAAAAAGGCCCCCAGCCGAAGCTGGAGGCCTTTTGTTCTTGCACTTGCCGACCAGCGGGAGGCGTCTGCCCCACCGCAGGTGGTTAGTACATGCCGTCCATGCCGCCGCCGTGGCCGCCGCCGGCCGGAGCTGCCTTCTGCTCCGGAATCTCGACAACCAGTGCTTCGGTGGTGAGCAGCAGACCTGCAATCGAGGCTGCGTTCTGCAGCGCCGTGCGGGTTACCTTGGTGGGGTCGATGACGCCGGCCTTGACCAGGTCTTCGAATTTGCCAGTCAGAGCGTTGTAGCCGAAATGCTGCTCCTTGGATTCCAGGATCTTGGCCACGACCACCGCGCCCTCTTCGCCGGCATTGGCGACGATCTGGCGGAGAGGCTCTTCGAGCGAGCGGCGAACAATCTGCGCGCCGATCTTCTCATCGCCTTCGAGGGTCGCGATCAGCTTGTCGACCGCGGGAATGGCGCGCACCAGAGCCACGCCGCCTCCGGGAACGATGCCTTCCTCGACCGCAGCGCGGGTGGCGTGCAGAGCATCTTCAACGCGAGCCTTCTTCTCCTTCAGCTCGGTCTCGGTTGCCGCGCCCACCTTGATGATGGCCACCCCACCGACCAGCTTGGCAAGGCGCTCCTGCAGCTTTTCCTTGTCGTAGTCGGAGGTAGACTTCTCGATCTGCGCACGAATCTCGCGCACACGGCCCTCAATGTCAGAGGACTTGCCGGAGCCGTCGACGATGGTGGTGTTGTCCTTGTCGATGGTGATGCGCTTGGCCTTGCCCAGGTCCTCGAGCTTCACGCCTTCCAGCTTGATGCCC
>DATKGE010000126.1:0-7368 GCA_035510955.1 Occallatibacter sp. | reverse complement strand
CAGCCACGCAGGCCACGCGCCCAGCAGCACGAATCGCCCTTTGGTGAATACCGGACTCGGGTACTTGAAAAGGAACTGAAACATGCACGCCAACAGTCGTGAAAAAACTTGGAAACGCCTCCGGGCCGATCCTTCAATTGCGTTCTTAAACTGGCAATTGCGTTCTTAAGCTGGTGAGGATGCTAATGCGTCATGCCGTAGAGGATGTAGTCCAGACCCACGCGGAAGGCCATGGACGCGAAGGTCTCAGGATAGTTCGGATCGTCGGCCCACTCCCAAGCATCGCCGAGATGCATATTATGGCAGATGGCCACAATGATTCTGCCTTTGCTGTCGCGAATGCAGCGCCACTTGGGTTGATAACCGTCCTTCTCGTACGTGCGGTGGGTGCGAATCCACTGCTCGCCCGGTATCTGCATCTTGTCGTCGACATCGTAAAGCGTGTGAAAGATCTCGTCGCCGCTCTGCAAGTCCTCCACTGGCCGGTCGGGGAGCACCTGTTGCATGCCGTTCATGAAGTTTTCCCAGTCCTCGGTGCCATGGAAATCATCCACCATCAGGAAGCCGCCTTTCAGCAGATACTCCCGCAGCCGCTTGGCCTCGGCATCGGTAAACGACCATCTTTGCACCTGCACCGCGTAGATCCACGGATAGTTGAATATGTCGTCGGAGTCGAGCCTGACCACCTGCTCCGTGGGTCGGCCGTCGATGCGGGTGAGCCGGTGCATGGCGATGAGAAACTGGCGGTCGGCCTTGGGATAGTCGCGCGACCAGGCGCTCCACCCGCGAAAACCGCGGCTGAAGCCGTTGAAGCTCTCCATGTTGGAAGTGTAGGCCAGGCGCGACCAGTAAAACTCCGCCTTCACATTCGAGGGCGAGTCGTCGTTGCCGAAGCCGAAATCCGCCGTCCGCTGGAAGGCCGACAGCCCAAGGCTGCAGGCAGCGGCCGCGATGGTCGCAAGGGCAACCTGCGAGAGCTTCATGGAAGGACCTCCGCGGTAGGCAATGTGCGCGAGAGTACCTGCAACGCTTGCCGGTTAGACGGAATAAACATGGAGTTGGTTGCAGTCATTCCACCGCCGGCGTCAGGGGCGCTTGCCCTGGTTCTCGCTTGTCCGGTTGTTATCAGCGTGAGACCATGCATTCATGCGCGAGTCCAACAGAAGCGGCACGGGGAACGATTGAGGACCGGCACGATCGTGAAACGGCGGAATCTGCTCAAACTCGGCGGCATGATCTTGGCGCAAGCCGCGACAGCACGGCTGCCGCTGCTGGCCCGGGCCGGCAGTCAGCTCGGCATGGGGATGTCCGCGCCGGCCCTGGTGCCCTCGACCGGCGCAGACTATACGCTTCGCATTGCGCCGGTTACGGTCGAGCTTGACCGCTCGCACATTCTGTCGACCGTCGGCTACAACGGCACTGCGCCCGGGCCGGTGCTGCGCATGCGGGGAGGCAAGCCGGTCTCGGTCGAAGTCATCAACGACACCGATACGCCGGAGCTGGTGCATTGGCACGGAATGCTCATTCCGGCTGAAGTGGACGGCACGGAGGAAGAAGGCTCACCGCTGGTGCCGGCCCACGGCCGAAGCCGCTTCCAGTTTACGCCCGGCCCGGCGGGGTCGCGCTGGTACCACTCCCACGCCATGGCCATGGACGACCTGCACAAGGGGGCCTATACCGGCCAGTTCGGCTTTGTTTATGTGGACGGCGGAAGCGACCCCGGCCACTACGACCAGGAGCTATTTCTCGCCCTGCGCGACTGGGAGCCGTTCTTCACCGGCTCCATGGACGACGATGACGACGATACGCACAATGGCCCACTGCTGGAAAAGCCGGCAACTTTGAACACCGACCCCGACGGGCTCGAGGTCGGCTCCATGACTTACTCCATCAACGACAAGGCGCTTGGGTCCGGTGAGCCGATCCGCGTTCGCGAAGGCCAGCGCCTGCTGATTCACTTCCTCAACGCCAGCGCCATCGAGAACCGCCGCATCGCGTTTTCCGGCCATAGGATGAAGGTTATCGCGCTCGACGGAAACCCCGTGCCCACTCCGAAGACCCTCGACTCCATCTTTCTCGGCGCAGGCGAGCGCGTCGATGCTATGGTCGAAATGAATAATCCCGGAGTCTGGATTCTCGGCTCGACAGAGAAGATGATTCGCGAGCCGGGACTCGGGGTTGTGGTGGAGTATGCGGGCCAGCACCGGCAGCCGCAATGGATCGATCCCCCACGAACCCCCTGGGACTACACTATCTTCGGCGCGCCCAGCTCCAGTTCCCCATCTCCGCAGGAGACGATCGAGCTGATCTTCACCAAAATTCCCGGCGGCGCGGGCAAGTTCAATCTATGGCTGGTAAACGGCAAGCCCTACCCTCATGAGCGCGAGTTCGTGTTGCAGCAGGGCACGCGTTACAGGCTGGTCATGCGCAACCGCACTGACGACGCTCATCCCATGCACTTGCACCGTCACCTCTGGGAACTGGCTGAAATCAACGGCAAAACAACTGCCGGCATTCTCAAAGATACGGTCGTCGTTCCCTACTATGGCCGCGCCATCGTCAATTTCACTGCCGATCAGCCAGGGCTTTCGCTGTTTCATTGCCACATCCAGCAGCACATGGACTACGGTTTCAAAGCGCTCTTTCGCTGCGCTTGACGCGCGCCGGGCCGCGGCTCGTTCCCATTTCTCGTTCCCATTTTTTAAGGAGTCCCAAGATCGTGAATCTGTTTCGAGGGTTGCGACCGATCCAACGTGCAAGCGCCATGCGAGACGTGCTGGCAGGGGTGGTGCTCGCGGCAATGGATATTCCCCAGGTGCTGGGTTATGCGAAGATCGCCGGAATGCCGGTGGTGACAGGGCTTTATTCGCTGATGCTGCCGCTGGTGGCGTTTGCGACATTCGGCTCGTCGCGATATCTGATGGTGGCAGCGGACTCGGCCACTGCCGCGATCTTTGCGGGTGGAATGTCGGGCGTGGCGACTCCGGCGGAGGCACAGTATGTGGCCCTGGCCGGGATCGTGGCTCTGCTGACGGCGGCAATTCTACTGCTGGCGCGCCTGCTCCGCCTGGGGTTTATCGCCGACTTTCTTTCTCGGACAGTGCTGGTCGGTTTTCTTGCCGGGGTAGGTCTTCAGGTGGGGATCTCGGTGCTGAGCCAGATGCTGGGAGTTCCGGTGGATTCGCGCAGGCCGGTGGTCGAGCTTTGGGAGGTACTTCGCGGAATGCCGCATGCGCAACTGCACACGGTCGGGGTTTCGGCTCTGGTGCTGGCATTCGTGCTGGTGTTGCGGTGGTTGGCCCCCAAGCTGCCGGGAGCGCTGGTCGCCGTCGTCGCGGCCATTGCGGCCAGCGCCGGGTTGGACTTTGCCAGCCACGGCATCGCAACCATCGGGCCGGTAGCCAGCGGACTGCCTCACCTAGCATTAGCAGGCCTGCTGAGCCTGCGCGGGATGACCTGGCGCGAAGTCGATGTGCTTGTGACGGTATCCGCTTCGTGCGCCGTAATGATCCTTACGCAGAGCGCGGCCACAGCGCGCATCTACGCCGCCAAACACAACCAGGAAGTGAATGAGAACATCGATCTGTTCGGGCTGTCCGCTGCCAATGCCGCGGCAGCGCTGAGCGGAGGCTTCGTGGTGAACGGCAGCCCCACGCAGACGGCCATGATGGAAGTTGCCGGCGGGCAGAGTCAAATGGCGCAGGTCGCGACGGCGGTAGTCGTCGGACTGGTGCTGCTGTTTCTGACCAGGCCGCTCGAGTTCCTTCCCACCTGCGTGCTCGGAGTTCTGGTGTTCATGGTCGCGCTTCGGCTCATCGACTTGAAAGCTCTCAAGGAAATTCGGACGGAAAGCCCGCAGGAATATGCGTTGGCTATAGCGACTGCAACTGTAGTTGTGCTGGTCGGCGTGGAACAGGGGATCGTGCTGGCGATGGTTGTGTCTCTGCTGCGCGTGGTGCGGCATAGCTACCACCCGCATACCGGCGTGCTGGTTGCGGATAGTGCCGGCAATTGGAAATTGGTGCCGGTGGCGCCGGGCGTGGTCACGGAGCCGGGGCTGGTGCTCTACCGGTTTGGAGCGGCGCTTTTCTATGCCAACGCCGGGCGGTTTCTTGAGGAAGTAACCTGCGTGGTTCAGCCGTTGCCGTCCGCGGTGCGCTGGGTGGTGGTGGATGCCGAGGCGATGACCCATGTCGACTATACGGCCGCGCGGGTGGTGATGGCGTTGAAGAAGAATCTTACCCAGGCGGGTGTGGAACTCGCGTTTGCGCGGGTGCCGTGGGATCTGCGCTCCGACTTTGACCGGCATCATTTGACTGAGGCTATCGGACCGGCGCAAATCTTCAACCGGCTCCACGATGCGATTGCAGCGTTCGAAGAGAAAGCAAAGCAGGGGACAGCCGGCGAGACCAGCCCGGGGAGCACGTTGCACGACGCAGTGGGCCCACGGGGCACACAGTGAGCAGGTGTCGACTTCGGCGGCGTCAAAGCTGAGTTGTTTCGCCGCTCGCGAATCGACGAGCTTTCACATCGCGCATGGGCGGTTGGCCGAAGAAGCGGCTGTACTCGCGGTTGAACTGGCTTGCACTCTCATAGCCGACCTCGAAGGCGGCGCTGGCGGCGTCCAGACCCTCGTTGAGCATGCGTTCCCGGGCTACATGCAGCCTGAGCTGCTTCTGGTATTGCAGCGGGCTCATCGCGGTCAGAGAACGGAATTGATGGTGCAAAGTCGATACACCCATCCGCGCCATGGTCGCCAATTCCTCAACGCGCAGGGGCTTGGTGTAGTTCATCCTCAGCCACTCCACCGCCTTTGCAGTCCGGTGGCTTTGCTCGCCCAGCGTGGCGATGGCGCGGAGATGCTTTCCTTGCGGACTGCGCAGCAATCGGAAGACGATCTCGCGCTGGATCAAGGAGCTGAGAAATGGAATGTCCTGTGGCGCGTCCACAAGGTCCACCAGCCGCAAACATGCGTCCAGCAGTTCGACTGAAGTGACACCAACGGCCATGCCGCGGGCATCAGCGGAATCCTCGCGCAGATGAAACTCCTGCTGCGATAGAATCTCCCGGATCGCCGGCATTTCCAGCTTGAGCAGCAAGCCCAGGATCGGCTTCTTTTCGGTCGCCGTAATCACCTGGCTGACAACAGGCAAATCCACCGAGGTCAGCAGGAAGTTGGAACCGTCGCATACGTACGTCGTCTTGCCAACGTTGATGCGCTTCTGCCCCTGCACGAAGACAACCAGACTGGGTTCGTATGCAGCCGAGGTGCAAGCCGTGGGCAGGGAACGGCGATAGAGGCGCAGGCCCGGTATCTCAGTGGGCGTGTCTCCTTCCGCGGCGGCATGATCGGCAATCTTGCCGGCCAGTTCCCGCCGCATCTCAACCACGCTCTGAGCCACGCTTCGAACCGGGCTCGCGTTCCTGTGTTTCACCGCTTTCACCAGCTTGACTCCTTCCAGACCAAGTTAACGCCGAATTCACAATACTGTGCACAAAAATCCGTGCATCGACAGAAATAGGCAATAAATTGGCAGGATCAGGATACCGCTTCATGGGCCCTCTTTCGTAGTCTGGTTTACGAGCCAGTTGCTCACCATCTGACCATGAAGTCGAGGTAATTCCATGCCCAAGGCAAGAGCTTATTCCGTTGCCAGCGCGACATCGCCGTTTGCTTCCACCACCATCGCCCGGCGCGATCCCACCGAGCACGACGTCCAGATCGAGATACTCTTCTGCGGCATCTGCCACTCCGACCTCCACCAGGCTCGCAATGAGTGGAGCGGAGTCATGCCCACCGTCTATCCCTGCGTTCCCGGCCATGAGATCGTCGGCCGCGTCACCAAGGTTGGCTCCGCTGTTACGAAGTTCAAGCCAGGCGACCTCGCCGCAGTAGGTTGCCTGGTGGATTCCGACGGCACATGTCCCGAGTGCAAGGCAGGCTTCGAGCAGTTCTGCCCGAATTTTACCCTGACCTACAACTTCCCTGACAAGCACAGCGGAGGCGTGACTTACGGAGGGTATTCGGAAAGCATTGTCGTCAACGAACGCTTCGTGCTCCACGTTCCAACCAACCTCGATCCTGCTGGAACAGCGCCCTTGCTCTGCGCCGGAATCACCACCTACTCGCCCATGCGGCACTGGGGCGTGACAAGGGGAAAGAAAGTCGGCGTGGTCGGTCTTGGCGGATTGGGCCACATGGGCGTGAAGTTTGCTCACGCACTTGGAGCCCACACTGTCGTATTCACCACTTCGCCCGGCAAGAAGGACGATGCGCTGCGCCTGGGCGCCGATGAGGTCGTCCTCTCGCGCGATGCCGGCGAGATGGCCAAGCACGCCGGCAGCTTCGACTTCATTCTTGACGCGGTTGCCGCCGACCACGACATCAACGCATTCATCAACCTGCTCCGCCGCGACGGCAACATCACTATGGTGGGCGCGCCGGAAAAGCCGCTCCCCGTCGCCGTCTTCGGCCTCATCTTCGGACGCCGCAGCCTTTCCGGCTCGCCCATCGGGGGCCTTCCCGAAACGCAGGAGATGCTTGACTTCTGCGGCCAGCACAACATTACCTCCGACGTCGAGATCATCCCTATTCAGAAGGTCAACGAAGCCTACGAACGACTGCTCAAGTCCGATGTGAAGTACCGCTTCTCCATCGATATGGCTTCGCTTAGATCGGAATAGCCGTTGAACGAGCGCTCGCGTTTTGCGGGCGGAGCGCTTCGTTGCAGAACAGTTTGAAACAATCACAGGAGAAACAATGCAGAAGCGCAAATTGGGAAAAAGCGATCTGGAAGTCTCTGCCCTCGGCCTTGGGTGCATGGGGATGAGCCATTCCTACAAACCCTTTCCGGAGAGGGACGCGTCCATCGCTCTTCTCCGCGCCGCGGTCGAGCGCGGCATCACCTTCTTTGACACCGCCGAGATCTACGGCCCCTTCAACAACGAAGAACTTGTAGGAGAGGGCCTCGCTCCCTTCCGCGGGCATGTCGCCATCGCCACCAAATTCGGATTTGATATCAATGCCGACGGAACGCACGGCCCCAAGGGCACTGACAGCAGCCCGCAGCGCATCCGCCAGGTCTGCGAAGCTTCGCTCAAGCGCCTCCGCACCGACGTCATCGATCTGTTTTACCAGCACCGCGTCGATCCCAAGGTACCCATCGAAGACACCGCCGGCGCGGTCAAGGATCTGATTGCCGAGGGCAAGGTCAAGCACTTCGGTATGTCGGAAGCCGGCGCCAAGACCATCCGCCGCGCTCACGCCGTGCAGCCGATTACCGCCCTGCAGAGCGAGTACTCGCTGTGGTTCCGGAAGCCCGAAGAGGAAATCATTCCCACGCTCGAAGAACTCGGTATCGGCTTCGT
>DATKGE010000125.1:0-2906 GCA_035510955.1 Occallatibacter sp. | reverse complement strand
GGGGGGGGGTAGGGGAGCCGAGCGCGCGTCCGCGTCACGCCCTTGCACCTGCTCTGGGGCCATGTACTGACATGTCCCCAGGATGGTGCCCTCTACAGTCAGCGGTTTGCTCATGGTCGCCATCGAACCGGAAGCCATCGTCCCCACATTCTGCGCGGGCTTGGCTAATCCGAAATCCAGCAACTTCGCGCCAGACTTGGTGAGCATGACGTTCCCAGGCTTCAAGTCGCGATGCACAATGCCGTTAATGTGTGCCGTCTCCAGGGCCTGGGCAATCTCAACTCCGTATTGCAGCGCCTGCTTGAGCGGCAGCGGACCTTTTTGCAGCCGGTCGGCCAGGGTCTCACCCTCAAGCAGTTCCATTACCAGATAATCGATCCCATCCTGTGAGCCGACGTCATAGAGATGACAAATATGCGGATGGCTCAAGGCCGAGATCGCTTTAGCCTCGCGTTCAAAACGCGCTTTCAGATCAGGATCGGAAGAAAGATGGGACGACAGGACCTTGATGGCTACATCTCGACCCAGCCTGGTGTCGCGCGCACGGTACACTTCTCCCATGCCTCCCGCGCCCAACGGCGATTGAACCTCGTACGGCCCGAGTTTCGTGCCCGTAGTGAGCGCCATTTGTGCGCACGATTATATGCCAACCACTCAACACCAGCGGCTCAGCGATTTGACCGCGTTCTGGACGGATGGTCGGCCGTATCCGTACGGCCAAACACACGGTTGACGGCGGGCGGGAAGCGAGTTTAGAGATTGTTAGGCCTGTGTCCGCGGGTGGATCCAAGCTGTGGGTGTGAGTTCGGGGACGCGCTGGATGGACGTGTTGGCGAGCCCCGGGAGGATGGTGCCGAGGTAGTCGCGGACCGGGATCTTGAGCCGGCGGCAGCTTTCAACCACCGACAGGATGGCGGCCACACGCGGCCCAGCCTGCTCGCTGCCGATGTGGATCCAGTTCTTGCGGCCGAGCGCCACCGGACGCATCGAGTTTTCGGCCAGGTTATTACTGAGCTCCAGTTGCGGGTATTCGAGGAAGCGGGTCAGCTTCTTCCACAGCGCCAGCGTGTAACTGCACGCTTTGCCTACCGCACTCTCGGGCAACACCGTCTTGCTGGTTGCCAGGATGTGTTCCCAGATCTGATGGAGCAGAGCCGGAGCTTTCTCCTGGCGCAGCCGATGGCGCGCGGCGTGATCCATCTGTGCCTCGCGCGCTTCGCGGTCGATGGCGAATAACTCATCCATCAGCTTGACGGCACGTATCGACGCAGCATCCTGCCGGTTGAGTTTTACGGCATCCACAAAGCGCCTTCGCGGATGAGCCCAGCAGGCCGCGTGCACCATCTTCGGCCCACCGATGCCGCGCTCGTAGGCGATGTAATCATCGGTTTGCAGAATTCCCTCGAACTGACCCAGAAAACGCGCCGGGCCTTCGCGGCCGCGGCTCATGCGAAAATCGAAGACCGTCGCCCCGCCCGGTGTCCCGTACTGCCATAAGTACGCCTGATGATTTTGGCCGCGCTTATCATGCGTCTGCACATCCACCGGCGTCTCGTCAGC
Source organism: Occallatibacter sp. (assembly GCA_035510955.1). Taxonomy (GTDB): domain Bacteria; phylum Acidobacteriota; class Terriglobia; order Terriglobales; family Acidobacteriaceae; genus Telmatobacter. The sequence goes on along the minus strand of DATKGE010000125.1, from coordinate 1,346 downwards.
CTGGATGTAACTACCAGCCAGCAGCTCCTTGCGCATGGCGCCTACCACTGGCTGCAGCATCTCGCCGACTCTCATTACCCAGCCGCACATCGTCCCCCGGCTGATGTCCACGCCGGCGTCGCGCAGCAGAATCGCGCTCTGGCGGTAGAGCGGACTATGATCGGCATACTTGCTGACCACCGTGTCGATGATGATCTGATCGGAAACCAGACTCTTGTCGATAATGCGCGCCGGCAGCGGAGCGGCCTCCACCCCTTGCTCCTCACACTGCTTCTGCTTGCAAGCCCGCTTCTCGCGCTTGGTCACTTCCACGTAGTACTCGGCCCGCTTCACCTTGAGAACTTCGCTCTCTTCGTAGCCGATCACCACGGTTTCGTTTCTGCAGTTGCCGCACACGCACTGCTCCGGCGTGCAGGCAATGACCTTTTCCACGCGCGGAAGATCGGCAGGCAGCGTCTGCCGGCCGGGATGCGGACGCCGCTTCCTCTTTTTCTCGTCGTCTCCAGCCGCGGGCAACGGCTCGCATTCGCTCTCCGCCGCAACCTCTTGCCTTGAAACCCCAGGCTCCTCTTCCAGCAACTGTAGCTGCAGATCGCTCAACTTCTCACTGCCCGGTCCGTACTTGGCGATCCGCCGCAGACGCAAATGTTCTTCCAGCACCTGGATCTTCAGCCGGGCATACTGTAACTCGCTCCTGGTTGTATCTAACTGCTTCGACGCCGCGCCTAACTGTTCTGCATAAGTCGCAACCCTGTCGCTCAGGGTGGCAAACAAAGCCTGGGGAAGCTGCTCCTTCAGTTGTTCGAGAAGTTCGGCGGGGAAACAAGACCCTGCGCCAGCAGTGGGCATCGCAGCAGTCGGTGGATTCGCACTCACGATGCTTCTTTGATAACAGATCTGGCTGTGGATAAGTGAGCGAAATCGTCAGTGTTTATGCTGGTATTCGTAACTTATCGGATTCTTCCGTGAGCGGCTTGCGATACCATTTCCGCCGCCGCGTCTCAGCCAAATCAATGCCCCCCAACAACAGCGCCAGTTCCTCGTGGCTCAGTACGATCTTTGTGGCCGAAGTGTCTGCTCCCGGCCAGCGAAACCTTCCTCCGTCCAATTTCTTCGAGCATATCCATAGTCCGCTATGGTCATATACCAACAGCTTCAGACGATTGCGCCGCGCATTGGTGAACAAGAAAACGTGGCCGCTCTCGGGATCGCAGCCCAGATGGTCGCGCACCAAACCGTACAAACCATTAAATCCCTTGCGCATGTCCGTGGCTCCGGTGGCCACGTAGATCCGCGTCGCTGGCCCAAATCCGAACATCACCCTATCCCTTGTCCAACACCGTCAG
>DATKGE010000124.1:0-13558 GCA_035510955.1 Occallatibacter sp. | reverse complement strand
GCGCTCACGGCGCTGCTGCCCCGCCTTTTTGTCGACGCCTTTGGAGCTCTGCCGCTGCGCGTGGCCGCGGGCAAACTGCTCTATCTCGGATTTGAAGACCGCCTGGATGCGGTTCTGGCCCTGGCTGTCGAGCGCATGACGGGACTGCGTGTCGAGAGCGGGCTGGTGCAGGGTTCGCTCTTCGGCCCCGCCCACACCCGCATGCTGGGGGCGCGGTTTCCGCGCGTCGAGCTGATCGAAGCCAGCTCGGAGCCGGCTGCTGTGCATGCCTTGTCCAAGGCCGTCGAACACGCGCGGCCGGTCGAATCGCGCCTGGTCCGCGTCCACGATTGTCTTTGGCTGCGCATGACACTCCGCCTGCAGACCGGGCCACTGCCCGACACATCCTCCGTCGAGGATCTGATCTGTTCAATCGGCGCCCATTGAGGCGGATTCGTGAATGCGGGGCAGTGCAACCGGCGCCAACGCTGCTTAGTGCCCGTATAAAAATTTGGCCATGTTTTGGATTCATGTGCATTGAAAGGGCACGGCTTCAGCCGTGCCGAGGAAACGGCAAACGGGACCCGGCTTTAGCCGCTGAGGGAATGCAAAGGATTGAAAAACCTTCCCTCGGGGGCTAAAGCCCAAACTCAATCTGCCATTGGGCGGCACGGCTAAAGCCGTGCCCTTTCAAAGCTGCGAGTTTTTATACAGGTTGCTTAAGAAAACTCAATCTGGCAGCGCCGGAGCGCAACCCGGCAAAACCAAAACACCCGACCTGCAGGGCGCGGGGAAACATGAAATAGAAGGTCAACGCGCTTCAAGATTTTTCGCGTATGTCCGATAAAGCAGCAAGAGGAGCAAACTATGAGTGATATTCGCGCCCTGATCGTTGACGATTCCTCGGTGATGCGCAAGATTGTGGAGCGGTCGCTCCGCCAGGCAGGCCTGGACCCGCTGGTGGTGTTCGAGGCAGCCAGCGGCACAGAGGGATTGGACATGCTGAAGGCGAAGCAGGTCGACCTGATTCTCTCCGACATCAACATGCCCTCGATGGATGGCCTCGAGTTCTTGCGCCAGCTGCGGGCGCAGAACCTGGCTCCCGGTGTCCCGGTGGTCATGATCACCACCGAATCGAGCGAGGAGCATGTGAAACAGGCCATTCTGGCCGGAGCCCAGGGATATATCCGCAAGCCGTTCACGGCCGAGCAGGTCAAGGAACGGGTACTGCCGCTGCTGAATGCGACGGCGGCGTAGCGGGAAGGAATGCCTATGCTGTTGAATGGTGTGCGGAATGCCGCTATCGCGCGAACGCGGGCAGGCGGAACAAACGAAATGGAGCAGACGATGGCTGTGTCGTTGCGTGAATCTTTGCAATTAGTATCCGATCCGAAGAACCTGGATGCGACCGTGGAAGAGGTCTTCAAGATGATGTTGGCGATCGATTGCCGGCGCGACGAGGGACCTTTGGTTACGGAGGCGGAGTCGGTCACCGCCGTGGTGGGTTTTGGGGGGTTGCTGAGCGGCGCCTGCGTCTTCAAGTGCGGCAGCTCGACGGCCATCAAGATCGCCGCGTCCATGACCGGCATGGAGTTCACAGAAGTCGACGACACCGTCAAGGACGGGATCGGCGAAATCGGCAACATGCTGGCCGGCGCGTGGAAGGGCAAGGTGCCGGATCTGGCCGCCAACTGCGGCCTTTCGATTCCAGCCGTCATTACCGGCCGGGATTACAACCTCCACGTCCAGGCCCCGGAGTTCAAGCTGGTTCACACCTACAAGTTCGACGGCGGAAGTTTTGAAGTCACCATCATCTGCGACGGGCTGCAGTAGGCAGTTCTCAGTTCACAGTTCTCAGTTCTCGGCTTCGAGTCCGACGCTTGCCGCCATTCAATTCCCGCTGCGCCGTGCAGTTGGCGAACCATCCCTCCATCCGGCAGGAGGCATTCGGCTGGCCACTGCGAACTGTGAACTGTGAACTGCAACCAACTGTGAACTGCAACCAATTCTGATCTTGTTCTAATCCCTTCTTCTCCGTTCCGGTCCTCCATCTGCACTGTTTCATGACGAACGGGAGCTGGATGCGATGGACAGTGGATACTACGCGGCGATGACCGGACTGGTGGCGCGTTCGCAGGCCCTCGATACAGCGGCTGCCAATCTGGCCAATGCGCAAACACCCGGCTATCGCGCCGAGCGCGAGTTCTTCCGCTCCGTGCTGCTGGGCCCCGACGCCCTCAACTCGCAACTGGGCCACACGGTCAACAACTATGGCCTGCTGGGCGGCGACCGCCTGGACATGGACCAGGGCGCGCTCACCGCCACCGGCAACCCGCTCGACCTGGCCATTGAAGGTGAGGGATTCTTTCAGGTGGAAACCGCGAACGGCCTGCGCTATACCCGCGACGGCGGCTTTCACCGCTCGCCCAAGGGGCAACTGGTCACGGCAGCGGGCGAAGCGGTCCTTTCCGACTCAAGCAAACCCATTCAGCTTCCCCCCGGCGAGGTCACAGTAGGCGCGGACGGCGCTGTATCGGTGGCCGGCGGCGTGGTGGCCAAAGTGGGCGTGTTTACCTTTCCAGCAAGCGCGCAGCTGACCCCCGAAGGGGCCAACCGCTATGTGCCTCCGGCGGGCGTCAAGGCGCACCCGTCCAGCAAAGGCCAAATCCACCAGGGAGCCATTGAAGCCGCCAATGAAGACGTGATCCAGGGATCGCTCGATCTGATCGTCATGCAGCGCCAGGCGGAGATGATGCAGAAGGCGCTCACCATCTTCCACACCGAGTTCAACAAAACCGCCAGCGAGGACCTGCCGAAAGTGTGAGAAGCAGCACACAGCTGGCAGCTAACAGCTGACAGTTCACGGACGGACGCGGGGCTATGAAAGCGGGATCGAGAACATGGAAATCGGATCGGCAATTTGACTTGTAGCCCCGAAAGATCGTTAGCCAAGAACGGAGAACTGCCAACTGTCAGCTGTTAGCTGTCAGCTGGCTCCTAAAGGAGCCGAAAATGATTCGAGCCTTGTATACCGCCGCCAGCGGCATGAGCGCGCAGCAGTTGAACCTGGACACCATCGCCAACAATCTGGCCAACTCTTCGACCACCGGCTTTCGCCAGCTGCGTCTGGAATTTCAAGACATGGTCTATCAGAACCTGGTCACGCCGGGCGCGGCGGAGAGCCAGACTACTGTTTCGGCGGGCCTGCAGATTGGCCTGGGCACCAAATCGGCGGCCACCGAAGTCATCATGACCCAAGGCTCGCTGAACCAGACCTCGAACCCGCTCGACGTGGCTATCGAAGGCAGCGGCTTCTTCCAGGTGCAGCGGCCCGACGGAACCATCGCCTACACCCGCGCGGGGCAGTTCCAGCTGAACAACCAGGGCACCGTCGTCACCACCGACGGCGACCCCATCATTCCCACCATCACCATTCCCGCCAATGCGACCGCTGTGACAATTACCCAGTACGGAGTGGTGAACGCGACCTTGCCCGGCCAACAAAATCCCTCGCAACTGGGGCAGATTCAGCTGGCTACTTTTCCCAACCCCGGGGGTCTGGAAAGCATGGGCTCGAACCTGCTCCAAACCACGCTGAGCTCCGGCAACCCGGTTACCGGCAACCCCGGCGGAACCGAAGGCCTGGGCACACTGCAGCAGGGGTACCTGGAAAATTCCAACGTCGACGTGGTGACCATGTTCGTGCAGATGGTGCTGGCACAGCGGGCTTACGAATCGAACTCCAAGGTTATCAAGGCAGCCGACGATATGTACTCTCAAGTCAATAATATGACGCGGTAAATATGAAGTTTTAATTGAAACATTGCGTGTGAGAAGATGGGAATGCGAATCGGACGGATGATCGATGGAACTGTTGTGGTGCTGGCAATGGCTGCGGCGATGGCTGGGCCCGTGGCGCACGCTCAGGCGGCCCGCTCCGTGGACTCCGGCCGTCTGGTGATGATCTCCTCGCCGGGACCCACTTCCGCTTATCCGGCGCTTCACGGCGATATTGTCCGTGAGGATATTGTCCGTGAGATTGACGATCCGCACAATGGCGACCGGTGGTTGCTGATGCGCGACGAGAGCCATCCGGCCGGCCCTGGTCTGCTCAAGCTGGTTTCCGCCGTTGTCGCTGGCCGGATAGATCCGAGCCGGGCAAGACAGACCACGCCGGCAGCGGAAACGCCTCCACCGGTGATTCGGGCCGGCGACCGGGTGGTTGTCGAAGAGAATACGGCGGTTGTTGAGGCGCACCTCGAGGCAGTGGCGATGAGTCCGGCCTGGGCAGGATCGGCCTTCAACGTGCGGCTCAGCATTGGCGGCAGAGTGCTGCGCGCCGTGGCCTCCGGGCCCGGCCGGGCAGTTTTTCAAGAGGAGACGCGGCCATGAGACTGCGCATGGTTTGTGTGGGGTTTCTTTCCATTTGTCTGGCCCTGCTGGCCGGGTCTCCGCTCCAGGCCCAGGACAAGAAAAAGATTCCCTTTCTGCCGGCGTCCAAGCCAAGCCCGCCAGAAGAGGCTCTTCATGCTTATATCGACCGGGTGCGGGCGCAGCAGGCGGCGGAGGTGAAGACGACCGGCTCCATCTGGACTGCCGAGGGACGGTTGGTGCGGCTGGGCACCGACGCCAAAGCGGCAAGGCTGCACGATGTGGTTTCGATTGTGGTGACCGAAGCCCTGGTGGCGGAAACCGACGGCGGGGTGAAGGATTCCCGCGCATCGAATGCAAACTCCGGGCTGACCTCGCTGTTCGGACTGCTGAAGAGCTCAAACGCCTTGCAACACCTGGTCGGCATGACGGCGAGTTCGGGTCTGGCCGCGGGTGGTCAGAGTACGACCAATTCCAGCCTGACGACAACCTTTGGCGCTGAAGTGGTGGATGTGCTGCCTAACGGAATGCTGGTGGTGCAGGCCACGCGGCAGTTGACCTTTTCGCAGCAGACGCAACTGATCAAGCTGCGCGGGCTGGTGCGGCCGGAAGACGTGAGCGCACAAAATCAGGTTCTGTCGACGGCCATGACCGACCTTGAACTCGAAGTGACGGGCAAGGGTATTGTGAATGATTCCACTTACCGGCAGAACCCGCTGGTGCGCTGGCTGCAGAGGGCGTTGATTTTCTAGAGGCAGGGATTAGGGGTCAGGGAACAGCCGGGAACGCAGCGGCCAATTGAGAGACGGGAGCCATGTTGGATTCGAGAAAGAGTGCGGTGGGAAGGCGAACGGAAAACTGCATCCGGTGGAGGGTATTGCTGGCTATCCCGCTGCTCGTGGCCTCGGCCTTGGCCCAAGCAGCGTCCCAACCGCAGAAGGCGCGCGTCAAGGATGTGGCCACCATTGAGGGAATCCGCGACAACCAACTGGTGGGCTATGGGCTGGTGGTGGGGTTGCACGGCACCGGGGACAGCTCGCAGACAATTTTTCCGGCGCAGACCCTCATCTCCGCTCTCGAGCGGTTGGGAGTCACGGTGCCGCAGACCGGGACCAACTCGGCCAGCAACATGCAGGTGAAGAACATGGCCGGGGTCTTTGTGGTGGCCACGCTGCCGCCCTTCAGCAGTCCGGGCTACAAGATGGACATCACCGTCTCTTCGGCCGGCGACGCGCGCTCGCTCGACGGCGGCATTCTGTTGATGACGCCACTCTACGGGCCCGACGGGCAAGTCTACGCGCAGGCGCAGGGAGCACTGGTGCTGGGCGGGTATATGGCGGCGGGCGGAGGCAGTTCGAAGCAGGTCAATCACCCCACTACGGCGCGAATACCCGGCGGGGCGCTGGTGGAGCGGCCGGTTTCTTTCGATTTGAAAACGCTGCATACGGTAAGCGTGGTCCTGAACGATGCCGACTTCCACACCGCCGAGCGCATGGCCGCGGCCATCGACCAGGCGCTGGGCTCGGCGCGCGCCCATGCCGTGGACAGCCGCACGGTGGAGATTCAGGTCAAGCCGGAGGAAGATGTTGCAGAGCTGCTGGACCAGGTGGAGGCCGTCGAGGTGGACGTCTATCCGCGGGCGCGCGTAGTGGTGAACGAGCGCACCGGGACGGTGGTGATCGGGGGCACGGTGCGGCTGCAGCCGGTTTCCATTCTGCATGGCGGCCTGAGCGTGAACGTGATTGCCGATATACAGGTTTCGCAGCCCAATGCCTTATCGTCGGGAACCACGCAGGTGGTGCAGCAAACCACCATTCAAGCCCAGGACAAGCCGGTGAACCGCATCGATCTGAAAGAAGGCGCGACGGTCGAGGATCTGGTCCAGGAATTGCAACGAACCGGGGCAGGGGCGCGGGATGTGATTTCCATCCTGCAAGCCATGAAAGAGGCCGGCGCTCTGGAAGCCGACCTTGAAGTTCTCTAATCTGGGCCGGGTCTTCTTTTGGGGCTAGCGTGTTGAACGCCGTCAGGAGAGCAGGAATGCAGTCCATAACAGCAATGGCGGCTACGGCCGCGACAGGCGCAACGGCGCACCCTGGAATGACGGGAACAGGAACGACAGGCACGGGAATGACGGGCACGACCGCTCCGCAACCGCGCCTGGTCAAGGCAGCGCATGAGTTTGAGGCGCAGATGATGAAGGAGCTGATCAAGCCGCTGAATCAGGGCAACTCTCTGACCGGAACCAATGACGACGGCGACGACGATTCCGGCTCCAGCGGTGCGCTGGGTGAGTTCGCTTCCGAGGCCCTGGGCCGCGCCCTGAGCGAGGGTGGAGGGTTCGGCATGGTCTCTAGCATCATCAAGCAGCTTTCCCCTTCGGGTAACCGAAATGGGAAGCTTCCGGTAACCGGAATCCTGCATGGGGATACTGTAATCAAGGCGGCTAAATGACTGAAGTGATTAGAAGGCCTGCCGATATAGCCATTAAGGAGTAATGCGCATGGATATTCGAAGCAGTCTCGATGGATTGAAGAGCCTTTTGGGCGTAACGACGCCGCCGACTTCGGCAACGCCCTCCAAGTCGACCAGCCCCACCGCACCGAGCGCGCTCAGCAGCGACCGGGCAACGCTAAGCAGCGCGGGCAGCGAAGTAGCGCTGACGGCGACCGATTCCGATGTCCGCCCGGAAAAGGTGGCGAGCATTCAGGCGGCGCTGGCGTCGGGGACGTACAACGTACCGGCTTCGGCCGTGGCGTCGAAGATGGTGGACGCAATGATGGGCGGCAGGTAATTTTCCGCCAATCGGCGCCGACGTTGGAATGAGCCTTCTGGACAGGTCATTGGGATCATCGGGCCGACTGTCAATTGGTTAGGAAAGGAACACGGGCCATGGAGCAATCTGGACCGCAACGGCGGCATCCGCGGCTGAAAGAGCTTGTGGTGGAGGCGTCGCGGGCGCTGGCGCAGTTGGATGCGGCGCGGCTCGAGGAGCTGGCGCTCTCCTGCCAGGCGCTGAACCGCGAGCTGGCCGGCGCAGGCACGGAAGACCTCACGCAACTGGCCAGCCAGGCGCGCGAGGCAGCCGGAGACATGGCGGTATTTGCCAGGGTTCTGGATGTGACGCGCGGGAATCTGAATGTGCTCAACCGTCTGCGGGAGTTGCGCGCCGGCCGGTTGGAATACGGCGAGCGGCAAGTGCGGGAATGGGCGCCAATGGAGAGCAAGCATGGGAACAATTAACTCTGCGTTCGCCCTGATCTCCGGCGCTCTCAACGCCGATCAGTCGGCCCTGAGCATCGTGGCCAACAACGTGGCCAATGTCAACACGCCGGGTTACGCGGCAGAGATCCCCAACTGGCAGGAAAACCAGCCAGTCATCATCAATGGAGTCTCTTACGGCGAGGGGGTGACGGAGACCGGGGCTACCTCGCTGCGCGACCGGGTGCTGAATGAGCGGCTCGACCAGCAGCAGCAACTGGCCGCGTCTTCGGGTGCACAACTGACGGCCTTGAACTCCGTCCAGGCGCTCTTCCCGCCGGACTCCGGCTCGACCGCGGCGACAGCAGGAGATATTGGCAGCGACATCACCAGCTTTTTCAGTTCCTTTTCTTCACTGGAAGCCGACCCGACCAACAATTCGCTTCGCGAAGAGGTGCTTTCCTCGGCCAAGACCCTGGCCGGGGACGTCTCGAACGCCGCGGCCAGCCTGCAAAAGCAAAGCTCGGCTCTCGACCAGGAGGCGACCGGCGTGACCGCCCAAGTAAATTCGCTGACCACCGCCCTCGCCCAGTTGAACCAGCAGATTCAGACCACCTCGCCCAACGCGAATGCCGGCACGCTGGAGGACCAGCGCCAGGAGGATCTGAGCCAGCTGTCGCAGTTAGTCGGGATCAACCAGATTACGACCGAGAACAACGGCATCTCTGTAACCACAACCTCCGGCCAGTCGCTGGTCTCGGAGGGCACAAGTTTTCAAATGACCAGCGGAGCGATTGGCGGGGTCTCGCACTTTTATGTGGGGAACACCGACATTACCGCGCAACTGGCTTCGGGCGGCGGCCAACTGGGCGGCTACCTGACAGCGCGGGATCAGGACATTCCCAGCGCGCTCAACTCCATTGATCAGCTGGCCTATGGAATCTCCACTTCGGTGAATCAGCTGAACAACGCAGGCATCGATCTGGCCGGGCTCAGCGGGACCAGCGCCGCTCCGCTCAACCTCTTCAGCGAGCCCACGCAGGTCACTGGCGCCGCTGCGCAGATGAGCGTAGCGATGACGGACCCCAACCAGATTGCAGCCGCAGGTCTGGGGCAGGGAACAGGCGACAATTCCAATGTCATCGCGATGGCGAATCTGGCCAATGAATCGCTGCTTCAGCCCATCGCGACGACAAGCTTCAGCATGAATCAGAACCTCAGCTCCGCCACCGCGCTGAACGGCACAGTGACCGGCAGCATTGCGATCAACGACTCGCTCGGCCACAGCTACAACGCGACAGTCACCTATACCAACGAAGGAGCGAACACGTGGGGTTATAGCATTTCGGTACCGGATACGCTCACCGCAAATAGCGGCGTTGCCGGCCACGTGAGTTACACCTTCGGCACGGGCGAGACCATGAACCCCGGGACCAATCTCACCATTACCGGAAACCTGGGCGGCGGCGGCACGGCGACCATCACCGCGCCGGTAGTGACCGCGGGCGAAGCCATCGGCAGCGCCGGCCCACCGGCTACCGGCTATGTTGCCGCGCTCGACACTCAGATTACGGCGGCAGGAATCACAGGCGTCACCGTCACCAACTCCGGCGGCGTATTGACCATTGGCGGCGCGACAGCGACAGCCGGCAGCGTGATTGCCGATCCTGTTGCTTCGGCCAACGTTACGGGAACGCTGACCTTCAGTGGCAGCGGCGCTCTGGTCACTCCAGCTGCGAACATCAGCCCGATCACCCTGGGCGGGCTCTCGGACGGAGCGCCGGCATTGAATCTCAACTGGGGTCTCTATGCGGCCAACGGCGCGGGGACCATCACCCAGACCGCGGCGGCTTCAGCACAAACAGCGCAAAGCCAGAATGGTTCAGCAGGCGTAAACAACGGCGAAACGCCGACCGACTTCTATTCGAATTTTGTTTCCACGCTGGGCGCAACCGTCTCCGGCGTGCAGGCGGAGAACACCGCGCAGAACGCCTCGGTGACGCAGCTCACCACGCAGAACAATGCGCTCTCCCAAGTCAATCTCAACGACGAAGCGTCTGCCATGTCGACGCTGCAGAGCAGTTATCAGGCCGCGTCGCAGGTGTTCACGATGCTGAACACGATCATGGCGGCGGCTTTAAACCTGGGCGACCAGACGACTGTTGCCTGACTGCTGAGACCGGCCAGGCGCCGGCGTGTGCGCAGGACCGCGACAAAACTATTTTGGCTTCAAGAGGAATGCGATGCGAGTGGATCCGAGTTATGTGTCGAACCTGGTGGGCTCACTGGACCAGGCGCAGGCGAACGAGCAGCAATTGACGGCGGAGCTGTCGAGCGGCGTGAGCATCACTTCGCTGAGCCAGAATCCGGTGGCATCGGGCGAGAACGTGCTGCTCCTGAACCAGATTCAGCAGGATGATTCCTTCACCCAGTCTTCAAGCCTGGTCACAGGCCAGTTGCAGGTGGCCGACTCCACCCTGGGCAGCGTCGTTACGCAGCTCACGCAGGCCATCTCGCTGGCCACCAGCGCCAACAACGGCACCATGAACTCGAGCGATGTGCAATCGGTCGGTTCGCAAATCTCCGGCATCCTCAACGAGGTTGAGTCGCTGGCCAACACCAGTTATCAAGGCCAATACATTTTTGGCGGCGGGCAGACATCCGCGACTCCGTTCACCACCTCGACGGGCGGGTCGCCCAACCAGACCACCTATAACGGCGATCAGGGCGTCAACTATCTGCAGACGCCCAACGGCCAGAAGATCCAGTTGAATGTGCCGGGCAGCCAGATCTTTCAGGGAACCGGTTCGAACAGCGTCTTTGCCGCATTGAACAGCCTGGTGGCGGACTATTCCACCGGCACGGTGAACACCACCCAGGCAGTGAGCGACACGGAGGCATTGGGCACGGCGCTCAGCTACGTCTCGCAGCAGCGCGTGACCATCGACAACTCCATTACCCAGGTGACGGCGGCGTCCGACGCCGTGACCACCGACCAGACGCAGCTGACCACCGCGCAGACCAACCTGATGCAGGCGGATGTGGCGCAGGTCTCCACGCAGCTCTCCCTCGCCGCAACCCAGCAGACGGCGCTTGAAGACGTGATCGCGCAGCTCGATTCCTCCTCCAACAGCCTCTTCACCAAGCTGCAATAGGCCGGCGATCTCAACTCGGTTCCGTAGCTTTCGCCATCCGATGGTTGCAGCGATCGCCCCGTCTATACTGGATGCAAAGGATAGATTGTGTTAGCTTCGCTGCGATTTCTCTGGAATGCAACGCGCGGCCATCGGCTGGCTCCGTGGCGCAGCGAATATCTGCGCTGGCGCGTGGAGACCTACTCCGGCATGAAGGCCGAAACACTGACGGCCGGGAAAGTTCTGGGGTTTGTCTGGACATCCAAATGGGAGCTGTTGAGTTTTCTCTTCTGGACGGGCCGCCTGGACAAGGACGTCCGCAAGCGGGCATGAGACTTTTATCAAACATCCTGGCCGGCTTCGCGCTGGCGGGCGTTTTTGCGGCGGCTTCAAACGCCATCGCGCAGCAGCAGATTCCTCCCGCCGAACCTCCGCTGCCCATGCCCGGCGCGCATCAGGAATCGCCCACCATCCGCGTCACTACGAATGAAGTGCTGGTGCCCACGCTGGTCGAGAAGCATGACGGCGAAGTCATCTACGGGCTCAAGCAGGGCGACTTCATTCTCGATGACAACGGCGTGGCGCAGAGGATTCGCGTGCAGGAAGAGATGGACAGCGCGCCAGTGTCGCTGGTGGTTGCGGTCGAGGAGGGCGGCGCGAGCGCGCTCGAATTCGACAAGCTGGCCAAGCTGGGGCCACTGCTCGATTTGTTTCTATCGGACGGCCGCAGCCAGGCGGCGCTGGTCGGCTTCGACTCTCGCCCGCATCTGATTCACGACTACACGCACTCCAGCGACGCGATTGGCGATGCGCTCAAGCACCTGCAACCGGGCAATGGCGGCGACGCGATTCTCGACACGGTGAGCTACGCCGTCGATCTGATGGAAGACGAGCCCAAGGAGAACCGCCGTGTTCTGCTGCTGGTAAGCGAGGAGCGCGACCACGGCAGCAAGCACACCAAACCGGAACAGCTTGTGAAAAAGATCGGCCGCTCCGACGTGCTGGTGCTGAGCATTTCCTTCTCGCCTTCGCGCGCCGAATTCCTCCACGATGTGAAGGACTCCGGCGACGACCGCACCATGAACCTGTTTTCGACCGTCGCCATGATCGTGCAGGCCTTCAAGAAGAACGTAGCCAAGGAAGTGGCCCACATGAGCGGCGGCGAGTATACGCGCTTCACCGGCGACAAGGCCTTCGAACAGCGCGTGGTCGACGCGGCCAAACACGCTCGTAACCGCTACCTGATCACCTTCAGCCCCTCCAACCCCACCCCCGGCCTGCACACCATCCGTGTGCAGATGGCGCAGGACTACGGGGCGCGGATCGTGGCGCGGGCGAATTACTGGCTAGCGGGACCGTGAGCGCAAGAACAAGGACCCTTCCCGATTCGGGATTATCTCGTCGGTAAGATCCTCGGGAGGACAAAATGCCGCGGTTGTTGTGGCATAATGTCCCTATGAGTCAAGCCGTGAACACAGCATTGGAGCCCTCGCCAGCCTTCGCATTCAGCTGGTTGGATATTGCGCACGGAGTGCCGCTGAGGGCGCTGGAAGATTTCTCGATATATTCCGGGCTTCAGCTCAAAGACCTGCTGGAAGTGATCATCCCGGCCCGCACCCTGAAGCACCGTCGCCAGCGGCAGGAACCCCTGAATCTGGACGAGTCCGACCGGCTGGCACGCGTTGCGCGACTCTACGAGTTGGCGGTCAAGGTGTTTGGCGATGCGGATAAAGCTCGCCGATGGCTATCGAAACCGAAGCAGCGATTCAGGGAACTTTCTCCCGTTGCAATGATGCGCACTGAGCTCGGTGGCCGGCAAGTCGAGGAGATGCTGTACCAGATTGACGAGGGGATGTTCGCATAATTTCTTCGCATCAAGGCAATGGCCTTCCTTCTGCATGAGCCACCTTCCTTTAGCGTTGATTGAAGATTAAGAATCAAGGATCAACAAAAGGGAAGGGCTGAATGAGCGACGCCATTTCAAAGACGCTCTGGCGCATCAGCAATCACATCACATTGGATGGAAACGGCGGGAAGAAGTCTGGCGCTCGTTGGCATTCGAAGGGAAAGCGAATTGTCTATCTGGCGGACTCGCCGATGGCAGCCATCGTGGAGACGCTGGTCCACCTGGATATAGACAGCGAAGACACGCCGGAATTCTACACCTTGCTCAAAGTTTCAGTACCCGAGGGACTGACTATCCAGTCGCTTGAACTGCCAGACGTCAATGATTGGAAACAGGACCTCGCTCTGACTCAGCGCACCGGCGACGCGTGGCTGGCCTCGGGCGAAACACTCCTTGCACGCGTCCCATCCGTCATTGCGCCGCGAACATGGAACTACCTCCTCAACCCGGAGCATCCGGACGCCGCGCAAGTTCAGATTGCCGAAGTCATCAAGGAGCGCTTCGACAACCGCCTCATTCGTTTCGGTCGGGGCTGACCGGACCGGGTTCGCTTGCGGGTTGGGCTTGACGGGAACATGGCGCGGAGCGGGGCATTCGTGGTAATCTCACACTAGACACTTGAGAGTGGATCTGAGCAAACAAGAGGAGTAACACACGCCGTGCTGGCGACTGCAAAGAAAACAACCCTGATCGAACGTTTCCGGACTCATGCATCGGACACCGGCTCGCCGGAGGTCCAGATTGCGATTCTGAGTGAGCGGATTGGCGAACTGACCGAACACTTCAAAACCCATAAGAAGGATCATGCTTCCCGGCGTGGCCTCTTGCAGTTGGTCAGTAAGCGCCGCCGTCTGCTGGATTACCTGAAGGCGCACGATTCCGACCGCTATCGCGATGTGATCGGCAAACTCGGTATCCGCAAGTAGTCGGAAAGCAAACACTTTGACCCGGAAGCGCCCAGACCGAG
>DATKGE010000123.1:0-10633 GCA_035510955.1 Occallatibacter sp. | reverse complement strand
CGCATGGAAGGACTCGCCTTTGGCGGACACGGACGGAAGAAAACGATCGCGCGCGGCGAGGCTCGCGACGAAACGAAGCGCGGCGCCCCAGAACCGGGTGCTCGAAGCGATTTTGTTACCCCATGACTCGGCGAGCGGATTTCGATTGCATGCGTCGAGAAAATGCAAGGCATTCGGGGCGTCCAGAATGGCCGTTGAAAGGGCCCAGGGCTGAATGGCTTCGTTCCGTTGCGGGCGCTCGGCACGCGCGATAGCCTCACCGTCGCGCGTGGGGAGCCAGATCGTGGCTCTCTGATACGGGGCGGGGAGCTTTTCGGCGATTTGCGTAATCGCCCGGCCGATCCGGACCGGTCTCGCGGCGAACGCGAGGTTGCGGGGAGAGACCTTTTCTTGAGAGGCAGACTCGGCCCAGACAAAGAGCTTTCGGTCGCGATAGGCGGCATGAACTTTCACGCTGTCCGGTAGCGGCGGAGCGGCCCGCGGATCAAGCGGCACTGGCCCGATACCCACGTGGGAACGCCACTTCCGCGCTCAGGCAGAGGCCGGCTTCAGCGAGGTAGCCGGCAGAGCGCTGTTTCTTGGAGCCGGGTGAAGATCTGGGGCGGATTGCCGGGAAGCTCATCGGTTGCATCTTCCATCATATACGCCTCGGATGTGGTTTGAGGGAAGCGGGTAGAGCAAACCGCAGCCTGGCCGTACTTCCTGCTTCTACCCGACGAGTTCAGGCTCCTCAACGCAGCTTCCGCTGCCCTTTTTCCTGGACGCCGCTTCGACGCGCCGCGTTTTCTCCTGCCGCTCGGTGCGCCGTAGTGGATCACTCAGCGTTTCAGGCGCACTACGTCGCGGCTCAGATCCTCCTGTCCGGCCCGGAGTGGGGTACATAAAATTTTGAGCGCAGCTTCCTGTCACATAGGGCTAGCCCACGGGCTGGCCTTCTTGCTCTCTTTGGGGAAGGGCGCTCGCGGGTGACTCGGGGGTGGTACTAAGAATCCCGAAACAGCGCCCGAAAACCTTCCTGCTCAAAATGCCGATCATTGGTGAGAATCTCGGTTAGCCCTTCCTCGCGCATCGTTTGCATCGAGATGCAATCGACCAGGCTGTAGCTTTTGTCGGGACGCGATTGATAAAGCATCAGGCCCGCCTGAAATGACGCCATGCTTTGCGACACAATCCGGACCGTGCGACTGGCGCGCATGCTGTGAAGGTTCGTTGTAGCCGTGCGTCGGAACTCTGGCCCCCTCGCGGCAAAGTAGTTCAGATACTCGGTCAGCACTTCTTCAGTGGTGAGAATCAGGCGCGGTGGCGCCGCGCGCATGAAAGCCTTGGCTCGTTCATGCGCGGTGTCCCGAATGTTCGTGAACGCAACCCAGTAAAACGTGTCGGCGAAAACCTCGGTCATTGGTTCCGCTTCGGATGTCCGTAGAGGTAGTGATCGACTTCGCTGGCGCCGTCTTGAGGGAGCTTGGCAAATTCCTCGGGCGGGATGTGCTTGAGGTTGTCGAGCATGACCTCCCAGATTGGACGCGGATCGAAGCTTTGCTCTTCCGGCCTGGCCGCGACCTGCGACCCGGTCACTTCAAGAGCGTGTTCCAACAACTGCCGGGCGTACTGCTCGGCGGACACGCCCTGTGCCCGTGCCTTGGCGGCAAGAACCGCCTGCCGTTCGTCGGGAAGTTCTATGGTTAAGGTCATAGCGAACCCCTCACCCTATGATATCAGCGGCGATCTTACGCCGTTTGAGCGGTTTTGTCACGGTTTCCGGGGTAGGGGTGCCTCACCACGTTCGTGGAGCGTACATTTCAGTTTGACGGGGGCGTCGGCGATTGCAATTCAATCTCGGCTCGTGGTTAAGGCGCCACACTTTCTTCGGATGGGCTCGATCACCTCACCAGCGCTGGGGCGTCTAAAACAGCCAAAAAACATTTCCAGTCTTTCCTGTTGAAGCATATGATAAGGGAGGTTTTCATATACGATTGCACTCCGTTCGCGCACCGAGCAAGCGGCTCGCATCTTCGTTCCCAACCGAGCTCTCACAGGGCAGAATCCTCTCGCCGGTTGTCCCCCCCCACCTATTCCCTTACCCTCCCAGTTCGGGCTCCTCGACGCGGCTTCCGCAGCCCTTTTTCCCGGACATCGCTTCGACGCGTTGCACCTTTTCCAGCCGCTTGAGCGGCACCGGGAATTCCCGTTCCACGCGCTCGCGGTACACCGGGCCGGAGTTGTAGGCGCAGAAGGGGTAAATTTTGCTATTGGGCGCGGCGTAGTGGATCACTCAGCGTTTCACGCGCACTACGTCGCGGCTCAGATCCGCTTTGCCAGGAGCCAGCAGCTTACACTGGTCGAACAGGCGCGCTTGCGCAGCGGCAGAGCCGGCCTCGGACTATGGGCGCCGCTCCTGGCGGACGACTGCGTGTACGTCCACCTGGGCGCGGAGGCGGAAGAGCATCGCTTTGAAGCCAAAGACGCTGCGGTTCCAATAGACGTACATGGGATGGGCTCGGACCTGCCGTTTACGCATGACGCGGGAAAACCACTCCACGCCGCGTTGGAAGTGGGCCTCGTCTCCGAAATCGAATGCGCCAGGCTGGCGGACCGGCTCCATCATCCAGTTCAGGGATTCCTCCATCATGCGGACATAGTCTTCGATTTCGGGATCGTTCGCGGTGACGCCGCAGGCGCGTTGCACGACTTCGCGAGTGATGGACGGATCCTCGTACGCCATTTTGTCGGCCAACCGCACCAGTTCGCGCTCTTCGGGACCGTAGTGTTGCACGCAGCCGAAGTCGATGAGGCCAAGGCGCCCGTCGGTGAGGAACAGATAGTTGCCGGGATGTGGATCCCCGTAGGTCATGAAGGCATAGTACATGCGCATCCAGGCAACGTATATCTTAGTGCCGAAGGCGTTGCGCGATGCCTGGGTAGGGTTGGTGGCGAGATAATCCGGCAGGTGCAGGCCCTGGACGTAATCGGTGGTCAGAACGCGCTTGCCGGAATACTCGGGGTAGACCCGTGGCACGACAATGCCGTCTTCGGTCCGGAAGAGTTCGCCGGCGAGGCGTTGCGATTCGGCCTCCTGGAGATAATCGACCTCCTGATTGAGCATGCGGCGGATTTCTTCAAACTGCGCTTTTTGCGATTCCCAGGCGTTGCCGAGCCGCAGAGGCAGAATGAGGGCGGAGAGATTTCGAAAATCGGCGTCAATGGTCCGCGCGATGCCGGGGTACTGAATCTTCACGGCAACGGGCTCGCCCGATTTCAGCCGGGCACGGTGAACCTGGCCAAGCGATGCGGCGGCGAAGGCCTCCTTCTCGAAGCTGAGGAACAATTCTTCGGATTCCCTGCCGAACTCATTGCGCACCACCTCGCGGATCAGCGGGTAGTGCATCGGCGGGGCCTCGAAGTGCAGGCGGTCCAGGGTCTCGGCCACCTGATCGGGAAGGATACCAGGCAGGTTGCCCGCAGCCTGGCCGAGTTTGGTCATCGCGCCGCGCAGGTAGCCCAGACGATGGAAGGTCTTCAGCGCCATCCGCAGGTTCGTCTCCATCAGACGCCGTTTCCCGGCTTCGGCATCGACGAACCACCGGCGCACCCAGAGCGCCAGGTAGGCCAGGGCAATCTGCGTGGAGAGTTCCGAGAGTGTCCACAGCCGATGAAGAGAGCCGGCCGGCGCCGGGCGCTGCGCAATATCGGCGAGAATCTCGCGGAGCCGTTCCTGTGCCCAGGCGGCGTTCACGGCGGCCGAAGAATCGTCTTCGGGAAGCGCGGCGATCAATTCACTGACGTCCATATGTTCCCTTTCCTTGATCCAGAGATGCGACAAACAGCTTGAGCGAATGATCCAGCAGGGCAAGGGCGTCCTCCTGGCCGGGCGAATCGTCGGCTGCCCAGTATGCGAAAACGCCTAGATAGAGAGTCCAATAGAGTTGCACGGTTACGACAGGCCGAGGGGCGGGAAAGCCGTGAGAGGTGAGGATTGCCTCCACTAGTTCCAGGTGATCGACGCGTATGGCATCGCCGGGGCTGTCGGGGGACTGGCGCGCCAGCGGGCTGAAGATGGTATCGGAGGCCGGCCCGAGGCATTTGCGAAACTCGCGGAGGCTGCGCAGGCCCGACCAGATGAGCGAGAAGAGGTCTGCTTCGAGCGAATTCTCCCCATTGCAGCCTGCGTGAAACTCTTTGCCGGTGAGCTCCAGGGCTTCGGCCATCAGGGCGGCGGCGATGGCTTCCTTGGTGGGAAAGTAGTTGAACAGCGTCCCGGTGGCGATCCCGGCGGCTACGGCGATACCACGGGTAGTGGTGTGTTGCCATCCGTCGCTCACGAAGAGGCTCATAGCGGCCTGGAGAATGCGTTGCCGGGTGGCGGACTTGGCTTCGGCTGTAATCCTCATCGGGTCCGTTCGGCGGCTCTTAAAGTGAGCATGCTCATAAATTAACCCATTGGCGCTCTGCCGTCAAGAGAAAAATGAGCATGCTCATAATGTGAAACGGCTCAGCCGAGGAGAATCACTGTTGTTGTGGCGGCCCGGTGTTGACGTGGAGATTTGACCAAGTCCAAGCTGTTGCGCCGGGTGGTGGGTCAAATAGACCCACTAACCGACCTTGCAAGGTCGAACGGTAGCGAGACCTTTGGCCGCCGGATGGTGGAAATCCTCAGGGCGTGGTTTCCGGCCCGAAAGGCCCAGCGCCTACCCCACTAACTCCGGCTCCGGCATCGGACTTCCGCAGTTCTTTTTCTTCGCCAGCACTTCGACGCGCTGCACCTTCTCCGGTCGCTCCAAGGGCACCGAAAATTCCCGCTCCACGCGCTCGCGGTACACGGGGCCGGAGTTGTACGCGCAGAAAGGGTAGATCCTCCCGTTCGGCGCGGCGTAGTGGATCACGCAGCGTTTCACGCGCTCCACGTCGTAGTTATACGAATCCATGAAGTGCATCCCGGCCAGCATCAGCGTCCGGTAGGTGAAGCCTTTCTTCTCGCCGTCGCCGCGGCCGTACTTTTTGTCGGTGAGGCCTTGCAGGGTCTGCAGGAACATCTGAAAATCCAGGTCCTGAGGCGCTTTTTCGGCATGGAAAAACTTGCGCAGATTGTTCCAGGCTTCGAGTTTAGTGAAGAATTGGATGCGCCGTTTGCCGGCCTTGCGCGCCAGCATGTCCATCTCCTTGAGCATCCCGCCCACGTCGACAAATTGCGTCACCGGTGTTGCCTTGCGATGCTGGTCGACGAACAGGTAGGTGCCCAGCGAGCAGTGCGGATGGCAGCTCAGCGTGGTGGTCTCCTCGCCGCGCAGGGCGCTAATCAACTTCGAAAAGGGCGTCACGCAGGAGAGCGGGAACCAGTCCTGGTAAGGGTCGGCGATGCCGGTCTGCCGATGCACGGCGTGGGCAAAATCGGAGAGCGTGAACCGCTTGGACATCAGTTCGTGGCGCGCGATCCGGCCGGTGAAGGCCACCGGCTGGAAACTGATGCCGCTGGTGCAATCGATATTTTCCAGCGCCAGACGCACGATGTCGCCGATCTGGTGATCGTTGAGGCCCTTGACGATGGTGGGGACGAAGACGATCTTCAGGCCGGCTTTGCGCACGTTCTCGATGCACTTCAGCTTCATGTCCCAAAGAGCCGCGCCGCGCGTGCGGCGGTAGATGTCGTCGCAGACGCCGTCGAACTGCAGGTAGAGCGTATGCAGGCCCGCTTCCTTGCATTGCTGGGCGAATTCCAGGTCGGTGAATTTGATCCCGTTGGTGGCCGCTTGCAGGTGCGAGAAGCCCATTTCCCTGGCCATGCGGAGCACGTCCAGGAAACGTGGATAAATGGTGGGCTCGCCGCCCGAGAATTGAACGATGCGTCCGGCAACGGGCTTTTCATCGCGCAACGCCTGCAGCATCTTGCGGACAGTTTCGAAATCCGGTTCGTAGATGTAGCCGGCGGCGTTGGCATTGGCGAAGCAGACCGGGCAGGTGAGGTTGCAGCGGTTGGTGAGATCGACGTTGGCCAAGCCGGTGTGACTGGTATGGAGGTTGCAGAGTCCGCAATCGTCGGGGCAGCGGGTGGCGTTGGTCACCACCGGATTTTCCAGGCCGCGATTGTCGCCGAAGGACCATTCTTCCATCTTCAAGTACAGCTTGGCGTCGGAATACACGATGTCCCGGAAGTCCCCGTGATTGGCGCAATGTTTTTCCATGATGACCTTGCCGTCTTCCTCGAAGATCCGGGCATCGATGAGTTGCGTGCAATCGGGGCAAAGCGACTGGGTGGTCTTGGGAAGACCTTTCTTGAGTCCCGGGATGGGAGAACCAGTGTAGGTAGTCTGGGGCTGCAGTACCTGAAATTCCGCCATGTTTGAGATTCTAGGCAAGTTAACCAGCAAGAACTAGTATAAGAGCTTAAAGTGCTAAAACATGCATCCGTAAGGGGATTTTGGAGCCTGAACGGTGACCTGCGGTATCCTGCAATTTGACCTCGGTATTAGACTTTCCGCACGCCGCCGTGGCCTTCGGCGCGGCCTTCCTGGCCGGCGCGATCAACTCCGTCGCCGGCGGCGGGACGCTGGTTTCGTTTCCGGCGCTGATCTGGCTGGGGCTCGACTCGGTGACGGCGAACGCCACCAGCACGGTGGCGATCTGGCCGGGAACGGTCGGCAGCGCCTGGGGCTACCGGCGGGAGCTGCGCGGCGTCCAGTCGCGATTTCTGCTGATGGTGGTACCCAGCCTGGTGGGCGGGATCGCGGGCGCAATTCTACTGCGGTGGACTCCCACGGCCACCTTCGACCGGCTGGTGCCGTTCCTGATTCTCTTCGCCACCCTGCTGTTCATGGCCCAGGAGACGGTGCAGCGCAAATTGGGGACGGGCGAAGCCGCCACGCGCAAGTCCAGAAAATGGCTGGTTGGCGGCCTGCTATTCCAACTGATGGTGGGGCTCTACGGGGGCTATTTTGGCGCCGGAATCGGGATTCTGATGCTGGCGGCGCTGAGCATCCTGGGGCTGAAAGACATCCACGAGATGAACAGCCTCAAGGTGGTGTTGGGCGGCAGCGTCAACGGGATCGCCGCGGTCTATTTCATTTGGGCGCGGATGGTCTACTGGCCCTACGTGGTACTGATGGCGGTAGCGGCGATTGTGGGTGGATACGGGGGCGCCGGCGTGGCCCGCAAGCTGGGACGGACGGCCGTGCGGCGGCTGGTCATTGCGATCGGACTGGGAATGGCGGTGTCGCTTTTCATCCGAAAGTAAGGTGTTTGGGGGTAGCAAAAAAATATGGTGACGTTAATGGCCAATTAGGGCTAGAATGAAGCCAGGAGTCCGTCATATGCGTGGACGGCAGATCGCACTCGGAATTGCGTTTTTGTTGCTGGTGCCACTTGCGGTGCTGGCCGCCCCCAGCCGTACCTGGCAGGATGGTGAACTACTATCCCGGAAGACTGTTCCCCTCGGGCGAACGTTCTTGCGGAACCGGTACGTCTACCGGGTGCGCGGACTGAATCGCGAGTACGTAGTGGTGTCCGAAACGCCGTTGAACGCGGATCTGTACGTTCCGATCAAGTTCTCCCCCGATCGTCGACAGATCCTGATTCAGGATGCCGACGGGCGCGAGCACAAGGTTCACATCCTCCAGAGGGCAGTGGTTTCGCTTCGCCGCTGAGTACGGCGCCGAAATGATAAGATACTGGCTGGATCGCGGCAGCGAGATGTGCGCCCGTAGCTCAGTTGGATAGAGCGGCTGGCTTCGAACCAGTAGGCCGGGAGTTCGAGTCTCTCCGGGCGCACCATAGAATCAATCACTTACAGCCGAACAATTGCCAGCATGTCTTAAGGCCGAAAAAACATTCCGGTGGTTTGCCGAGGAAGATCCAGACGGCTTCAGGAAGCGACGAGAAGAGCGATGGAGCGGGAGTACGTCCGAATGGTACGACTACATCACCAAAAAGATTTTCGCAAGATTTGGCGAGACAAAAATTAAGGACCTGAAAGAGCAGGATCTTCAGGCGTTCCTGAACCAGTTGGCCGATGACGACTATTCAGAGTGCGTCGTAAAGAATTCACGTCTCTACCTGCGGGCAATCCTGAGCGAAGCGCTGCAATGCCGCATCATCGATGTGAATCCTGCGGCTCGCCTCATAAAACCGCGCAACACACGCAAACCGCAACGGCAGTGGTTGGAAGTTGAAAAATATCAGCAGATTATCGAGGAAACCGAAAGCCAGCGAGATCGGTTGATGATGAAGATCCTGTACATCGTTGGCCTTCGCCGTGGCGAATTATTCGGCCTTCAATGGCGTGACTTCGACGGGAAGGGAACGCTGTATATTGAGCGGCAGATTCTAGAGTCCCTTAAAGTCGGGCCAGCCAAAACAGACGGCTCCATTGCGCCAGTTGCAATTTCGGAAGACATTGCGCAGGAGCTAACCGAGTGGAAGAGGTGGTGTCCAAATCCGGCTCCTGACGCCTGGATCTTCTCGTCCGAACGTAAGACGCACATAAACCCCACGCACTGGCGCAAGACAGCCTTGATTCCGGCAGGCAATAAGGTCGGCATTGTCAAATTGAACTACCAGATGTTTCGGCGTGGGTTCGCTACCGACGCGCACGATCAGGGTGCCAGTGACAAGTCTATCCAAGGGCAGCTTCGCCATGCCAGCGTCAACACCTCCAGGAACAATTACATGCAAACGATCCCTGCTTCGCAGCGGGAGGCCGTCCAAAACTTCTCGAAGGTCGTCGGCATCAAGAAAGTGGGTTAAGCGACAACATCGGTACGCTCCCACTTTGGTCTGGTCTCACGACATTCGCGGATAAAGCGCAATACTTCGACTCGTTCAAAGCGGATCTTGCGACCCATTTTGACGTGCGGCACGATTGGCTGTCGGCGTGTCGTATGGTCTCGTACCCAATTGACGGTAACACCGAGTAGCCGTGCAGTTTCGCTGGAATCAATTAATTCTTCCGCTCGTTCGTACATTTTGATCTCTGCTTAATCAAAGCCTGGCGGATCTGTTCCGGACTCATCACCTTTCTATCCGCATCGGGACGTTGCCTTTCAAACAGCGCAAATCTCGGTGACCTCTTTAACGTCAGAATGTTCGATGTGTTCTCCTTTTGGCCCTCTAATCTGCACGTCCTGGCAGCGGGCACCTTGTGACGCCGCAACGTGAAGATTTGAATGCCAGACTGATGAGCGGGAATCAGGCGCACAATGTCATCGGCATTCTGAGGCTGCAGCATCGGCATTCTAGGGGCGTATAATCCTGTATGCCCGGTATAGAACCAGTAGCAGCACTCTGTTGCTTGTGAATTTGTGGATTCTGTCCTGAAGTGAAACCGCCCTCGCCTCTGCGTGAAAAAAGAAACTTCGTTCAGACTGGAACTCCAACTTCTCCTTGTGACTGACGTAACCACTCGTCCTTCGTGACGGCCTGCCTGGCCCCCTACCGGGTGAGGCCGCGATCCGGAGTCGCAACCGTGGTACGTCCTCGATTGAAGCGGATCCGCAAGTCGGCCCCCACCGCGACACTGCCGCCGGAACCTCCGACTTCGAGGATGACGAAACGATTGGGGGCAGTAGCGACCGCTAGGAGCGTGCCGTTGATGGCGACCGCGGTTCCGCTCACGAAGCCAGTGTCTGGGGCCGTTCGTTCACTAATCGTCATGTCGGCTATCGCCATTCGCGAGTGCCGCATGTATTCCATGGCCGACCTGGCGAGGTCAGCCCGGCCGTTATCCGCCGGTTTCTGGAAACCGTTCTGGGGCACGGACATCAAGGAATGCCCAACGGCCGGCGTGGCCGATCTCTCCTTGGTTTGGTTGGGCACCGTGAGATCGTCGCGATCGCGGGCCGCTTCCGCTACCTGCTGCTCGCCCTTGTCGAGGTCGAGCAAGGCATTGATTTGTTCCTGACGCACGAGCAATTCCTTAAGGCGCGCTTCATGCTCAAAGGGCCGGTTCGCATGGACCTGGTAATCGGTGAGCGTCTTCTGGAGGTAATCGGCGCGCTCCTGTTGTTGAGTGGCAACTCTCTCCAGCGATCGCAGCGTATGCTCGATGCTCTGCACCGTGCCGACGGTATTCTCCGGGTTGAGATGCGCGGGGTATATCCCTGCGCCCCGAATGAAAATCTCGGGCAGCCGGTCATGCTCGGGATTGAAGCCTGTTGCCACTTTGCCTTGCGCCAGCGTTGATACAGCTCGCAGAAACGGCTGTAGCCATAGCCATCCTGGTTGGCGTCGCGATACTCGTCCCCAGACCAACTGCAACGTCACATGGCGGTGACGCTGCAGTTGCTCGTGGATGGCGGCAAAGTCCGGCGGAGACTTCTTGGTTGGGGGTTGTGGTGATGCGTCTGGACATGGAAACAGCGCCGCCTCCAGGCGGGCGTCGTCCCAGCCATCGGCCAGCGGCCAACCGAGGTTGGCGGCCGCGGCCCGTTTCAAATACTCGTGCACCGTACTCACGGAGATCGAGCAACTGCGGGCGATTTGCCGCTGCTCGAGTTTCAGTTCGTTTCGGAGTCTTAAAACTTCTTTGATCTTGCGCATGGACTTTCTCCTGGCGGGCAATCGATTCTCCCTACTGGAAGGATCTCTTACCCGGCGTTGATGTCCAGCGCCGCTACCTGTGGAAAACATTCCGGGGTGAAGCCGAACG
>DATKGE010000122.1:0-15187 GCA_035510955.1 Occallatibacter sp. | reverse complement strand
CGCATGGACGAGCCGGCCAAGCTGAGCGACACCATTGCCGCCAACCTACAACTGGGCATCGAGGAGAAGCAGGAACTGCTGGCCATCTTCGACCCCGCGGCGCGGCTGGCGCGGATTGCCGACGTGCTCGATATCGAAATTGAGAAGCTGGACCTGGACCGCAACATTCAGTCGCGCGTGAAGCGGCAGATGGAGCGGGCGCAAAAAGAGTATTACCTGAACGAGAAGATCAAGGCCATCCAGAAGGAACTGGGCCGCGGCGAAAAGAGCGAGTTCGACGAGCTGCGCAAGAAGATTGAAGCGGCGGGGATGCCGAAGGAAGTGCTGGACAAGGCGATCCAGGAACTGAAAAAGCTGGAAGCCATGCCGCCGATGTCGGCCGAGTCTACCGTCAGCCGCAATTACATTGACTGGCTGCTGGCCGTGCCGTGGAAGAAGCGGTCGAAGGAAACGCGGTCGATCGACCACGCAGAGAAGGTGCTGAATGCCGACCACTACGGCCTGGAGAAGATCAAGGAGCGCATCCTTGAATTTTTGGCCGTCCGTCAGCTGGTCAAGAATCCCAAAGGCTCGATTCTTTGTTTCGCCGGACCTCCGGGAGTGGGGAAGACTTCGCTGGGCATGTCCATTGCCAAGGCGACCGGCCGCAAGTTTGTGCGGCTCTCGCTGGGAGGCGTGCGCGACGAGGCCGAGATTCGCGGGCATCGGCGCACTTATATCGGCGCTCTGCCGGGGCAGATTATTCAACACATGAAAAAAGCCGGCACCAAGAATCCTGTCTTTCTGCTGGATGAAGTCGACAAGATGGCTTCGGATTTCCGCGGCGATCCGGCGTCGGCGCTGCTCGAGGTGCTGGATCCGGAACAGAACACCACCTTTCAGGACCACTACCTGGATGTGGACTACGATTTGTCTCAGGTGTTGTTCGTGGCCACGGCCAACGTGATGCACACTATTCCGCCGGCGCTGCAGGACCGCATGGAGGTGCTGCGTCTGCAGGGGTACACGGAGCAGGAGAAGCTGGAAATTGCGCGCCAGTACCTGGTAAAGAAGCAGCGCACGCAGACGGGGCTGAGCGACAAGAATGTTGTCTTCACCGACGACGCGATTCTGGAGATCATTCGCTACTACACGCGCGAGGCCGGGGTGCGCAATCTGGAGCGCGAGATCGGCAACGTGTGCCGCAAGGTGGCGCGCAAGGTGGTGAAGGCCGGCGCCAAGCACAAAGAAGAACTGACGGCGGTGAACATCAGCGAGTTCCTGGGCGTGGCTCGCTTCCGCGACTCCGAAGTGCACGAGAAGAGCGAGGTCGGCCTGGTGACGGGCCTGGCATGGACGGAAGTGGGCGGCAGCATTCTGACCACGGAAGTGCAGGTGCTGGACGGCAAAGGCAAGCTCACCATTACGGGCCAGCTGGGCGACGTGATGCAGGAGTCGGCGCAGGCCGCGCTGAGTTACATCCGCGGCCGGGCACAGGCGCTGGGATTGACGCGCGAGTTTTATCGCAACGTCGATTTGCACCTGCATGTGCCGGAGGGCGCGATTCCCAAGGACGGCCCCTCGGCCGGCATCACCATGGCCACGGCGTTGGCCAGCGCGCTGGCCAAGATTCCGGTGCGGCGCGACATCGCCATGACCGGTGAGATCACGCTGCGCGGCAAGGTGCTGGCCATTGGTGGACTGAAAGAAAAGCTGCTGGCCGCACTGCGGGCCGGCATATTCGAGATCATCCTGCCGCGCGCCAACGAGAAAGACATTGCCGAGCTGCCGGACAACATCAAGAAGGCCATGAAGCTGCACTTTGTGGATCAGATGGACGAGGTGCTGACGCTGGCATTGGAGAGTCCGCTGATTGCGTTGGTGCCCAACGAGAGCGACGTGCTGAGCGCGGTGCCGCCGCCGCCGGAGATTTCCAGCGGACAGGTGGCGCGGCAGTAGCATTTTCTTAGCCTTGTATCCCAGGTCTCAAAATCGAGATCCTTCGACAGGCTCAGGACAGGCACTGGGGCACCCTGCACTCGCCTCCCTGGCTGACTCGCTATTCCTGACCCTCCTATGCGCTATACGACACAGTTTTTGCTTTCGGCGATGACGGCGGAGCAGTTTCCCACGCCGGATGTGCCGGAGATTGCGTTTCTCGGCCGGTCGAACGTGGGCAAATCGAGCCTGCTGAACGCGCTTGTTGGCGAGAAGGCGGCGAAGGTTTCTTCTACTCCGGGACGCACGCGGGCCATCAACTTCTTTGCGCTGCTCGACCCCAGCCAGCGGCGCAGGCTTGTCTTTGCCGACCTGCCGGGGTACGGCTACGCCAAAATTTCGAAGTCGATTTCCGCGGGCTGGCCGGCGTTCATTGAGCCTTACCTGGCGATTCGCTCGACGCTGAAGCTGTGCATCTGCCTGGTGGACTCCAATGTGCCGCCGCAGCAGAGCGATCGGCAACTGATCGACTGGCTGCGCGCGGCGGGACGCGAGTTTGCCGTGGTGGCAACGAAGATCGACCGGCTCAGCGGCAATGAGCGGACGCGGAATCTGCTGGCGCTAAGGAAGGGGCTTGAACTGGATGAGGTTCTGGCCGTTTCCGCGAAGACGGGCTACGGGATGAAAGAGCTTTGGGGACGGATTGAAGGTGCGGGTGATGATTTAGCGAGTTAGCTCGCGCTGCGCGCGGTTAGCAAGTCAGCGAGTTAGCGGGGCCGGTGGCTGGATTTGGAGATTGGCGGAGAATGCTTTGATTGCCGTTAATGGTGATTTGCACTTCTACAGCGATTTCGCCGCGATCTACGGCGCTCTGTGCGCGTGAGATGAATTCCTGTGCGACATCGAGCTGGCAATGGAGTAGGCGGAAGTTCTGCGCCAGGCGGCCGAGATAACGGGGGGCGAGGCGGAGCCAGCGAGCGGCGATGCTTGCCTGACCCGCGGCACTCTTGCGGAGACAATCGATGGCCAAGGCGTCGAGTCTGGGGAGCCATTGTGCGGGTGCGGAAGTCACGGCCCAGGTGACAAGAACCTGGCCCGGCGGCGCGGGTGGGAGTAGTGAGCGCGGCACCAGATCGGGCAGGACGCCGCGCTCGAGCATTTCGCATTCGACGGTTTCGGGGGCGATCGCGATGCACACTGCGGCCGCTTCGCGCTTGCGGATTTCGTTCTTGAGAATGCGCAGGGCTTCGTCGAGCGAGTTGACCAGGAAGTCGGCGACGCCGTCGCGCATGGCCTGCTTCCCGGCGGCGGGATCGGCGGTTGCGGCCAGCGATGCGGCGCCGGCAATGTTGGCCGCTACCAGCAGGGGACGGCCATTTGGGATGAGTTCTCCGGCGTAGAGTAGCTTTCCGCCCAGGCTCGGCTCCTGATGCAGAGCGGGCTCCGCGGGTTCGGAGGGCTTTGCAGCTTGAACCAGGGATGAGTAAAGGCGTTCAACCTGGAGGGTGAACTCAAGAGCCGCGGCGGGGATGGGGTCAGGCGTCAAGGGAGGATTCTCTCCGCGGCCGGTAGCTTGTGGAAGCAGTGTGTCTCCGTTTCAGGGGTGTCTATTCGAATTGCTCGCGCGAGTTTTGCGGGCGCACAAAGAAAACAAACTCTCCGGGCTTGGCCACCACCTGGAGCTTTTCCGGCACCTTTTTGCCCACGCATTGGTTGGGCGCAACAACTCCGGTGGTGAGAATGTCCGCAAGGGGATACCAGTGATCCGGGGCGGCGGCGTGGTCGGATGAGCCGCGATCTTTGTCGGCATCGCAATTGACGTAGATCATCGTGGCGTCCTCATAGGTGGCGTGAATGGAGAGGAGATTGGCTTCTGCGGGCAGCAGGAGCCTGCCCGTGCCGTCCTCATTTTTCTTCACCCAATCGCCGTGTTCGGCGTCCTGGTGGTTGATGCGCACCAGGTAATTCGACGTCGCGATGAGGCGGCCGGTGCGGTTATCCACCATGCGGATGGTGATGGTCCTCTGCTGCTGGGCGGTGAGCAGGCCGCAGCATCCAGCCAGGCACAGCAGCGGAAAGAACACACGCCGGATAACTCGAATCCGGATGACTTGAATCCGGGTAACTTGAATCCGGGTAACTTGAATCAAGGATTGCCTCCGCGAACGGCTCCGCGCAGGAAAGCTGTCTGCGCTCAAAAAACTGTCTACCAGGTATTGTACGGTTGCCCGTCGGAGCCCGTCTGATCGGAGCCGGAGTGAACGTCGTCGATGCCAGGGTCGGTCTGATCAAGCGAATGCATTGAATCGCTGGTGTCCGTGACCCAGGTGGTGTTGCTGTTGGTCATCGGATCGTTGGGGACGGACTTCAGGTAACCGTCCTGGATCAGGTCGTCCAGCGACTGCGGAGCCTTCTGCTTGTCCATGGTGTAGGAGTCGATGGCGGCGCGCAACGTATGCAGATCCTCCTTGAGCACGGCTTCCTTGGCATGAAGGACAGCCTGGATGTAACTGGGCACGGCGACCATCGCCAGGATGCCGATGATGGCCATGACGATCATCAGCTCGACCAGCGTAAAGCCTGCGTCCTGTCTTCTTATCCTGCTCACAGCTGTTCCTCGTTGCCGCTGACGCCCTACCAGGTCGAATACTTGGTGCCGTCCAGGGCGGTTCCCTGGGATTTGGAATGTACGTCGAAGACGCTTTGCCCGCCGTAGGAGTCCGAATCCGGATCGTCCTGCATGGAGCGCAAACCCCACTCCGCCTGGCCGGTCATGGGATCGATCGGAATGCGGCGCAGGAACTTGACTTTCTTGCCCTGCACGTCCACACCGTTGACCAGGGTTTCAAGGTCGGGCGGATAGTTCTGGCTGTCGACCTTGGTTTGAAATGCGTGCTTGTCGGCCGCGTCCTTGTAGGCGTCGATGGCGTCGCGCATCTGCCACAGGTCGCGGCGCAATTGGCGCTCGTTGTTGCGCTTGACGGTGAACATGGTCACCGGAACCGCGGCCCCGGCGAGGATGGAAAGAATGGTGACGGTCACGATCAGCTCAATGAGCGTGAGCCCTCGCTCCTGTTTGCGAACGGTCCGGATTGGCGTCGTTGCTCTCATGCGTTCATCGGATTAATGGACCGCGATTGTGACTTGTGACGCCGCGGCCGGCAAATGCTGCTGGGCGCTGTTGATGGCGGCTCCGCGCGAAAGGGCGAGCACGGTCTCTCCCTGGGTCTTGGCCTGGAAGCTGAGCACGCACACAACGCCGGCGCCGCTGATGCCGGCAGTGCCCGGCGGACGAGCAGCGTTGATGGTAATGTTGCCGGGCCCGTCGTCACGGTGAATCAATGCCACGGCCTGGTTATCGCGGCCGAGCAGATCGCCGCTGGTGACATTGACCAGGGAGAGTTTGGCCGGGTCATATTGAATCTGCATCGGAACCGAGGCCACGTCTCTTCCGCCGGTGAGCACTATCGGGACCTGGAAGGTGGCGCCCGCGGTTACCGAGCTGCCTGGCGGACTGAACATCAGATTCACGTTGCCTGGCGGGGCCGGCACGGGAGGCGGGGAGGTTGCGATGGGCGGCGTGGTAACGGCCGTGGAGGCGGTTAGTCCGTTGGCATCGGCGGATGCGCTCATCTGCGCCAACGCCGCGGGTGCAGCAGCTATGGCGCTTTGACCGGGAACCACGCCGACGGTGGACCGCGGCTCCGCAGGCGCACGCTCGGGGGGTGCAGGCACCGGCGCGGGGCCGGAACCCGTGGGCGATGGGCCGGAAGCGTGCCGCAACTCGATGTTCTGGCCGACGCCGGTATCGATGGTGCGCAGATTTGCCCGATCCAGCGTCTGCGTGCGAACGATATGCGGCACGACCAGAAATACCAGATCGTCGTCGGTGATGGTGTGGTCCTTGGAGCCGAACAGGTACCTGAGGATGGGAATGGAACTCAGCCCCGGAATGCCAGTCCAGCTCACCTGGTCCTGATGTTCCTGAATGCCGCCCAGGATGCTGGCCTCGCCCTCGCGCAGCCGGATCACCTGGTCCACCACGCGCTGGCTGATGATCGGCTCGGTTACGCCGCTGATGGTCACGGAACTGGCGTCCGCCGTCACTTCGATTTTGATCTTCAGGGTGATGTCGTGGTCGTAGTGGACGGTAGGGGTCATCTCGATGTTGACGCCGACGTCCTGGTACTGGAACTGCGTGTTGACCAGCGAGCTGACCACCGCCGTGGCCGCGCCTGTCTGGTAGGAACCGGTGGCGACGGGGATGCGCTCGCCGATCTTCATGGTCGCCTTCTGAGCGTCGGTGGCGCGAATACGCGGGCTCTGCAAGAGCTTGGTATTCGAATCGGTGAGCAGCAGGTTGGCGGTGGCCGAGCCGATGGTTACCGCGAAGTCCGTCGCCTTGAGGTGGGCGAGATCGTAAAGCGAGGGTGTGGTGCCGTTGTTCGTGGTGCCGGTGGTACCTGTGGTGGTGGTGGTGGTTGAAGTGGTGCTGGAGGTGGGCGGTTGCAATGCGACGCCAATGCTGCTGGGCCACTCAATGCCCAGGGTTCGCTCCCAGTTCTTGCTCACTTCCAGGATAGCGATGTCGACCACGACTTCGGAGCGCGGCTTGTCCAGGTCGTTGACGAGCTTTTGCGCCAGAAGCAACTCATCGGGCGTCCCGCGGACGACAATTGCGTTCTGGCTGGGAACGCCGTAAATCTTGAAGGCTCCGCCGGTAAGAACGTTGCGAATGGCAGTCTGCACATCGGTCAGGTCATTCGTCTGCCAGGCGTTGGCCAGGTAGAACGTCTGCACTGCCGATTCGTCCAGATCGGTGTGCTTCTGGCGGGAGTTCTGGGCAACAAAAATCGTGTTGTCGGTGATGGGCCGCCAGAAGGTGTTGGACATGACGCCAACGATGCGGAGCGCGTCCAGCAGGGACTCGTTGGTCAGATCCACGGTGATGCGCTTGGCGGTATAGTCGGGGTCAAACAGGACATTGATGCCGGCTGCCTTGCCAATGGCCTGGTAGATGACCTTGGCGTCCTCGGTATAGTGCAGCGTCAAGGGATCGTTCGACATTGGTTTCAGCCGGACGGGCGAGCCCACCGAGTCCAGTTCCTGCTGAGCGGCACTCTCCGGGACGCTGGTCTCGCCCTGCGGCGTAAGCTCACCTTGCCGCTTGCGTAATTTGGCGATCTCCTGCTGGGCGGCCTCGTTGCTGGGATCGATCTCCGCGGCATGGAGGAACTCGGACAGGGCGGCCTGGTCGTCGCCGCCTTGAAGCAGTTTGCGTCCCTTGCTCATGTGCAGGCCGGAGGCCGAGACCCGAACGCGATAGAGAGCGGTTTTGTAGGCCAGGTCGTCGGGCGACTTGGCCAGCGCCTTCTGATAGAGATCGAGGGCGTCGTCGTAGTCTTCCCTTGCCTCGGCGGCTTGTCCATGCTTGAACATGGAGGAGGCCGACTGAGCGCGAAGCGAAGGGGTAGACAAGCTCGACAGGGCGAGGATGGCGAAGAGCGCAATCCAGAATGGGCGGTGCGAGCAAGCGGATGTGGCGACCGCCGGCGAGGGGGCTGCCGGTAAAAGAGCGCGGCGATTCATCGAACTCCCAGGCGTCCTGGCCGGTTCATAGACCGAAGCGGCTCTTCGCGGGCTGCCTTGGCCGCCCCAGACGCAATTCCTGTCGCAATTTCTGATGCAAATCTTATTGACGATCAAGCCCATCCAACGTTGCCCCATTCTAGCAAAGCCCCGTTGGTGCACGGCGAAAGCATGTTCCGGCCCGAGGAATTAAATCAGTCTCGATGCTACGATGAAGGTTTGAGGTTGCTTCCCGATGGTACGCCAGACCAGCCATGTGATTGTTCAGCACGACGACTCCGGTCCCAAAAAGCCGGTGCGGCCGCGCGATCCGGTGGCCAGCGGCGAGCGCGATGCGGCGCACAATCGGATGGCCAGCCATAACTACTTTCTGCTGGAGAAATTCGAAGCCGGCGTGGCGCTGCGCGGCACCGAGGTCAAATCCATCCGCGAGGGCAAGGCCAACCTGAAAGACTCCTACGGCCTCATCAAGGACGGCGAGGCATTTTTGCTCAACCTGCATATCGGTCCTTACTCCCACGGCAATCTGGCCAACCACGACGAAACCCGCACCCGCAAGCTGCTCCTGCATCGGGATGAGGTTCGCAAGCTACTCCAGAAGACGCAGATCAAGGGGCACACGCTCATCCCCACGCGGCTCTATTTTCGCAACGGGCGGGTGAAGTGCGAACTGGCCGTGGCCAAGGGCAAGCAGGACTGGGACAAGCGGGAAACCGAAAAGCGCCGCGAGGGCGACCGCGAGGCCCGGGCCGCGGTGAATGCCAGCAAGCACCGCATGGGGCGGTAAGAGGCGGCGAAGTTCTCGACAGGGCAGCATTCGATGGCGGAACCGGTCAGCGGATTACTTCAACGTTGATGCCGAGGCCGAGATTCTTCCAGATTCGGTCTGTGGTGTAGACCGTAGCATTGCGGTCGATGGCGAGGGCGAGGCAGGCGCGTTCGCCCAGCGACAGACCGAAGGCGCGGGTGACTGGGAGCAACTCCGCGGCGATGCGCGCCTGCTGCTCCGTGAAAAAGCAGATTTCGCACTGGACGCTCTGCACGCGGCTCCAGGCGTGTGCAGCCTCGGCCCCGCGATCTAGCATTCGAGTATGGACTTCTGCCAGATTGACGGTGCTCAGGAGCGCGCCTTCGAGAATGGGAATGACGATCTCGCCGCCCGGTTCGTTGAGAAACACGGCCAGAACAGCCGACGAGTCGAGGACGGCCGGTTCAGCCAAGCAGTCCCGCCTTCCGCAAGCGATCCTGATCGAACTCGCGGTCCCGGGCCATCTCTTCTTCCTCGCGCCGGGCTTCTTCGCGGCGTTCGGCAATCAACTCGTCCGAGGCCAAGACGCCGGGCTTGGCGTATGGCGCGAACTCTCGCTGAATGCGCCGAATGCGGGCGGGGTACGACTCGATGCGCAGAACTCCGTCCTCCACATCCATCAGCAGCGTATCGCCCGCCGCAAAGCCCATCTCCTGCCGGATGGCGGCAGGGATGACAATGCGCCCGTTCGGGCTCAGCGGGGCTTTGGCATGAAGGCTCGATTTGACAGAGGTTCTCGTGATTGACACCTCCAAAGATTATGACATTTGTCATAATCAGTGTCAAATATCCGGTGAATGTCATCCGCTTCCACAGCGCTCATATGAGCCAGACCGGACCGTGGCCGGCGTTGATTCCTTCAAGTTGGCCCATTCCGCCCATTGGGTGAAAGAATGGGAGCCATGAAGACTGAACTTTCTTTCGCCAATCTTGCTGGAACTGAGACGGAACTGCTGGCCGTAACGGCTGCCGACGCGCAAACGGCAAAGGGTCTGGACGCCAAGCCGGCGCCGGTGCTGCTGACCTCCGATGAGGGGGTGAAGGCCGCCGCAGCGACCATGCTGGAGAGCGGAGAATTCAAGGCCGGGGCCAACGAGACCGTGCTGCTGCATGCGCCTGCGGGGCTCAAGGCGAAACGGCTTCTGATCGTGGGACTGGGCAAACAGGCTAAGGTGACGGCGCAAAGTGTGCGCGGGGCGGCAGGAACGGCGGTGCGCTTTACCAAGCCGCGCGGAATTCGAGAGCTGGTTTTTGCGCTGCCGGAATTGGATTCGCTGGCTGGTGGGGCGAGCGCTCGCGCGGCAGGCGAGGGTGCTGTGATCGGCGACTTCGATGCGGACACCTATCGCAGCGACCGCAAGGACCTGAGCGTGCAGTCGTTTGTGCTGGCGGCGGCGGGCCCCGACAAAGGTGCGGTGCAAGCCGGGTTTGCCGAGGGCGTGATCGTGGGCGAGAGCCAGAACTTTACGCGCTCGCTGGTGAACGAGCCGGGCAACAAACTCACGCCGACGATTCTTGCGTCGCGTGCCGCGGAGATGGCTGCCCAAGTGGGCCTGGACTGGGAGGTTCACTCGACGGAAAAGCTGCACGAACTGAATATGGGCGCGTTCTGGAGCGTGTCGCAGGGTTCTGAAGAGCCGCCGGCGCTGATTGTGCTCAAGTATGCGCCAGAGGGCGTGACAGATGGACCAGTTCTGGGCCTGGTTGGGAAGGGAATTACGTTTGACACGGGCGGGATTTCAATTAAACCCGCCGACAAGATGGAGCTGATGAAGTACGACATGGCCGGTGGCGCGGCCATGCTGGGCGCGATGCGGGCCATTGCGCTGCTGAAGCCGAAGGTGCGGGTGATCTGCATTGTGTGCGCAGCGGAGAACATGCCGGACGGCAAGGCCTACAAGCCTGGCGACGTGGTGACTGCCATGTCGGGCAAGACCATCGACGTGATCAACACCGATGCAGAAGGGCGGCTGGTGCTGGCCGACGGACTCACCTATGCCAAATCGCTGGGCGCGACGCACCTGATCGATGCGGCCACGCTCACCGGCGCTATTGGCGTGGCCCTGGGCACTTGGAACGCCGGCGCGTTTTCGAACGACGACGACACGTTTGCGAAGTTCCAGGCGGGGCTCGCAGTCTCCGGCGAGAAGTTCTGGCGGATGCCTTTGGGTGAGGAGTATGCGGACCAGATCAAGAGCGATATTGGCGACATTAAGAACACCGGCGGCCGCGCGGGCGGAGCCATCACGGCGGCGGAGTTTCTGCATACCTTTGCGGAAGACACGCCGTGGATTCACCTGGACATTGCCAGCCTCGCATGGATTGAGGACTCGCGGCCTTATATTGCCAAGGGACCCAGCGGCGTGGCGGTGCGGTCGATTCTGGAGTGGGTGCGGAGCTACTAACTGCCAGCTTACAGCCGACAGCTGGCAGCTTTCAAACGGGTACACCAGGCGGTGTCTGACGAATCCGGACTACCTTGCTGCAAGGGAGAAAACGCATACCTAAGTGCCTAAAGGCGTCAATTTTGGTGGTGGTTTGATGCCGGGGCTGAAGCCCCGGCCTACCAGTTTCGGTTCCCATCCGATTCACCAGACACTCCCTAATCTCCGATTTTGGTCAGGTTCACGGTCTTGCCCGTCCGCGCCGATTCTCTCGCTGCATCCAGGATCTGCATCACGATGACGTTGGTGTCGAGGGCGGTTAGATCGCCTTTGGGCTGCAATTCGCCGCGCAGCACGGCAGACAAATAGCTGAGCGAATTCTGCTGAGGTCCTGCGAGCGGCGGGGCGGTGGTGAGTTGCTCCTGCTTTTCGTGCTGGAGACGCAGGCGAACTTGATCGGGACCGACGGTGATGGCGTAGCCGGTGGCGCCGTAGACTTCCATATCCTTGCGCGCGAAGGGCCAGTTCCACGAGCCCATAATCACGGCCTGGGAGTGGGGGTAGGTCAGCACGATGGTGGAGTCGTCATCCACTTTGGGATAGATCTCCGGCTTGTCGTGGTTGACCAGGGCGGTCACGGTGAGCGGAGTCTCGCCATGCATCATCCAGGTCATCAGGTCCACGCCATAGCAGCCAAAGTCGTAGAGGGAGCCGGCGCCGTTTTGCGCGGGGTCGGTAAGCCAGCCGAGGAACTCCGGTCCGACGCCGATCTCCTTGGGCCCCTCGTGGCCGTCGTGGACCACGACGCGGCGAATCGGGCCCAGGCGGCCCTGCTCCACATCGTCGTAGGCGGCCTTGTTGCTCGCGTACCAGGTGGTCTCGTAGTTGACCAGGACATGGATTTTGTAGTGGCGGGCGGTCTCGCGGATGGCCAGCGCGTCGGCAAGCGAGATGGTCAAAGGTTTCTCGACCATGACAGAGACGCCATACTGCGCGGAAATCTCGATGGCGTGGCGGTGCTCGGCGATGGAGGTGTAGACGAGCACGGCCTGGGGATGGGTCTTCTCGATCATGTTGGCTTCGCTCTTGAAGATGAGGGTTTCAGGAAGCGAGAACCTCTTCTGGTACTGAGCAAAAAGCGCGGGGTCGGCGTCGGCGATGCCGACCAACTGTACATCCGGGTGTTGCGGCAGAGCGGCAAGGAAGCCCGACACATGGCCATGTTCGAGACCGACGATGGCCACGCGCAACGGCGGCGGAGCCTGCTGGGCGAGGCATAGGGAGGGGGCAATGAACAACAGTGTCAGCAAAAAAGTGGCCCAGTGAGCGGCGGCGCAGGGGGAAAAACGGGTCATAGGTTTCAAGAAAACTCTCCTCGGCAGCAATTTTACGCCGAGAAATTCGGTTGCCTCCCTGAGGCAGGTCTCCAACTCAAAAGCCGAATCTTCACCTTTCCGGGCGGGGCCGGCCTCTCGATTGGTCGATACCGCTGAAAATAAAGCCGTCCGCGGGATTTGAAGACGGAATTGAAGACGGGTGTGGTCCGATATGGAACTTATGGATGGCCCAGACATCTAATTCCAGTGTGTGGAGGCCGTCTGCTGGAGGCCGGTGCTGGCGATAATTCCGGGCACAGGAGCGGAGCCGTGCTATGCGATTTCGTCATCTCGGACGGAGACTGGGACTCGGACGGAGGCTGGAAGTGGTCTTCTTCCTCGTAAACGGGAAACCCCGGAAGGCCGTCCATCCTTTTGAGGACGCTGTGCAGGCCCGATTTCGCTGCCCATGTTGCGGATACAGGACGCTGGAGACGGCCGGCGCGCTGGCGCTGTGCCCGGTCTGCTGGTGGGAAGACGACGGCCAGGAAGACGAGGACGCCGCGGAAGTCCGCCTCACTGTGAACGGCCAATTGAGCCTGAACGAGGCGCGGGAGCATTTTGCCTTGTGCGGCGCTGCCCATCCCCGGTTCCTCCCGCACGTTCGTAAGCCCCAGGTCACTGAGCAGTAACGTACCTTTCGGGAGCCCTCGCCGGCCAAAATCGACCGGCCGGTTTGACCCTTGAGAGCAATCCCACTTACCATGAGATAAGGTACTCTCTCGCCCGCACGCTGCTGGGTTCAGCCCGTGCCGCAACGTGTTGTTTTACTTTGCAAAGAGAGCCGAAGGCCTGCAACCCGGGGAGAAATGGATTGCAGCCAGGAATCGGCCTCAGGCATCAGCCATATAGACGGATTGTTGGCGCGAGGTTTGCGCCCGGAAGGCAAAACAGTTGAGCACTACCGACACCCTCGAAAACGCCCCTCACCCTGAAGCGGCTGAGGCCGCGCTGGACAGCGAGTCCTCTCACGAAGGCCACGACCATGATGGCCACGACCACGATCATTCTCATGCCCATCAGCATGGACCGGTTCTAAATCCGGAGTGCACCCGTGAGCTGGTGCTGGACGTTCCCACGGAAGAAGTGACAAAGGCCTACCGCACCGTGGTGGGCAACTACCGCAAATATGCCAAGATTCCCGGCTTCCGCGCCGGCAAGGTGCCGGAATCGGTGATCAAGCGGCGTTATGCAACCGAGATCCGCAAGGATGTGATTGACGGCTTGTTGCCGCAGCGGTTCAACAAGGCTGTGGCCGAGCTGGGCGTGAAGCTCGTGGGGCAGCCGCAGGTGACCGAGTTGACGGTGGAGGACGGCGCGCCGCTGCATGTGAAGGCGGTGTTCGAGTTTGTGCCGGCGTTTTCCATCGAGGGGTACAAGGACGTGACGGTGCCCAAGCCTCCTGTTGAGATTACGGACGAGGAGTTCCAGGCCGAGCTGGCGCAGTTGCGCGAATCGCGCGCGACGATTGAACCGGTGGAGGAAGATCGCGCGCTGGTGGACGGGGACTGGGCGCAGATCACCTATCAAGGACAGGTTGAGGGCGACGAGGCCGCGGCCCCCGTCAGCGGGGAAGACACGCTGGTGGAGATTGGCGGCAAGGACACGGTGGAGGCCTTTTCGGCGGCTCTGCGTGGCGCCAAACCGGGCCAGGAGCTGAAGGCCGAGGTGATCTACCCGGCCGATTACGCCGAAGCCAAACTGGCCGGCAAGACGGTGGCCTACGACGTGGAAGTGAAGGCCATCAAGAAGCGGACGCTGCCCGAACTGGACGACGATTTTGCCAAGGAGCTGGGCGCTTACGAAAGCTATGCGGATTTGGAAGAGCGCGTGCGCGAACATCTGGCCAGCCGCAAGCGGCGCAGCGTGGAAGGCGAAACCAAGGACCGGCTGTTCGCCGCGCTGACGGAAAAGTATCCTTTTCCGATTCCGGAGTCGCTGGTGCAGGAGCAAATCGATGCCCGGCTGGACCGTGGCCTGCGCGCGCTGGCAGCACAGGGGATGGACACCGAGCAGATGCGCAAGCTGGACTTTGCCCGGCTGCGTGCAGCGCAACGGGACAGCGCCTCCGCCGAGGTGAAGACGTTTATCCTTTTGGATCGTATTGCCCAGGAAGAAAATATTACGGTCAGCGACGAGGAAATGGACCACGAATTGCAGCTAGCTGCTTTGCAGTCCCGCGAGCCGGTCGATGCCCTGAAAGTACGATTGACGGAGGACGGTGGGCTGGCTAGAATCCGGGAACAGCTGCGAAGGGAAAAAACTGCGAGTTTACTGTACGAACGGCTGCCCGCGTAGCCGGGGGGAAAAAACCCCGACGAGGGGCAGAGGGCGCCGCGCAGGACCTGAATTAAGGCCGGAAACGAACCGGACTGGAAACGAACCAGCCGGCGCGGACACAATCAAACGGGGACCAAGGTTCCCAAACGGGAGAGCGAGAAGAACACTCAATGGCATTGGTTCCCATGGTGGTTGAGCAGACGAGTCGAGGCGAGCGCGCCTACGATATTTACTCCCGTCTGCTTCGCGACAACATTATCTTTCTTGGCACGCCGATCGACGACCAGATAGCCAACCTGATTGTGGCGCAGATGCTGTTTCTTTCCGGTGAGGACCCGGAGAAGGACGTGCAGCTTTACATCAACTCCCCTGGGGGGTCGATTACGGCGGGCCTAGCCATCTACGACACCATGCAGTTCATCAAAAATAATGTGGTTACTTACTGCATTGGCCAGGCGGCCTCGATGGGCGCGTTTCTGCTGCTGGCCGGGACCAAGGGCAAGCGGTTCGCGCTGCCCAACTCGCGCATCCTCATCCATCAGCCGTCGATGGGCGGATTGAGCGGGCAGGCCACGGACATCGACATCCACGCCCGCGAGATTTTGCGCATTCGTGAAATCACGAATACACTCATTGCCAAGCACACCGGCCAGCCTTTGGACCGCATCGAGCGCGATGTAGAGCGGGACTTTATCATGAACTCGCAGCAGGCCAAGGAATACGGAATCGTTGACGAAATCATCGATCGGCCGCCGACCATCAAGTGACCGAACCCGCACCAAGAGGAACTCAGGCGGAAAGGAGCGAAGGATGGGATTTGTCGAAGAAGGACG
>DATKGE010000121.1:0-2178 GCA_035510955.1 Occallatibacter sp. | reverse complement strand
TCCAATACAAGATGAGCCTGAAGGGGATGGCATGCTGAGGATTGACCATCCACGTGCACGAAGCAGAGAAACTGAGCCTGGGGCAGATCCAGGCTTTCCTGAGCGCCAGCGAAACTATTCGGTTCGAAGGCGAAACTCAAGCGCAGATTTATCACTGGATCGAACAAGTGCTAGGTCGGCAGGAATACCACCAGCAGAGCCGCTCAGCGCGGGGTTTGTTACGCAACTATGTGGTGAAGATGACGGGCCTGAGCCGGGCGCAGGTGACGCGGTTGATCGCTCGCTATCGGAAAACTGGATCGCTGCAGTCCGCGCCGTACCGCCGTCATCATTTTCCGCAGCGTTATACCCGCGCCGACATCGAACTGCTGGCCATCGTCGATGAGGCACACGACAACTTAAGCGGGCCGGCCACGCGGCGCATACTCGAGCGCGAGTACCGGCGGTATGGCAAGGGGGAGTTCGAGCGCTTAGCCACGCTCTCGGTGTCGCACCTCTACAACCTGCGCCAGCAGCCGCGCTATCGCGAACGGCGTCTGCGCTACGTCAAGACCCGGCCCAGCGCCGTCGCCATCGGAGAGCGGAGGCGGCCCGATCCGCAGGGCCAGCCCGGGTATCTGCGCGTCGACACCGTCCATCAAGGCGATCCGCCAGGAGGGAAGGGCGTTTATCACATCGATGCCGTGGATGAGGTCACGCAATGGCAAATCGTTTCTGCCAGCGCACGAATTAGTGAGGCCTGGCTGGAGCCGGTGCTGCAGGCCATGCTGCGGCAGTTTCCCTTCCGCATTCTCGGCTTCCACTCCGATAACGGCAGCGAGTTCATCAATCGCGTGATCGCTGGTATGCTCCAGAAACTATTGATCGAACAAACCAAAAGCCGACCGCGGCAGAGCAACGACAACGGCTTGGTCGAAACTAAAAATGGCGCCGTAATCCGCAAGCACCTGGGCTACGGCTCGATCGACGCAGACCACGCCGAGCGCCTGCAAGAGTTCTACAGCGCCCACTTCAATCCCTATCTCAACTATCATCGTCCGTGCGCGCAAGCCGATATCGAAATCGACGAAAAGGGCCGCCAACAAAGGATTTACCGCCGCTACCAGACGCCGCTGGAGACGCTGCTCGCCCTGCCCCAACCGCAACAATACCTGCGTCCAGGTCTCACTCTGGCCGTCTTGCGACGCATCGCCGCAACCCACAGCGACACCGAAGCCGCGCAGCGTATGCAGC
This sequence comes from Occallatibacter sp., assembly GCA_035510955.1. GTDB lineage: Bacteria > Acidobacteriota > Terriglobia > Terriglobales > Acidobacteriaceae > Telmatobacter. The sequence goes on along the minus strand of DATKGE010000121.1, from coordinate 945 downwards.
AAGCCAAACGCAAACTGTTCGAGCGATTCCAACTGCCCGTGGCTGGACCGTGGAAATGACGGAAGAGAATAATCCCCCAACCCCAACACCGGGGGATTATTCTCTTCCTTGGAAAGCGCAAACAGCAAAGGCGCGCTTTCCACATTCCCACCGCCCCGGCTGCTAGATTAGTTCCGAATCTAAATCTGAAAGGAGCTTCCTCCACCACCACCCTCAGGATCTTCCCCAGGCTCATCCTTCAATTGGAAAAGACTTCCATTCCGCGTAATTCCGCCTAATCCACCCGTCGAGCCACAAGTCGGCTTAGAGGAAATCGCGATTGATCTCCCCCAAACCCGTTCCTGGACCGCGAACCACTTGTGTGGGGGGCGAGAAAGGCATCACGATCCAAGGGCCGGAGTGGACTGTGATCGTGGCCGGGCGAGTTTCATCCTGAAGAACGCCGGAACGTATTGCAGCGATCAGAAAATTTCACCGCTCTTGGCGCCGTCGTTAAGGTAGCTTTACAGTAGCAGGTTCGGCGAGAGGCTCGGCGCCCTTGCGCGTTTGTAGCGAAGCGAGAACGAGCCAAAATCTCCAGCCATTTGCCGCGCGAGGGTGGATGAGCATACAGGTTGCTCTCAATCACAGGACGCAGTACCGCTACGAAAAGCCGGTTTCCATCGGTCCGCAGGTTGTGCGGCTGCGCCCGGCCCCGCATTGCCGAACGCCGATCCTGAGCTACTCGCTTAGCGTCGCTCCCGCCTCACACCTTCTCAAATGGCAGTTCGATCTGCACAACAATTACTTGGCGCGTCTTCTTTTTCCGGACAAAACTGACGAGTTTGTGGTTGAAGTAAATCTTGTCGCGAATTTGCCTCCGTTCAATCCGTTCGATTTCTTTCTGGAACCGGGCGTCGAAGATTTCCCGTTCGAGTACCCTCGGGAGCTGGCTGCGCCCTCCCC
>DATKGE010000120.1:0-6658 GCA_035510955.1 Occallatibacter sp. | reverse complement strand
CGTGCGCTGGATTGCTGTTGCCGCCATCTACTTCACCGTGCTGGTGTCGGTCATCTCCGCGATCGACTACTTCGTCGGTTTCTGGAAGCAGATCGACCATGCATCGAAGGATCGCCGCAAGGCGTTTGTGCTGGGTCGGCGCAAGAGCCCGAGCATCTCTTGAGGCCCCACTCGCGCCAGAAATTCGGGAGCGTGTAGCAAATGGTAACTTCCGAATAGCCGACAAACCACCCAGAATAAACTCCCCAACGGAATCAACGTGTTTGAAAACTGCAACCTGCCACATGGACTGTTCAGAATTTATCGATGTTGAGTTGGATGGGATCGATATCCTCGCCAAAGGGCTCATAAAACGGACCCAAAATAAAGCCCCCAACTTCGGTTTGGGGGACGGAAGACTTCTCCGGTTTCTCTGGGTTATATCGCACTTTGATTTTCTGATTGACTAGTCTTCTCGGGGAATGACCCCCAGTGGAAGACGAGGGAGCAATAGTAAACCTCCCGGAATAGTACTCATCGTTGACGTTGTAAGAGAAATCACCAACATCGACCGAATGCGAATCTCGTCCAGCGTGAACAACCACAGTACCGACTGACTGGATTGTTCCTTCTGCCACCGGCCATGAATCGGTTTTGTTCGGGCGTCCATTTTGCCAGACAAGCCAGATGACGAATGTTGCAAGTACCCCAAGAGCGATGAGGATCAACTCCAGTAAAGGAGACATGACCAACATGGTAACCTAGGCAAATTCCTTTCGATGCGGTATTCACGCCTTAAAAGAAGCTGCTGGGCGAACCGGCGTTATGGAGGCAGCGAGGATTCCGCGTTCCGGGCGAATGACCGGCTATCCGGAAGTTACTCTTTAGCAAATGGCGGGGCGCCGAACGGCTCCCGTATCCAGCGTAGGAGATCCCAGGTCTCTGAATCGAGACCTGGGGCACCCGGAATTTGTGGCTGGTTGAGAGTCTGCTGCTAGGCCATGGCCGGAATGGCTTCCGGCATATTGACCAGCGGGGAAGCAACGGCGGTTGCCGCACGGGCCGGAGCGGCTGCGGCTGACTGCGCGGGAGCATGGGCGGCGCGGGTGAGGCGCTGCACGAAGTGGTAGGGCGGCCAGGGGCCGGAGACCTGCATCTGGCACTCGCGCATCATGGCGCTGGTGGAGGCGAACTTGTTCTGATAGCGCTCCACGTACTTGCGGTCGATCAGGTGGGCGACATCGAGCACCATCTTGCCGCCTTCGGTGATGCGGCAGCTTACCTCTTCGTCCAAAGGCATGAAGAGGCGGTGCATCTGGAAGCTGACGGCGCGGGCGCGGGTCTGGCGCTCGCGGGTGCGGGCGGCGTTCTCGCGCAGGTTGCTCAGGTATTCGCGGCCTACGCCTTCGGCTGGCACGAGCTTCTCCAGCGCGTGGGCGCAGCAGTCGTCGACGAAGATCTTCAGGTGCATCTCGGTCTTGCCGCGCAGCATGTCGATGTTGCCCTGAAACTGGCGTTGGTTGGAGCGGATGGACTTGCGTAGGCTTTCATCGTCGGAGAAGACGGTGCCGAACCGGAAAGGAAGGACTGTAGAGTGCTGGAAGCAGTCGGCGATGACGCGTGCATGGTCCACGCCGGACTTCTGGTTGAGGGTTTCCGCGGGGTTGTGTTCACTGACGATGATGGCGAGGTCGCTGGCGGGGTAAAGGAAGACTTGGTTTCCGCTGACTCCAAGAACGGATTCCATGGGAACGGGTTTGCGATGACGGGCTAATTCAGGGAAGGCTAGTTTTTCACCGATGCAGTAGGCATACCATGCCATGACGAGACACTCCGTCTGCGCGCGCAGGTTAGCGCCGCGTGTTGGTAAAGCTCATTGAACGTGGGAATAACTGCATAGCGGGCAAGAGACCGGGTTGCTTCTTGCAGGCCCGGTTGAACTATGCCGAATACTAGCCCCATGAAAAGACGACTGGCAAGAACTCAAATCACGGAGTTGGAGAAAGGAAGCAGAAATGGCGAAGTTCGTGTTCATATAGGAAATAATCCTGTTGATATCACAAAAATAAGTATTATTGGGGCCAGACAGCCCATTTCAGCACGGGTATGGTGTTTGTTTGCCAATGGCTCTTGCCTTGGCTCGGAGGAGATTTCGGGCCTTTGTTTGCTCTCGTTCGCGAGTTGAAGCAGGTGCGGTTCCGGGTTTTACCATCCCAGTTCTCATCCGCCGCGGCGGACTAGACCCATTTGGCAAGCTTGTGGGCAGGCTCTCCGCCCCACGGACGAGGACCTGTCCGCGAGGACCCCGGGCTCAGGGGCACCCAGTCCCGCAAACGATCACGTAGTCCGGCTCAGGGCAGAACGCGCTGGATATGAAGATAGAGAAGAATATTGACGATCACGGAGACGGCCAGCAGGCCGAGGGCGGCGATGGCGACCAGGTTGACCTTCTTGCCCACAACTTTCAGGTTTTCCATCAGTTCCTGCTGCTCGAGGGTATTGCGGTCGGTAGCTTCGTGGACCCTCTGAAGCTGATCTTCAACGCGATTGAGTCCTGTGTTCTGTTCGACAATCTGGTCGCGCAGCTCGCGATGCTGGGTTTGCAACGCGGCCAGGCCGTCGGCGATGGGCGCCAGATTGACGGGCGGCGGAGGCGGCGGCGCATGGTGGTGCGGGGTGAGGAAGTTGGCGACGGCGGTGCCGACGTTGCCGTCGAGCAGGGGCAGAATGCGCTGCACATAGGGCAACGCCGCCCGCACGGCGCTGATTGCCCGCTGGACGCCGGATGGCGCATCGCGCGGTGCAATCGCCGCGGAGCCGGCCAGAGCGCGGCCTGCAGGCTGGGCGGCAAAGGCGCGCTGCGGACCGCCCAGGCCGTTGGGCAGCGCGGCAAGGTTTCCCGACCCGATGGGCAGGGGCGAACCGACTGCGCGAGGCTGAGGCTCATCCGGCAGCGGCGTCCGGCTGGCCTCCTCAATTGGTCTGTTCCCGCCAAAACCCTTTGCGTCGCTCATGGACTTCCTTCTTCATCCACCATAGTAACGAATTGGTCCAGTATCAGCGACGGTATGTACTAGCGAGTCAGCAAGTCGGCCGATTCTCCCGGTACAGGATGGCAGTTTGTTGGTTGTCGCTGACTGGAATCGCCTGCTCCAGTTTTCGGCCTTCGACCTCGCGATCCAGGCGGGCGCACTTGGGAATCTCAATCAGATCCTGATCGTGAGCGGTGCGGTGAACTTCGGCCTGCGCGGGGCGTAGCTTCTGCGAAACGGACTGCATAGGATTTCCTCCGAACATACGGGCGCGGGCGATTGCTCTGTGGCGAATCGCGCGGGTTGATTTGTGCTTCCAGGGCGCACCAATGCCACTTGGCGCCGCTAGAAGCGTCAGCGGGGAGCAACGTTGCGTTGAAAATGATTCGAGGCCGAGTTCAGCGGGATTTGATAAATTCCTTGCGGCGAAAACGAAGGCCGGTCCAGTCTTCATCGATGGCGATGGAACGCACGGTGTCAAACCCCGCTTTCTTCAGCAGGTCCCAGCCGGTGTCGCGATTGAAATCGCACTTGTACTTCTTCGACGTCCCCTTGGGATAAGCGAACCAGACTGCAGCGTCGCCCTTTGCGCGGGCCGCGATTTTGGCCGCGAGCGCGTCGACTTCGGCCTGTTTGGTGACGAATGCAAGCGAAAAGGGAATCTCCTTAAGCGCTTCGAAGCTGCGATGGATGTGCATCACAGGCAGGCGCGATAACTCGCTCTCGAAGCTCTCTGGCGCGTTGAGAACAAGCATCTCCTGATGATCTTTGAGCTGGAGTTTCTCGAACAGGGTAGCCATGGATTTCCATATTATTCGATTTGCACAAATAATCTGCAAAGATTTTGTGGGGGTTAGCCGTGGTCTCCTCATTCAACAAAAAAGGAGGCAAAAGAATGCGGAAGGGGCGCACAGGCGAAGAGCAACCGCAGATCCTTCGACTCCGCTGAAGTACGCTTCGCTCAGGATGACAGCATCGATGAGAGGCGCCTTGAAGGTTGGACATTAGTTTGATTTGGCATACGCGGAGAAGACGGTCTCGACGAGGACTGTGCGCAACGTCTGGCGCAGGTCGGTGCCGGGCTCGGGTTCGGTGTTCGATTGCGGATGCAGTGCGGCGGCCGGCTCGGGCGCCCCAGTGTCGGTTGTATTCACGGCCAGGATGCAGGCGCTCTTACCGGCTGGGTCGATGAGCAACTCGGAGGAGAAGCCGCCCTGGTCGCCGTCGTGGTAGATATAGCGATGACCGCTCACTTCAACGACAAAAAAGCCCAACCCCATTTTTGGCTGCGCGCCATGCGGGCCCGAGGTATACGGTGTAGCCGCCTGGCCGGGTTCGACTGCGGGCAGCACGCCGGTCCACATTTCTTCAAGCGAACTGCGCTTGAGCACCATCGCATAACGTGAGTACGCGGCATCACCGATGAGGAAGCGCAGATACTTCACCATGTCGGCGATCGGCGCTTTGAGGCCGCTGTTGGAGGTGGTGATGCCGGTGTCGAAGTTGAAGGGCTGCTCAGTCAGTTTTGTTCCGGCGCGTAGATAGCTCGCCGAGACGTGGCCTTCAAGATAATAAGGCGCGCGGTCAAAGTAACTCGAATGCATCTCCAGCGGCTTGAGAATGTTCTTGTCGATGTAGACCTCGAAGTCGTCGCCGGTCAGGCGTTCGATGATCTGGCCGAGAAAAACGTAGCCAAGATTGGAGTAGCTCCAGCGGCTGCCGGGTGTGAAGGCGATGTGCGTGTAGGGAAGCATGGCCGCGACCTGCGCCCAGTGCGTGGGCTCGAAAGGTTGCCAGTCGCAGTTGGTAGGGTCGTCGCAGTCCCACGGCCAGGTGGGATTGCGGAAACCGGCGCTGTGGGTGAGGAGTTGGCGAATGGTGATGGCGTCGATGGGGCCGTAAGGGTCATGCACCTGGCGCAGCTCCGGCACATAGCGAACGGCCGGGTCGTCGAGCGAAAGCAGGCCGCGGTCGCGCAACTGCAGAATGGCGATGGCGGTGAAGGTCTTGGTGATCGAGGCCCAGTTGTATGCGGTATCGGCGTCGACGGCCGGTCCCGTTTGATTGCGCGCCTGGCCAAAGAAGAATTGCGTTGCCGGAGCGGGGCCGTGGACGAATGCGAAGCCACCGCCGACGATGCCGTGGCGTGTGAGCGTGGCTTCAAAGCGCGGCAGGAAGGCCTCGATCTGGGCGTGAACTGTGACGGCGAAGAGAAGTGCAGCAGTGGCTACGGCTCGCGCTGCTTGGTTCAGCATAGGGTTCATGATAAATGGAGTCGTGAAATGGCGCGATGTTGCTTTCCCACTCTTTTCGCTAAGAACGCGAAAGGATGGGCACCCAGTCGTTTTCTTCGGAGATCGGGTTTCGAGGTTCGTGCTCTCCCAGGTCTCAAATGCGAGACCTGGGGCACCCAGAGTTGGAGGATGAATTACTTAATTGCACGGGCACGGCTAAAACGTAAATTTCGATCCGAACTGGAACTGACGAGGCGTGTTGGCGTCGCTCAGGATCTGGCCGAAGTTTACGTAGCCGGAAGATGGCGAACTCACATTCGGCGCAGCGAACTGCGCCTTGTTGGTGACGTTGTACGACGAAACCTCCAAACGGAGATCCTTCTCCTTCCCAATCGTAAAGTTCTTGTAGAGAGACAGGTCCACCTCCCGGGCTCCCATAGTGCGGACATTGCCAAGGTAGGTTGGCGCCGTTCCCGCCACGAAAGGATTAGGCGGCCCGTTTCCTTCGGTGCCTGGCGTTACAAAGCAGTTGGGATTAAACCACACTGCCGCCGTGTGCGGCGCGCCTTTGCTGGGGTCGCAGACCATGTCGGTACGCTGATTGAAGTAGGAGAACGGCGCTCCGACTACCGGCGCGCTGATGGGGACGCCGTCGCTGAGATAGGCAACTCCATTGGCCGTCCATCCGCCTAGGACGGCATTGCCCGGTCCGTTCAGGCTAAGCGCGCGGCCCTTGCCAATGGGCAGATCGTAGGATGCCTGCCAGGTGAACTGGAATTTGACTTCCTGCGGGCTCACTGAGTGCTCGTAGCTCATATTCTTCCAGTCCTGCGGCGACCCGTTGTGGTAGCCGACAAAGCCCAGCGGCGGGTTGCCGTCGTCGGTGATCAGCTTGGCCCAGGTGAACGAGGCCAGCGTGGTGAAGTGATGGCTCATGCGCTTCTCCAGCTTGGTCTGCAGAGAACTGTACTCGGAGTCGCCGCCGGGATAGCCATGAATGGTGACGCCGCTGCCGCAGCAACCTGCGGCGGTGCCGAACTGCGGGAACTCCTGGAGCGATACCCACAAGGGCACCGTTGCCTGGCCGAAGTTGTTGTTTGGAATGGCCGCCCATTGATTTGGCACCATGGTGTTGACGAGCGCCGCCTGGTTACTCGCGATTGTGCCGAGATCAAGCTGGTTCAGATCTTCTGCCCCAAGGGGAAGGAAAAGTCCCCTGCTGCCCACGTAGCCGGCGGCCAGGACGACACCGTGCGGAAAGCTGTATTCCCAGCCGAAATTGAAGTTGTAGGTGGTTTGTGTGCGCTGCGAGTGCAGCATGGTGCTCAGCGGGGAACCGAGGTAGGTGGCCAGCCCCTGCGAAGCGCCTACCAGTGGAACGACGCCGGCGGGGAACGGGTTGCTCAGCGAGTA
>DATKGE010000119.1:0-2830 GCA_035510955.1 Occallatibacter sp. | reverse complement strand
GGTCACGCTCAACCACTGCGCAACCGGCTTCGGCATTGGCTTCCTCTCAACCGACGGCCCGATCGGCCGCTGGTACTTCTACTTCGCCGCCGCCTTCGCCCTGGCCTGCGCTGTGGGCATCCTCGGCCTGTTTATCCGCCGTTTTCTAATTCGCCCGCGCTGGCTGGGCGAAAAACTCTCCTGGGAATCCGGCTTCATCGCCTTCCTCATCTTCGCTCTCATGGCCACGTACCTGGCCGCGTTCTTCGTTGCCGATACATCGCTCACCGCCCGCGTTTTATGGTGGATGCATACGCTGGCGCTGCTGACTTTTCTTCCCCTCATCCGCACACCAAGCACCTGCACCTGGTGCTCAGCCCGGCAACCATCTTTCTCTCCCGCGGCAGCTACGCGCAGATACCCCCTCTGAACGGAGATGAAGATTTCGGCCTGGTCGCCGGCAAAGACCTGACTCAACTGGTCAGCCTGCAGGCCTACTCCTGCGTGGAGTGCGGCCGCTGCACCGAGCATTGCCCTGCTGCCAACACCGGCAAGCTGCTCAACCCCAAGGAAATCATCCTCGGCGTCCGCGCCTATTTGAACGACCTAGGCCCCGCTTCGGACCAACCATTACTGGGAAAATACAACGCGCAGGAAGCCGTCTTCCAGTGCACCACCTGCGGCGCATGCGAGTTCCAGTGCCCGGTGGGCATCGAGCACGTGCCAATCATCGTTGGCCTGCGCCGCGGCGCGGTGAACACCGGCGAGTGGGACGACGCGCACGGGTCAAAATTGTTCCTGGCCCTCGAACGCGGCTCCAATGCGCTGGGAATAAGCCCCGCCGAACGCGACAAGTTCATTCAAAAACAATCCCTCCCCATCTTCGACGGCAGCCAGGAGTACTGCCTCTGGCTAGGCTGCATGGGTGGATACGACCCCAAGGGCCGCGAGATCGTCGCCGACTTTGCCCGCGTGATGAACTACCTCGGCACAACTTACGGCGTGCTGCGCAAGGAAAAGTGCACCGGCGACCCCGTCCGCCGCCTGGGCAACGATCTGGTCTTCAAGCAACTGGCCGAAGCCAACCTCGAATCCCTGGCGCAAAACAAGGTCAAGAAGATCGTCTCCATCTGCCCGCATTGCGTGCGGACCATCCAGGAAGACTGGAAAGAATACGGCACACCTCCAGAAATCGAGCACCACAGCGAATTTCTCGCCCGCTTCGCCGACAAACTTCCGCATCAAGCGAAAGGAGAAACAATCGTCTTTCACGACCCCTGCTACCTGGGCCGCTACCGCAATGTCTACGAGCAGCCGCGTACTGTCGCCGCCCTCGCCGGCACCGTCGTTGAAGCCCCACGCAATCACGAGAGAAGTTTCTGTTGCGGCGCCGGCGGCGGCCTGGCTTTTCTCGGCGAAGAGACAGGCGAGCGCGTCAGCCACAACCGCGCCGCCGAACTGGTCGCCACCGGCGCGCAAACCGTAGGCACAGCATGCCCCTTCTGCAACACCATGTTCCGCGACGCGTTGGCCGCCACCGGCTCAGCACCGCCGCAGTTGCTCGACATTGCGCAGCTCGCCGCGCGCGGGCTGCCCATGGCCAGGCCAGGTACGGAGCAAGCCAGTTAATATGAACGAGAGCCTTACATTATGAAAATCATCGTAGCCATCAAGCAAGTCCCTGAACGCGATGCGCAAGTCCGCATCGACTCTTCGGCCAAGTGGATTGAAGAATCCGACCTTCAATTTGCCCTCAACGAATCCGACGCCTACGCCCTCGAAGAAGCTCTCCAGCTAAAGGAAAAACACGGCGGCGAGGTCATCGTCCTCTCCGCCGGCCCCGAGCGCATTGGCCAGACCATCCGTGAAGCGCTCGCCAAGGGCGCCGACCGCGCCATCAACATCGCCTGCGACGATCTGGGCACGCGCGACCCGCTCGGCGTAGCCCGCCTGCTGGCCGCGGCCGTGAAGGATGAAAGCCCCGACCTGGTGCTCACCGGCCTGCAGTCTGAAGACCTGGGCCTGGGCCAGACCGGCGTCATCCTCGCCGAGCTGCTAGGCCTGCCGCACGCTTCGCTCATCCTGCACGTGGAGAAGACCGACACCGGCCTCAACGTCAAGCGGGAGCTTGAAGAGGGATGGTTCCAGCAGATCGAATTGCCGACGCCCTCCGTGCTCACCATCCAGTCCGGCGGCAACAAGCTGCGTTACGCCACGCTGATGGGCATCAAAAAGGCCAAGACCAGGGAAGTCCGCCAACTCACCGCCGCGCAGCTCGGCGCAGACACAGCGCCGGTCGTAATCCTCGACCGCGTGACCCTGCCTCACAAACAAAAATCAACACAGATGCTGTCCGGCTCGCCTAAAGAAGCCGCCGCGGCGCTGGTGGAAAAACTGAAGTTCGAGGTGCGCGTGCTATGAGCGGAGTTTGGGTTGTCATTGAACAGCGGGAAGGCCGCATCGCGCGGATCAGTCTGGAAGCCGTGGCCGCCGCTCAGGGCCTGCTGAAGAAAGCCGCGCCGGTACTGAAGAGCGTCGCCAAGACGGTAAGCGCCATCGTGGTCGGCGCGCCGGCCGGACCGGCGGGCGGCCAGCTTGCCAGCCTCGGCCTGGAAAAGATCGTCAGTATCGAGCACCCATTGCTAGCCCACTACACGGCTGATGGATACACCCTCGCCTTGCAGCAGTTCTTCGCGCAGGAACAGCCCGAGTACGTTATCTTTCCGCATACCTACCAGGTGCGCGACTATGCCCCAGCCCTTGCCGCGCGTCTTGGCCAGGTGCTCATCAGCGACGTGGTGGCCATAAGCGACGGTCCGGTGTTCACGCGCCAGCTCATGCAAGGCCGGCT
>DATKGE010000118.1:0-10991 GCA_035510955.1 Occallatibacter sp. | reverse complement strand
GTCCGGCGAGCTGACATGGTTCGCGATCTATGCGCGGAAAGTATCAACTTCACAGCCAGAGATCGATGCCGATATTGAACGGCAAATCGACGAGTGCAGGCAAGCAGCGAAAGTGAACGGTTGGACGGTGGCCGAAGATTGTATCCGCATCGGTATCTGCAGAAATGTACAGGAGTTTGCGCGCGGAAATCCAGTTGGTACATTCGTTGAATTTGCGAGAAAGCGGCGACCGCTACAAGATCGACTACATCAATGTAGCAGTAAAAAGCAGATGCGTGGCCTGATATCGAAATATCGCTTTAAATATCAATAGTTTATGCTGGTCGGGGCGGAGGGATTCGAACCCCCGGCCCTCTGCTCCCAAAGCAGATGCGCTACCAGGCTGCGCTACGCCCCGACGGTCTGGTTCGATTGTATCGCGAACCGGTTTATTGTCGGTTGAATGGCACACTAGAGACCGCCTGGGGGCAGGCGATAAGCAACGCCGCGAGCGCCTCGGGAATGGCGCAGATGAGCGCCGGGGCAGCGGTCAGCATGAACAGAAAACCCCAGTCGAGGGCGGTGAGGCGGCGAAGCTCGCTCAGGGTTCGGCAGAGCAGTAGCTAGTTGCGGCGGTTGGTCTTCAGGGCGATGTCGAAGATTTCGCCGAAGATGGGCTCTGAGCCAACGGGACGTCTATGCCCAGATTGGCCGCCATGCGGAGCAGCGTCCCGTAGGGAACGCCGCGAAGCCATGCAGCCGGCGGAATGACCAACGAGGGCAATCCGGCCAGTACGTCTCCCAGGCCTGGAATCAGCCCGACGATGCCTTCCCGGTCGAAGCTTATCCCGGTGCCCGGAATGTGGAAAGCCTCGTTGAGCAGAATCTCCAATGTGTGCAGGGTGCTGTCGCGGAAGAGCCATGCACCTCGATTGGAGCGGTGCTGGCCCCTTCCGCAAATCCTCATTGGTGGCGCGAGGAACGGACTGGCGCTGCGCGTCGCGCAGGTTAAGCGATATCAGGCCGGGGCCGGGCAAGAGCGACTTTCCCTTCGGCCGGAACAGTGATTCCGGGCTGATTCGATGCTACAATCGAAGCGGTATATGGCGGCTATAGTTCAGCGGCAGAACGCCTGACTGTGGCTCAGGATGTCGTGGGTTCGATCCCCACTAGCCGCCCCAACTTGCACGGACCGCAGGGGACACCATGAGCGCAGTTGGCCGAATTGCCGAGTGGCGGTGAGCCCAAACCTTCAGGAAAACAAAAGAATTGACTCGAACTCCGCCGGCTTGGAGGAGTGGCTGACCCCTTTCCAGCAGCATCGTGGCCTGAGCAACGGGCACCTGCAAACCATTGTGGGGAATTATCTTCCCCGTCCTCCTTTTCGCGTTGCCGGCATGGCGGAAACTGTCGAGGTGGACCCGGAGGACGGAAGCCTGGTGTTATGCCATTGCCACTGGCAGGCCGAGCAGGTTCGCGCCGGGCGGCTCACACTGGTGCTGGTGCATGGCCTTGAGGGTTCCTCGGATTCCCGCTACATGCAGGGCATCACGGCGCGAGCCTGGGAGGCCGGCTTCAACGTGATCCGCATGAATATGCGCAACTGCGGCGGCACGGATGCGCTGACGCCCACTCTCTACCACTCCGGACTGTCGGGCGACCTGGGTATCGTGGTGCGGCACTATTCTCAGCGTTTTTCCCTCGAGGAGGTGGCGCTGGTGGGCTACTCCATGGGCGGAAACCTGGTGCTCAAACTGGCCGGGGAGTGGGGTAACCAAGCGCCCCTGTGCGCCGTGGCCGCGGTCTGTCCGGCGATCGACCTTGCCCCTGGCGCCGACGCGCTGCACGAACCGTTGAACCGGATCTACGAGTTGAACTTTCTGCGCAGGCTGAAGGCGCGCTACGCCCGCAAAAGGAGGCTGTTTCCGGCCAGCTATGCGCCTGCCGCGGAGATTGGCTCGGTGCGCTCCATTCGGGAGTTCGATCACAAGATCGTCTCGCGCTACTGTGGCTTTCGCGATGCCGACGACTACTACTACCGCGCCGCCAGCGCCCGCGTTGTGGACCGCATCGCCGTTCCCACATTCATCCTCCATGCTCTGGACGATCCGTTCATCCGTCTGCTGCCGGAGACGCGGGCCAAGATTGTTGCCAACCCCAATATCACCTTTGTGGAGACGCTTCACGGAGGCCACTGCGCTTATCTTTCCAACGATCCGGGGAACAACATTCACTGGGCCGAGGCGACGCTGATCCGGTTTCTGCAGGCCACAACGGAACAACCGCTTGCAAGCTGACTGGGAGTTTGAGGTGGGCAGCGATGCGCCGGTGATCGACACCCTCTGGCAGGGTTTCGTCGATTTGCGCGCGGCCCCCGAGCGTGTAAGCGATCTGCCCGAGGCCGCGCAGATTAGCGGCCTGGCGGCGGCGCTGGTGAGGTTGAACTCCGAGGGCTCGCCGGTGTGGACTTCAAAGTGCGATTTTTGGCCGGTACTGGAGCGGGAAGAAGTCGACGCGGATGAACTCGATGCACCGGCCGGCTGTTCTACGCACGCCGTGTGCTGCTATATCGACATTTTGCCCAGAGGGGATCACGTCTGGCCGCTGCCGGAGCCGGCCGAAGCGGCGTGCAGGCTGTTTTGCGGCCTGCTCGGCTCGGTGCCGCTGCGCTGCTGCCGTGTGGACCTTGTTATCCGCCGCGCGCTGATCGCTCTCAACCGCATGGATTTGGGTATGACCGCCTACATCACTGCGTGCGGTCCCACCCCGGCCCAGGCTGCGCGAACGCTGGAAGAAGCACTGATTGCATTTGCCGATGCGCTTTGCCCCGGCTCGACGCTACAATAAAGAAGCATGGGCGAGTAGCTCAATTGGATAGAGCACCGGCCTTCTAAGCCGGGGGTTGTGGGTTCAATCCCCGCCTCGCCTACCAGCCTTAAAAAATCAACGACTTGCGCGGACTTCCAGCCGCGAGGAAATAGTCCAGGCCGGGGGTTTATCAGCGCAAGGATTTTCGCGCATATATTCCTTGTGCAGCGGCACGCAAACAAAGCTCCGATGGAGCGCGTCCTCATGGTCTCCGAGCTGTAAGTTTGCCGCCAAATTCGACGCCGGCGCGCGGTATGCGGAGGCTTCGATAGCTCCGCTTGTGCAACCAATGCCCGCTAGCCTTCTGGGTTCAATGCAGGCCGCTCTACGTGGCTGGAAACGCTAACGAAAGACTTTCCAGAGCTTGAATCTTTGCAGATGGAATTCAAATTGCAGATGAGTAGCTGGACGCCGAGACTCTATGGCCGCACCGGCGGCGGCGGCGAACATACTTTTGGCCTTGGTTGATGTCTTGGGAAAGGATGGAAGACCATGACTCAAACCCATTTAGTACCTTTCGTGCATCGATTAAATGATGACGGCACAATCGATTCCATCTGCCGTCATTGCTTAATCACCATCGCAACTGCGGTATCGGAATCTGTTTTTGAGCGCGCAGAGCGGAGGCACTTTTGCGACCGCTGGCTGCTTGAGCGGTATAAAAAGCCAGGGCGAAGTGTAAATTTTTCCGCCGCGTAAAAGCTGGCGGCTACCCCACCCGAATTCCCCGCCGATGCGTCCACGGGGTTGTGGGTGCGAAAGAACGCGGCCCCTGCGTCAAACGTCGTCGGAGGCGGGCTCCGCTTGATTCGGCGGTGATTCAGCCACGGTTTCAGAGCCCGAATCCAAATCCACGATACGGCACAGCAAAGCGTGCTTGAGTTCAATCACAGGCGCGTCCGGTGCAAGATCCGGTGCGTTCTCAATCTCCCTTATGGTGGTGCGTAGCGTGTTGACGGTTTTTGCCAATGGCCTTCTCCCCATCGCGCATTCTCTTTTCTCCCCATGGCGAATCTCCCCTGTTCCCCTCGCGGTTCGATGCGGGAGCATATCAAGTGGTTGTGCGGGCCGCCATAGCATTTAGCGGCAGGTTGAAAAGGCTGGCGGCTTGGTCCCCCGTACTCTCCGCCGACGCGTCCACGGGGCTGCGGCGCGGTTGCGGGGCGTCCCGGACCAACAAACTGCGGGGTACAGCGGATGGGCGTAGAATAGCGGGAGATGAACAAACTGCGCGTCAGACTCGCTGAAGCACTGACAACAGAAACCTACGGATCAGACCTGCTTTCAAACGCTCTCTCGGAACGTATGCAGCGCGTCTTTAATCCCTGGACGGCTCCGTTGTCGGCGGTCATCGAGCCTGAAAGCGATGAAATAATGGTCACTGACCGACCCGAGTTTCCAATGTGATGCAAACGCGCGCGTCCTGACGCCTTGGCTTGGCGGGCCGCCGAAATCATTGTGGCTATCCCCCCACCCAGACACCGCGATGCGTCCTGGGCTATCCCCACCCCATTGTGAGCCGCCCTCGACGCTGGATTGCGGGGTTGGCCCGGCTTGTCCTTCAGAGTTTCCTGATTGCAGCCAACAGGTCCTTTGGGTGAATCGGCTTACTCAGCAACTCGAAATCGTGACCCGATTTGCTGGCCGATTCCAACAGATCATTTGTGGCTGCCTGTCCGGAGAACAGCAGCACCTTACACTTTGGACAGAGCGATTTGAGATGGATTGCCAGATCAACGCCATTCATCCCCGGCATGACCACATCCGAAATTAGCAGCGAAGGACCTTCACATTCGGCAGCCCTTATCGCATCCTCTGCACTCGTGAAGGCCGTCGCCTGGAAGCCGGAAGCGTTCAGGATCGCGGCCAACGTCGATGCAATGACCGGCTCATCATCTACCACGTACACTCTGACGGGTTCTGGCATACGGGGATTGTTTCACAGCCGCACGGTCACAGGCGAAATTTGGCCCGGAAGGCAAACAAAAACCGAGAATATCTTTGTGTTCGGCTTAAAAAGACTACCGGTGTGCCCTCCTAGCGACTCGGTACACTTTTGACCTCGCCCCTCCCCCGAGTGCGCGGATAGGTAGGACTATTCACGGGATTGAGAGTAGTAGTGTTGATAAAACACACTCTAGAGAATGCCTCTGTTCGCTTTTTTCAATAGGTTGCGAACCGCAAAACTCCGTTCTCATCGGTACACACACCTGATTTTGTTGATTTTGAGGGCGAATAGCTCAATTGGATTGAGCAACGGCCTTCTAAGCCGGGGGTTGCGAGTTCGATCCCCGCCTCGCCTACCAGCCTCGTAATCATCCTCGGGTTTTCACGGCTCCAGCTTTTTCATGGGGTTAACACGGGGGGCTGCCAGGGCTGCGGTTATGCGTGTATGATTCCAGCGCTGCGGTCCGTGGGCGGTTTTGCGATTCCTGTTTTTCCGGGCTTTGGCGGCGACGATTGCCGCGCGTGAAGAGGCCTTGATCGTGAAACGCGCTCCGGCCGCACCTACGCGGATGATCCCGCTGGAGGAGCGAACATGGCGACAGCAACTGCACTGCATCCGGGCAAGCTCAGCGAGACGGTGAGCTTTCGCCCCCGTTATGGCAACTACATTGGCGGAAAGTGGGTAGAGCCCGCTTCCGGCCAGTACTTTGAGAACGTAACGCCGGTGACCGGAAAAACGTTCTGCGAGATTCCGCGATCGAATGCGCAGGACATTGAGCGGGCGCTGGATGCGGCGCACGCGGCGCGCGTCGCCTGGGGTCGCACCAGCCCCACCCATCGCGCCAACATCATGATCCAGATTGCGCAGCGCATGGAAGACAACCTGGAGATGCTGGCCCTGGCCGAGACCTGGGACAACGGCAAGCCGATCCGCGAGACCATGGCGGCCGATCTGCCCTTGGCGGTTGATCACTGGCGCTACTTCGCCGGCTGCATTCGCGCCCAGGAGGGCGCCATCTCCGAGATTGACCACGACACTGTGGCGTATCACTTCCACGAGCCGCTGGGCGTTGTCGGCCAAATCATTCCGTGGAACTTCCCGCTGCTGATGGCTACCTGGAAGGTGGCTCCGGCATTGGCTGCGGGCAACTGCGTGGTGCTCAAGCCGGCCGAGCAAACTCCGGCCAGCATTCTGGTCTGGGCCGAACTTGTTGGCGACCTGCTGCCGCCGGGCGTGTTGAACATTGTGAACGGCTTTGGCCTCGAGGCGGGCAAGCCGCTGGCATCGAGCTCGCGAGTGGCCAAGATCGCCTTCACCGGCGAAACAACGACCGGGCGGCTCATCATGCAGTACGCCAGCCAGAACCTGATTCCCGTTACGCTGGAACTGGGCGGCAAGTCGCCCAACATCTTCTTCGCCGACGTGCTGCAGGAAGACGACGACTTCTTCGACAAGGCGATCGAGGGCTTCGTCATGTTCGCGCTCAACCAGGGCGAGGTGTGCACGTGTCCCAGCCGCGCGCTGATACAGGAGAGCATCTACGACCGCTTCATGGAGCGGGCCCTCAAGCGCGTTGCGGCCATCAAGCAGGGCAGCCCGCTGGAAAGTTCGACCATGCTCGGCGCGCAGGCCTCGAGCGAGCAGATGGAAAAAATCCTCAGCTACATCGACATTGGGCAGAAGGAAGGCGCGGAACTGCTGGCCGGCGGCAGCCGTGCTCATCTCGGCGGCGAACTCGAAGACGGCTATTATGTGCAGCCTACCGTCTTCAAGGGCCACAACAAGATGCGCATCTTCCAGGAGGAGATCTTCGGACCTGTCGTCTCCGTCACCACGTTCAAAAACGAAGAGGACGCGCTGGAGATCGCCAACGATACGCTCTACGGCCTGGGTGCCGGACTTTGGAGCCGCGATGCGAATCGCTGCTATCGCCTGGGACGCGCCATCCAGGCGGGCCGTGTCTGGACGAATTGCTATCACGCGTATCCGGCTCACGCCGCCTTTGGCGGGTATAAGCAATCGGGCATCGGCCGCGAGACGCACAGCATGATGCTGGACCATTATCAGCAGACCAAAAACCTGCTGGTGAGCTACAGCCCGAAGAAGCTGGGCTTCTTCTAACCACCTGCGGTGGGGCAGACGCTCGCTGTTCGCTCGCATGGGCTCTGCGTCTCACACTCTTGCGCCAGTAAAAAGGCGCAAAGGCAGTCATCTGTGTTGGGATAGACGTGGCGCTCTTTCGGGGTTGAAGACTCCGAGTCTCTCCGTGGTCAGCGATCGGCAACAGAGGTTCAAGGAGAGGTCGAAGTATGGCGGAGCTACCGGCACAAGTGATGGCCACAGATCTGGCCATTCACCTTACTCGCGTTCTGCGCGAAAAACACGGACCGCTCATGTTTCACCAATCGGGGGGCTGCTGCGACGGCAGCTCCCCGATGTGCTATCCGCGTGGGGAATTTATGATCGGCGATGCCGACGTGCAACTGGGCGAAGTGGACGGCGAGCCCTTCTACATGAGCAAGAGCCAGTTCGAGTATTGGAAGCACACGCAGCTTACTCTCGACGTGGTGCCGGGCCGCGGCGGCATGTTTTCGCTCGACAATGCCGAAGGCGTGCGGTTTCTTATCCGCTCGCGCATCTTCGACGATGCGGAGATTCGCGACCTGCGCGCCGCCGGGCGCATCTAATTGAGGCTATGATCCTTCCCCCCTTTTTGCAGGCCTGCCAATGAAAGAAACCGTCATTGTTTCCGCGGTGCGCACTCCTGTGGGCAAATTCCAGGGTTCGCTGCAGTCTTTTTCTGCGCCACGGTTGGGTGCGCTGGCGGTGCGCGAGGCCGTGCGGCGAGCGGGATTGGAGCTGGCGCAGATTGACGAATGCATTATGGGCTGCGTGCTGCAGGCGGGGCTGGGGCAGAATCCGGCGCGGCAGGCGGCTATCCATGGCGGATTGTTGCCCGCAGTGGGCGCCTTCACCGTCAACCAGGTTTGCGGCTCGGGGCTCAAGGCTGTGGCGCTGGCCGCGCAGGCCATTGAGACCGGCAACGCGGAGATTCTGGTCGCGGGCGGCATGGAGTCGATGACCAATGCGCCCTACCTGCTGCCGCAGGCGCGTAGCGGTTATCGCATGGGCAACGGGGCTCTTGTAGACGCGATGATCCACGACGGCCTGTGGGAGGTTTACAACGGTTTTCACATGGGCGTAGGCGCGGAGATGATTGCCGCCAAGTACGGGATTACGCGCCAGGAGCAGGATGCGTTTGCGGCCGAGTCGCAGCGGCGGGCAGGGGAGGCAACGGCGCAGGGATGGTTCCGCGAAGAGATTGTGGCGGTGGAGATTCCGGCAGCCAAAAAGGGCGAGAAGCCGAGCAGCTTTGACGCCGACGAGACCATCCGGCCGGAGACGACTGTGGAGATTCTGGCGCGGCTCAAGCCGGCCTTCCAGGAGGGTGGGACGGTGACGGCGGGAAACGCGCCCGGCATCAGCGATGGGGCAGCGGCGCTCGTGGTTACGAGCCCCGAGCGGGCAAGGGAACTGGGTGCGAAGCCGCTGGCCGTGATCCGGGCGCAGTCGACCAGCGGGGTCGAGCCGGCGTGGTTTGGGCTGGCGCCGATTGAGGCGGTGCGCAAGGCTGCCGCGCGGGCGGGATGGCCGCTTGATTCGGTGGATCTGTTTGAGCTGAACGAGGCCTTCAGCGTGCAGGCGCTGGCCGTGATCCGCGACCTGGGTCTGGACCCGGCCAAGGTCAACGTGCATGGCGGCGCGGTGGCCATCGGCCACCCCATCGGCGCCAGCGGAGCGCGCGTGTTGACCACGCTGCTCTACGCGCTGGAGCGCTACGACAAGACCAGGGGGATTGCCGCGCTCTGCCTGGGCGGCGGTAATGCGGTTGCGCTGGCAGTGGAGCGGGTCTGAGGCGCAAGTCATTGGAAAGACTGCCCTCAGGGGCTAAACAGGCTGCGGAAAAAGGCCGAAATTTAAGAGAGTTTCTTGAAGTGCATCCCGCAGGGGCTAAAGCCCACCCCGTTCTATTGGCTTTATCGGCGCGACTGAAGTGATGCCCTGTTACAAAGCTACAGAGAGTTTGCGCAAAAATGAGTTTTTCCGCAGCCTGTAAAGCCCACGCCGATTTTGCAGCGGCGGCGGCACGCGACCTCGACCCAGAGGGGGCCCCGGTACCCCGGTCATGCCCTGATACAAGACCCGCGCGGGCATCCCTCGGGAGCGAGGTTGCCGTAGTGAGTTTGGCGCGGCCCCACAACTGTCCGATATCGAACACCGGCGCAACGGAAGCGGTCACCACATTTGGCTTCCGGAAGCGGCCATTTTCCATGAAGTGCTTTCTTTTCAGTGCATCCCTGGTTGGCTCCTTTGGCACGGCAAGTGCTATATCCAGGTGTGATGGATATCGCTCGCCCAGACCTGAAGAAGAAGAAGATGCGCCAGTATGCAATATGGGCTGGCGTCGCGGCGGTGCTGTTGACCGTTGCCGTAGTCGCCGTATCGCGGCTCAAACCTGCCGCGCTCTCCGTGGACCGCTCCACCATCTGGCCGGACACGGTCAAGCGTGGAGACCTGACTATCCAGGTGCGCGGATCGACGGGCAGCCTGGTGCCCCGCGAGGACTCGATCGAGCTGATTCCGGCGCAGACTGACGCCACGATCGTGCGCATACTGGTCCTGCCCGGCGCCAAGGTCACACCGGACACGGTTCTGCTGGACCTGGCCGATCCGCAACTGGAGCAGTTGCTGGTGAGCGCGAAGTCGGCGCTCAAAGGCGCGCAGGCCGACTACAAGAGCCTGCAGGCGACGCTCGAAAGCACGCTGATGGACAAGAAGATTGCCGACGCCCAGGTGACCGCCAACTTTACGCAGGACCAGCTGCAGGCGCAGACCGACCAGGCGCAATGCGATCTGGGCGTGATCGCCGGCATCGTCTGCAGCAAGTCCAAGAGCACCGCCGAACAGCTGACCACGCAGCACAAGCTTAGCCAGGAGCAGCTTTCGGTGAACGAGAAGGCGATCGCGGTTCAACTCTCTTCCTCCCAAACCAAGATTGACCAGGCCCAGGCTCAGCTCGACCTCTACGAGAAGCAGGCGGCAGCGCTGCATGTGCGGGCGGGAATCTCCGGCGTGGTGGCGCAGCTTCCGGTGCCGTTGCAGGTGGGCCAGCATGTGACCGCGGGAACCTCGGTGGCGGAGGTAACTCAACTCGACAAGCTGAAGGCGGCGCTGCAGATTGCCGAGACCCAGGCGCGGGACATCCAGATCGGCCAACCGGCCTCCATCGACACGCATAACGGCATTATTCCGGGTCACGTGACCAGAATCGATCCCTCGGTATTGAACGGAACGCGCACGGTTGACGTAGCACTGGATGGGCCGCTGCCTCCGGGCGCGGTTCCCAATCTGAGCGTGGACGGCGTCATCGACCTGGCGCGGCTGAAGGACGTGCTCTATGTGGGCCGGCCGGCGCTGGGCAATGAGAACTCGACGCTGAGTTTGTTCAAGGTGGATCCGGATGGCAAGGGCGCGGTGCGCGTGCCGGTGAAGGTGGGACGCGATTCGGTGAACGAGATTCAGATTCTTGAAGGGCTCAAGGAAGGCGACACGGTGATTCTCTCGGACATGTCGAGAGAAGACGCCGTGGACCGGATACGGCTTGAGTAACAGGGACTAAGAGACTAGGGAAATAGGGACTAGGGAAATAGGGACTGAGGGACGACGCGGCCAGCGGCATTCCTAGCTGACCACTGACAACTGACCACTGACAACCGCAAACGGAGGACAGGATGGCGAACGACAGGCTGATTGAAATTGAGGACCTCACCAAAGTCTTCTACACCGACGAAGTGGAGACGCATGCGCTCTCCGGCATTCACCTCACCATCTCGCGCGGCGAGTATGTGGCCATGTCCGGTCCTTCGGGGTGCGGCAAGTCCACGCTGCTATCCATACTTGGGCTGTTGGATACGCCTACCGGCGGCCGTTACCTGCTCAACAACAATCCGGTTGAGAACCTGAGCTTCGGCGATCGCTCCCGCATCCGCAACCAGGAGATCGGCTTCATTTTCCAGAGCTTCAATCTTATCGGCGACCTGACGGTGGAAGAGAATGTGGAACTGCCCCTGACCTATCGCGCCGGTATGCCCTCGGCGGAGCGCAAGGGCCGCGTGAAGGAAGCGCTGGAGCGCGT
>DATKGE010000117.1:0-6904 GCA_035510955.1 Occallatibacter sp. | reverse complement strand
GAGCGAAACGCAGCCCGCAGGCCGCGCCAGCCGAAGACCGCGAACAAGAGCACGATCAGAATGGAGCCAATGAATCCAAGCTCCTCGGCGATATTGGCGAAGATGAAATCGGTGGAGGCTTCGGGCAGGTAGAACAGCTTCTGCATTCCTTCCATGTAGCCGCGGCCGGTGAGCCCGCCCGTGCCCACGGCGATGAGCGACTGGTTGATGTGGAAGCCTGCGCCCTGCGGATCGGCTTCGGGATTGAGGAACACCAGAACGCGCTTCAGGCGCCAGGAAACCAGTAGCAGCATCGCGGCCAGGCCGGGCAGCGCCACGCCGCAAGCCACCAGCAGGTACTTCCATTCCATCCCGGCCAGCAGCAGCATGAGCGCGGTTACGCCGGCGACAACGAGCGCCGTGCCCAGGTCGGGCTCCTTGAGGATGAGCAGAATGAACACCACCGGCATCGCCGCGGCCTTCAGCAGCGTGTGCTTCCAGTCCGTCATCTTGTCCAGGCGCGTCGACAGAAACCAGGCCAGAAAAAGCACGGCCACCGGCTTGGCCAGCTCCGAAGGCTGAAAAGTGAAGAAGCCGCCAAACCGAATCCAGCGGTGCACGTTGTGCGAACCGGGGAAGAAGAACACCGCGGCAAGCAGCAAGGTTGTTATGCCAAGAACCGTGTAGATGAACTTCTTCGATTTATAAAAACTCGAGTCCACTTTCACCAGCAGCAGCATGGCCAGCACGCCTGCCAGTGCCCAGCCGGCCTGCCGGCCAACAAACGCATAGGGCGAGTTGTAGCGCTCCTGCGCCACCACGGCGGAGGCGGAGAACACCATCACCAGCCCCACCACCACCAGCACCAGCGTGGTGAAAAAAAGCCATTTGTCCACGCCTACGCGTGCTGCCATACCTTCCACCCCCGGCGCTCGCTGACCAGTTCCTTGAATACTTTGCCCCGCTGCTCGTAATTCTCGAACTGGTCAAAGCTGGAGCAGGCCGGCGCCAGCAGCACTACCTCGCCGGGCCGCGCCGCCGATGCCGCCGCGCTGACCGCATGGTCCAGCGTCTCGCAGGAAAGAATGGGGACCACCCCGCGCAACTCGCTCTCGATCTTGGCCGCCGCCGAGCCGATGGTATAAATGGCCCGCGCCCGCGCCCGCAGCAGATCGGCCAGTTCCGAATAGTCCGAGTTCTTGTCCTTGCCACCCAGAATCAGATGAATGCCGGAAGGGAATGCCGCAATCGCCTTGGCCGTCGCATCAACATTTGTCGCCTTGGAGTCGTTATAAAAGTCCACGCCATTGATCTTGGCCACGAATTCCAGGCGGTGCTCGACAGCCTTGAAGCTCTCCACCGCGGCGCGAATCTGCTCGGCGGAGGCGCCGGCCTGGCGGGATGCGCACACCGCGGCCAGCACGTTCTCCACATTGTGCGCGCCTTTGAGCGGAACCCCGCCCAGCGGCATGATCTTCTCGATGGGCTCGTCCTTGGCCCCGCGATAGACTAGAAATCCGTCTTCCACCCATGCTCCCTGCAGCACGGAGTGTTCGACTGAAAAGAAAAACACTCTGGCCACTGAGCGTGCCGCGGCCTGCGCAGCGCGCGCGTTGTCGGCATTCAGCACCACGCAGTCGTCCGCGTCCTGCGCGGCAAAGATGCGCTCCTTGGCCTGCGCGTAGTTCTCAAAGCTGCCGTGACGGTCAAGGTGGTCGGGCGTGATATTCAGGATGACGGCAATGCTGGGGTGAAACCGCTCCGTGCTTTCCAGCTGAAAGCTCGAAACTTCAAGCACCGACCAGGTATCGTCGGTGCTTTCGTCGATCAGCGACACGACAGGAGTGCCGATGTTGCCGCCCACCAGCGTCGGAATACCGGCCTTTTCGAGAATTTCGCCCACCAGCGCAGTAGTCGTCGTCTTGCCGTTGGAGCCGGTGATGGCCAGTGTCTTGCCCTTGAGGAAGCGCGCGGCCAGTTCCAGCTCGCCGATCACCGGCAGGCCGAAGCTTTTTACCTGCGCCAGCTCCGGCGTATTCAAAGGCACACCGGGGCTCACCACGATCAGGTCCTGGCGGCGAAAGGTGAGCAGGCCGTGACCGCCGGTCTCGACCATGATGCCTTCGTCAAGCAGCGCGGGAATATCCTTGGCCAATGCTTCGGCGCTGCGCACGTCGGAGACCGTCACCTGCGCGCCGCGCCGGCGCAGAAACAAAGCCGCCGCCAGGCCGGACTTCCCCAGCCCCACCACCAGAACTTTCTTGCCTTTGAACTCCATCATTTTGGGTGTGTCCTTGTGGCGCACGCGACTTCTCTATTTTGCACCGCGAAGTGGAGTGCGCGCGCTGTGTCTAACGCAGTTTCAACGTGGTAAGTGCAAACAGTGCAAACACCAGGGCACCGATCCAGAAGCGGACGATGACCTTGGACTCGCTCCAGCCCAACTGTTCGAAGTGATGATGCAGCGGCGCCATCTTGAAGATACGCTTTCCGTTGCGGAGTTTGTAGCTGCCCACCTGCAGGATGACAGAGACCGCTTCCAGAATGAAGATGCCGCCGATAAAGGGCAGCAGCAACTCCATCCGGATGATGATGGCAACAGTCCCGATGGCGCCTCCCAGGGCTAGTGAGCCGACATCGCCCATGAAGACCTCGGCGGGGTGGGCGTTATACCAGAGAAAACCGATGGAAGCGCCCACCATGGAGCCGCAAAAGACGGTCAGCTCGCCCACTCTCGGCAGGTACTGAACATCAAGATAGTCGGCAAAGACGATGTTGCCGCTCACGTAGGTGAGCACGGCCAGCGCGGCGGCGGCAATGATGGTGCAGCCGATGGCCAGCCCGTCCAGCCCGTCGGTCAGATTGACCGCGTTGGACGAGCCCATCAGCACAAAGACGACCCAGGCCACAAAGGGCAGAAAGACCAGGAACCCCATGTACGGGAGCGTGGCCGGCCAGCCGTGCCACAGCAGGTCGGGGCGCAGACTCTTGATGAACGGGACCGTCAAGCGCGTGGAAAAGAACCGGAACTGTTGCAGCACCGCCAGCACAATGGCCACCAGCGCCGCGGCCAGCCCCTGCCAGAGCAATTTGACGCGGGCCGTGAGCCCCAGGCTGCGCCGCTTCACCACCTTGATGTAGTCGTCGGCAAAACCAATGGCTCCGAAAGCCAGGGTAGATAGCACCGCAACCCAGATAAACGGATTGGAGGGATCGGACCACAGTATCGTGGGCAGCAGAATTGCAATCACAATCAGCACGCCGCCCATGGTGGGCGTGCCGGTCTTCTTCAGGTGCGACTGCGGTCCATCCTCGCGGACAAATTGCCCGATCTGAAATTCGCGCAGTTTCTGGATCACCCACGGTCCAATGAACAGCGCAATCAGCAGCGCCGTGAGCGACGCGAAGACGGTGCGAAAAGTCAAGTAGCGAAAGATGCGGAATGGGTGAAAAAACGGGTAAAGCTTTTCGTAGAGCAGCCAATAAAGCAAGTGGCCTCCAAAGCCGGAACGAGGCGGGTTTCATTGTGATTTTACAAGGCCGGGGACTGCCGTCACTGTGCAAGTACGCCGATTTCACCCTGCGTGTGCGCGCCCCTGCAATACCTCGATGGCGCGCTCCAGGTGCACGCCGCGCGAGCCCTTTACAAGCACCACGTCGCCCGGGCGCATGATTTGCCTTAGCCAGCCCCCGGCGGCTTCTGCATTGGGCAGAAACAACGCCGCCACCCCGCCGGCACACGCCGCCGCAGCAAGGTGCACCCCATTGCCCTGTACGCCGGCCACCAGGTCGAGGCCTGCCTCGGCAGCAGTGAGCCCGCAGGCGGCGTGCATCGCCGATGCATATTCGCCCAGTTCCAGCATCTCTCCGGCAACCAGAATGCGGCGCTGGGCGGGGCGCGCGGCCAGGGTGCGGATCATCGAGCGCAACGCTTCGGGATTCGAGTTGTAGCTGTCGTTCAGAATCGTCGCGCCGTCAATCTCGATCACCTGGCCGCGCTTGTCTCCCGCGGTGAGCGAGGCAAGCGCCGTAACGGCAGCGTCGAGATCGACGCCCGCTTCCAGGGCGACCGCCAGGCCGGCCATGGCATTCGATGCGTTGTGCGCGCCCAGCAACTCCAGCGTCAGCGCACCCTCGCGCTCACCGACGCGAAACTTCATGTGCAGCCCCTCCGCATCTTCGCGCAGCTCAAGAATCTGCGGGTCGGCGCAAGGGCCATCGCCGAAGTAAACCACTCGCCCGGGAAAGTCGCGGCCGAACTGCGAGACATATGGATCGCAGCAGTTGAGGAAGGCCACGCCACTCGAGGGCAGTGCGGCCACCAGCTCGAACTTCGCGCGCGCAATGCCGGCCTGACCGTCGGCAAAGTTCTCAATGTGCGCGGTGCCCACGTTGGTCACTACACCCCAGTCGGGCGCGGCAATGCGCGCCAGCGTAGCGATTTCGCCGGTGTGGTTCATGCCCATCTCGACCACCGCGATATCGTGCTCCGGCTCCAGCCGCAGCAGCTGCAGCGGCATGCCGAATCCGTTGTTCAGATTGCCGCGCGACTTGAGCACTTTGAACTTTGCACCCAGCGCAGCCGCGACGGCTTCCTTGGTCGTCGTCTTTCCTGCCGAACCCGTTATGGCCACCACGCGCTTGCCCCACCGCCTGCGCACATGCGCGGCAAGCGCCTGCAACGCCATCAGCGGATCTTCGGTAATCAGCAGCGCAGCCCTGAGCACCGCGTCCGGAAGCGAGGCCACGCGCGCCCGCGATACCACTGCGGCAACAGCGCCACGCGCCAGTGCGTCTTCCAGGAAGTCGTGCCCATCCAGGCGCTCGCCGCGCACCGCAAAAAACAGCTCACCCGCATCCACCGTGCGCGAGTCGATGGAGTAGCCGCTCACCATGAGCGCGCCGGCATTGGCCACGTCCGCCGGAGCCTCGAGCACCGCGCCCGCGCCGATTGCCGCCTCTGCCAATGTGAGTTTCATTGCAATCCACGATAGCCCAATTCACGCAGCGCGCAAAGCGCAATCTGCGCATCGTCGAAGGGAATGGTGCGCCCGGCCAGAATCTGCTCCTTCTCGTGTCCCTTGCCGGCCAGCAGAACTACGTCGCCGGACTTTGCTTCCTGGAGCGCAAGATGAATAGCCGCGGCGCGGTCCGGCGCCACGATGTATTTGACTCCGCTGGCCTTCAAAGCGGGCTCAATCTCGGCCAGAATCGCCAGCGGATCTTCCGAGCGCGGGTTGTCGCTCGTGGCCACCACAAAGTCGCTGCCCGTGCCCGCCGCTTGTCCCATCTTGGGCCGCTTGGTACGGTCGCGGTCGCCGCCGCAGCCAAACATCGTAAGCACGCGCCCGCCGCTTTGCGCCGTCATTTGCCGCGCCAGTGCGATCAGATTCCTCAACGCGTCGTCAGTATGCGCGTAGTCCACAATCACGGTGAAGGGCTGGCCCGCATCCACCGGCTGAAAGCGGCCCGGAACCGGTTGCAGCATCGCAACAGACTCCACCAGAGCGTCGAAAGAAACGCCGCGTGCATGTGCCGCCGTGAATGCGGCCAGCAGATTCAGAATGTTCACCTCGCCGGCCAGCTTCGACGTCACGCGCGCCGCGCCCGCAGGCGTTTCCAGATCGATCACCGCTCCGCCAGGAGTAAGCCGGTAACTCGCCGCGCGCCAATCGCCCGCGCCGATTCCGTAGGTTCTCGCCTCCGCTCCCGCTTTACGCGCGCTATCGGCAAGCTCTTCGCCCCGCGCATCCATCGCATTGATCACCGCTACACGCGGCGCCGGATACACCGTGCCGTCAAATAGCAGGCGCTTGGCCGCAAAATACTTCTCCATAGTCTGGTGGTAATCCAGATGATCGCGGGTCAGGTTGGTGAACACCGCCACGTCAAATTGCACGCCCATAGCCCGTCCCTGATCGAGGCCGTGGCTCGAAACCTCAGTGACTAACTCGGTCGCGCCGCGACTGGCCCCTTCGGCCATCAACTCAAACAAGTCGCGAGACTCAGGAGTCGTATGCACGCTCATCCGAACCTCGCCGGCAACGTGATATTCAATGGTGCCCACGAGAACTGTCGTCCGCGCGGCCGCATTCAACAGCGCCTCAGTGAGATATGCCGTGGTGGTCTTGCCATTCGTCCCGGTGATGCCCGTCGCTGCAAGCTTTCGCTCCGGATGATCAAAGAAAGCTGAAGAAGCTTCGGCCAGACCGCGCCGCCCATGTTCGACTTCAAGCACCGGAACCCCTGCCTGATACACCAGCAAATGATCGAAAGTATTCGACGAATCGGTGATGATGCCCAGCGCTCCCGAAGCAAGCGCCTTCTCCACATACCGATTGCCGTCAGTCGAACCGCCCTTCATGGCCACAAACACCGCGCCAGGCTTCACTTTGCGCGAATCGTACTCCACGCCCGTCACCGGCTCTTCCGAGTCACCGCTCGCCCCGACCGCAGTAACTTCCGCTGCTAATTCTTTCCAGTTCATATCGTGGTTTAATTGTAGATTGCGAGAGGTCGTTCCAATTGAACAGATCCGATGCAGTGGGTATTGCCTTTTTTGCTTGCTTTGGTTTGTGGTGGGCAATCTTTCCGCAAAGTGTGATTCGTTTCTACTCCTGGTTCCATCGAGGTAAACTCGTCCGCTGGCCGCCGAGGCCGGCCGCCGTGCGAATCCTCGGCATATTGTGGATCGGTCTTTTGGTCTATGTTGCCATCTTTTTGGTTCACAGATAGATCGTTCCATCTTTGCGCTCTTGACATGCAACCAAAAAGTTGCCTATTATTCTCACCAATGGGCGCGGATGTCGAAAAGGTCTTCAAAGCGCTCGCAGCTCCTGAGCGGCGGCTGCTGCTCGACCGGCTGCGCGCCAACAACGGTCAAACGCTCTCAGAGCTTTGCCAGCACCTGGATATGCTCCTCCCC
>DATKGE010000116.1:0-3078 GCA_035510955.1 Occallatibacter sp. | reverse complement strand
GCTCTTCGGCACATTCGGCTGCATCGGACTGGTGCTCGCAGCCGTTGGTCTCTATGGAGTCATGTCCTACGCCGTCACCCGGCGCACGCGCGAGATCGGCATTCGCATGGCGCTCGGTGCGCAGCCCGGTACGGTCGAGCGCCTGGTCCTGCGCCAGGGAATGATTCTTACGCTGATCGCAGTTGCCCTCGGCTGGCCGGCTGCGTGGATGCTGGCCAAAATGGCTTCCAGCTTCCTCTACGGCATTCAGCCCCCACGACGCGTTGACCTTCGCGCTCGTTCCACCGTTTCTCGCCGTGATTGCCCTTGCAGCGTGTTATATTCCCGCCCGCCGCGCCGGTTCCATCGATCCCATGCGAGCCCTGCGCACCGAATAGGAGAGTCGCCATGCATAAAGTTAGAGCCTTGACCCTTCGCCTCCGCGGATTGTTCCGGAAGCGGCGTTCTGAAGTCGATTTTGCCGATGAAATTCAGAGCCACGTCGAGCTGCACACCGACGACGGCATCCGCGCCGGGCTTGCTCCGCAGGAAGCTCGACGCCAGGCACTCGTCCGTTTGGGCGGCGCGGCGCAAACAAGTCAAGCGCACCGCGAGTGCCGCACGCTTCCCTGGATTGAAGACCTGCTGCACGACCTGCGCTACGGCCTGCGCATGATGGCGCGCAACCCCTCGTTCACGGCAGTTGCGGTGCTCACGCTGGCCATCGGAATCGGCGCAACCACCACGGCGTTCACCTGGATCAATGCAGTCCTGCTGCAGCCGCTTGGCGGCGTCGCGGACCCCAACCGCCTCGTCATCCTCGAATCGGTGACGCCCAACGGAGAGTTGGTTCCGAATTCTTATCCTGACTTCATCGATTTTCGCGACCGCCTCAAACTCCTTGACGGCATCGCGGTAACGCGTCCGTCGGCCTTCAGCGTGGGCCGGGAAGACCATGGGGAACGAGTGTGGGGCGAACTGGTTTCCGGCAACTTCTTCGCTGTCCTCGGTGTCAAGGCGGAATCCGGCCGGCTTTTCCTGCCCGCCGAATTCGCAGACGCCCCCGGCAAGTTTCCCATCGCCGTCATCAGCGACCGCTATTGGCGCTCGCACCTCGGCGCAGACCCCGGCATCGCGGGCAAGACCATCCTCATCAACCAGCATGAACTCACAATTGTCGGCGTCGCCGCGCCCGGGTTCCATGGGTCGTTGCCCGTCACCGCCTTCGACCTTTGGGTTCCCTATATGGAGCAGCCCGCGCTCAACGGCGTCAAGGAGTGGATGCTGCGTGACCGGCACACTCGCAACATGCTGGGCATTGCGCGGCTCAAACAGGGCGTGACCATCGACCAGGCGCGCGGCGAATTGAAGGCGCTGGCCGATCGCATGGCCATTGCCAACGCGGACGTAAGCGAAGGCATGTCCGCCACACTGCTGCCGCTATGGAAGTCGCCGCACGGACCGCAGGGATTGCTGGTTGGACCGCTGCGCATTCTCATGGGCGTATGCATTCTGGTGCTGCTCATCGTCTGCGCCAATGTAGCCAACCTGCTGATGGCGCGGGCCACGGTGCGCGAGAAGGAATTCACCGCGCGCCTTGCCTTGGGGGCAGGCCGCGCAAGACTCGCGCGCCAGGTGCTGACGGAGAGCCTGTTGCTCACGGGTTCCGGCGCAGCGCTCGGCCTCGCGGTCACACCGTGGATGAGCCGCGCGCTCAAATTCCTGATGCCACCCGGACCCATGCAGCAGCTGGTGGCCATGGACACGCGTCCCAACTTCGCGGTCCTGGCTTTCACAGCCGGGGTCTGCGTGCTCGCGGCCATCGCGGCTGGGCTTGTTCCCGCATTGCAGGTGGGCCGGCTGAACCTGAGCGCCCGGCTCAACGCCGGCGGACGCAGCGGAACCGCAAGCCGCGGCCGCAATCGCCTGCGCTCCGTGCTGGTTGGCTCGGAGGTTGCACTGGCGCTGGTGACGCTTGTTGGTGCGGGTCTGTTCGCGCGCGGATTTCAGACCACCATGCGCATCGATCCCGGCTTCGATCCCAACCACGTGCTCCTGAATCAGTTCTATCTCAACACCAGCGGCTACAACCTGGCGCAGCGCAAGGAATTCTGCCGCCGCCTTGGCGAGCGCATGCTCGCGGCGCCGGGAGTTACGGATGTTGCTTACTCAGACGGCGTGCCGCTGGGCTTTGAGCCAAGCTGGTGGGAGGAGCTCAAAATCGAAGGCTACGCCACCCGGCCCAATGAGAATATGAGCATCTTCCGCAACGTCATTTCGCCCGGCTATCTGCCGCTGATGCACATTCCCATCGTCGAGGGCCGCAATTTTACCGAACAGGACAACGAAGACGATAAGTCGCCGGCCGTGATGATCGTCAACCAGGCTTTCGTGCGACGCTTCTTTGCCGGCCGCGATCCCATCGGCACGCGGATTCATGGCTGGGGAAGCTGGTTTCGCGTGGTCGGCGTCGCCAAAGATTCCAAGTACCACTACCTCGGCAAAAACACGCCGGCTTATTTCTACGTGCCCTTCCGCCAGCTCTACCGCGAAGACATGAATCTCGCTTTCTATGTCCGCACCAAAGGCGAGCCGGACTCTGTTCTCTCCACGCTGCGCGCCCAGGTGCGCGACCTCGATCCCAACGTCACGGTATTTGACGCCGCGCCGCTCAAGGAGTTTATTGGCGCATCGCTTTATCCGCAGAAGGTTGCGGCGAGCCTCATGACGGTGCTGGGCTCAATCGCATTGTTGCTGGCCGCGGTAGGGCTCTACAGCGTTATGGCCTATTCGGTGGCGCAGCGCACGCAGGAGATCGGCGTGCGCATGGCGATGGGCGCGCAACGCGGTCATGTGCTGCGCATGGTCATCCGGCAAGGGCTTGCGCTCACTGCGGGCGGTCTAGTCGCCGGCAGTGCGCTGGCCATTGGGCTCGCCCGCGCCATCGCCGGCGTCTCTTTCACAAACTCCGCCATGGGCTCCAGTGAGAAGCTGCTTGGCAGCGGCGCGGACAACCCTCTCATCTACCTTGCCGCGGCAGGATTCTTGTGCGCAGTTGCCGCGATGGCTTCATGGTTGCCTGCGCGACGAGCAGCGGCC
>DATKGE010000115.1:0-10099 GCA_035510955.1 Occallatibacter sp. | reverse complement strand
CCCAGCCGCATCGGCTTGTCCTGCGGTCGCGTGCCTTTTTGGTTGAGCACGTTCATCAGGCTCCACTCTCGCTCGAGCGTCTGCGGCTCGCGCGCCGGCAAATCGTAGCGCGTGAAGTCGATCGCCATCCACGGAGAGCCGGTCTCCCAGTTCCTCAGCAGCCCAAGGCGGAACTCGCGGTTCATGCGCCACCCGATCTCCAGCTCCTTCTCTGAGCCTGGCGCGCCGGTCCCTTTCGCATCAAATCGATAGTCGAGCCCCGCATTGCTGGGCGCGTGCTTGCGCCACTCCAGACCGAATGCCCCTTCAGTCATCACCTGTGTGTCCGGCCACCTTTCTCGAACTGCCCCGAGACACCACGCAAGATCCTCGTCGTGTCCCACTGAGACTTCCCAGATTCCCGTCACCCAGCCGAATCCATTCAGCGCGTGGCCACCATCGAAGTGCATCGCAGTGGTGGCCATCATTTCGCGGCGACCCGCTTCTACGCCCAGATTGCCCACTGTCTCGATAGGGCCAACGCCCATACGGCTGTTGAATCCGCCGTCAAATCCATTGCGGCGCGCGGCGAGAAAGTCGCACGTCCATCCGTCAAGGCAGACGCAGTCAATAAAATCCGCAGCACCCTGTGCCGGCTTGAGGTAGTGCTCGCGGCTGGGGTAATAGGGATAGCAGATGCCGCCGTCGCCATCGCCGTTGTCGATGCCGTGCTGGCTCCAGATCTGTCCCTGGCATACATGAATCCCCTCATCGTTGGCTAGATGCCGCTGGTTCTCAGCATCCAGAAAGCCCGCCACAACACATTCCGGCCGGTACCCGCCCCCCACCATAGTTGAAATGAGCCCGAGTGCCTTTGCTATCGTCTGCCGGTTGTGTTCGCGCGTGTCGAACATCGGCGCAAAATAGCCGCCTGGTATGAACGTGATCTCATCGCCATATTGGTCGTGATACGACGCCAGCAGCCGCCGCGCATCTTTATATTCCTGCCTGCTGTCGATCAGGGCCAGCCAGCTGATGGCCCAGGTCATTTTTCCGCCGGGGCAACCGCGCGCAAAGGCCTCGCGCCTGGAGCGAATGCGCTCCGGTCGGTTATCGGCGGTCTCATCGTCGCCCAGGTTGCGCGTGGGAGTCACTTCGATCTGATTCACGCGAACAACAGATACGTGCGTGATGAATCTGCCGCGCAAGCCGGAAGGGCGATCAACGGAGAGCGCTTCCGACGTTGCGTCGACCAGTGCAAGCGAAGCCGCCGAACCCAACGTACGCTTTAGAAACTTCCGTCTTGTCCAGTGGCCATCGCTTGCCATTTCCCGCGCACCGTCCTGCATCCCCTACCCTACCGCCTGCACAGTTCCCTTGCCCATCAGCTCTTCCACCCGCTCCACCCAGCCGCGATCCGCCGCTACGCTCATTCCCTCCGGCTCCAGAGTCACCGCGAACTCGCCCTTCTTTTCCAGATGCAACATAACCTTCCCCGGTCCCGGCGCCGCATCGGCAGATCTCTTGAGCGCAGCGAACATTTCTTCCGTCGCGCGATCAAGATTGATCCTGATCCTCACCCCCGCGGGAAGTTTCACCTGCACCTCTTCAAGCGCCACAATCGAGCTGATGGCAATCTTCGGCGCCGCATCCTCATCCCCCATTAGCACGCCGCGCACAATCACCGGAGCTTGAATCTTCAGCTGATCTTGCAGCTTCTCGTAGTCGCGCGAAAAACAAATCAGGTCGATCTTGCCGGTTGCGTCCTCAAGCGCTGCCTGGGCATAGAGCTTCTGGTCCCGCTTGCTCTTCTGCACGCGCAAGCCAATCATCATTCCGGCAACTTGAATTTCATCGGCCGGGTCAGCCTGCGTACCCCAGCGCTTCTCCGGCGGCTTGCGCTCCAGCGCCTCGGCGGTTGAAATCACGCCAGTCAAATTGCGCAGCTTCTCCGCATATTTATCCAGCGGATGCCCCGACACAAAAAAGCCGAGCACCTCTTTCTCATTGGCCAGCCGCTCGCCTTCTTCCCAATCGGCAACTTTCGGCAGATCGTCCGCATCGCGTCCCGGCGCGGGCGCCTCATTGAACAGCCCGAACAACCCATGCTGCCCCTGCGCCGCATCTTTCTGCGCCTTCTGTGCGCGCTCCATCGCCTTGTCCACGGCCTTCATCAGCGCCGCGCGCGAGCCCAGCGAGTCCAGCGCCCCCGCCTTGATCAGCGACTGAATCACCCGCGAGTTCATCACCCGCAGGTCAACCTTTTCGCAAAATTCCCAGAAATTCTTGAATCGCCCGCCCACCTCCGCGCGCGCCTTCAGGATCGACTCGATCGCATTGCCGCCCACGTTCTTTACCGCAGCCAATCCAAACCGGATCGCCTCGCCCTCAGCCGAAACATGCGGTGTAAACTGCGACCCCGATGTCTGCACATCCGGCGGTTCTACGCGGATGCCCATCTCCTTGCACTCGCCGATATACTTCACCACATTCTCCGGCTTCGAAGTTTCCGAAGTCAGCAGCGCAGCCATAAATTCCACCGGATAATGCGTTTTCAAATAAGCCGTCTGGTAAGCCACCAGCGAATATGCCGCGGAGTGCGATTTATTAAACCCGTAGCCGGAAAACTTCTCCATCTGGTCGAATATCTCGCCCACCGTGCTCTTCGGATGCCCCAGCGCCGCTGCCCCGCTCATGAAGCGGTCGCGCTGCTTGGCCATCTCTTCGGCGCTCTTTTTCCCCATCGCCCGCCGCAGCAGATCCGCTTCGCCCAGAGAGTAGCTCGCCAGCACGTTCGCAATCTGCATCACCTGCTCCTGGTAAACAATCACGCCCAGCGAGTCCTTCAGTATCCCCTCGAGTTCCGGTAACATGTATTCCACCTTGCGCCGTCCCCACTTGCGCTCGATGAAGTCGTCGATCATCGCCATCGGTCCCGGCCTGTACAGCGCATTCAGCGCCGTCAGTTCTTCCACGCTGTCCGGCTTGTACCGCCGCAGAATATCCCGCATCCCGCTTGACTCGAACTGGAAGATTCCCGAAGTCAGCGCCGTGTGAAACACCCGTCTGAAAGTCTCCTCGTCGTCCAGCGAAATCGTTTCGATGTCCAGCTTCTCGCCCCTGCTCTGCTCGATCAGCTTCAGGCAATCGTCAATCACCGTCAGCGTCGTCAGCCCCAGGAAATCCATTTTCAGCAGGCCCATCTTCTCCACAGCCTTCATGTCGTAGGCCGTCACAATTTCGTCATTCTTGGTCTTGTTCAGCGGCACCAGTTCGGTCAACGGCCGTGGCGCAATCACCACCGCCGAAGCATGAACCCCGCTCCCCCTCACCAGCCCTTCCAGCTTCTTCGCCGTATCGATCAGCTCGCGAATCACCGCGTCGTTGTCATACGCCTTCTTCAGCTCCGGCACATCCTCCAACGCTCTGTCCAGCGTCATGCCCACCGTGGCCGGAACCAGCTTCGCGATCCGGTCCACATCGCCATACGGCATGTCCAGCGCGCGCCCGCAATCCTTGATCGCCGCTTTCGCCGCCATGGTGTTGAAGGTGATGATCTGCGCCACCTGCTCGCGCCCATACTTCCGTGTCACATACTCGATCACCTCGCCGCGGCGGTTCTGGCAGAAGTCCACGTCCACGTCGGGCATGGTCACCCGCTCCGGGTTCAGGAACCGCTCAAACAAAAGCGAGTTCTGCAGCGGGTCCACATTCGTAATCTCCATCGCATACGCCACCAGTGACCCCGTCGCCGACCCGCGTCCAGGCCCCACCGGAATCCCATGGTCCCGCGCATACTTGATGAAATCCCACACAATCAGGAAGTAGCCCGCGTACGTCATCTGCTTGATGATCCCGATCTCGAAGTCCAACCGGGATTGATACTCGTGAATCGGCGTGCGCAGCGCACCGCGCAATTCCAGTTGCCGCACCGATGTCTCCAGCCGCTTCCTCAGCCCTTCCCGGCAAACCTGCTCGAAGTAGCTGTCGATCGTGTGCCCTTCTGGCACAGCAAACTCCGGAAACGGATTGTCCACCTTGGCCAGCTTCAGATTGCAGCGCTCGGCAATCTCCTGCGTCCGCTTGAGCACTTCCGGCGAGTCCTTGAAAACTAGAGCCATCTCGTCCGCGCTCTTCACAAAAAACTGGTCGCTGTCGAACCGGAACCGCTCCTTGTCGTGCACCTTCGCGCCCGTCTGCACGCACAGCATCACATCGTGCGCGTGCGAGTCCTCGCCGCACAGATAGTGCGAGTCGTTGGTCGCCACCAGCGGAATATTCAGCTCCCGCTCCAGCCGGAACAGCGCCTCGTGAATCTTCTTCTCGTCCTCCAGTCCCTGGTCCTGAATTTCTAAATAGAAATTGCCCTTGCCGAAAATATCCTCATACTGCTGCGCGACACTCTTAGCCTTCTCATACCGCCCCGCAACCAGCTCCTCGCACAGCTCTCCGCTCAGGCACCCCGAAAACCCAATCAGCCCCTCCGCATGTTCCGCCAGGTATTTCTTGCTCACCCGCGGCTTGCGATAGAACCCATGCAGCGAAGCCTCCGAAGTAATCCGAATCAGGTTCCTGTACCCCTCTTCGTTCTGCGCAAGCACCAGCAGGTGATTGTTCTCGTCCCCCTCCCCCGGCTCGCGATGGTCTTCCTTCTTCGAGATATAAAGCTCGCACCCCAGAATCGGCTTGACGCCCTTGGCCTTGGCCGCGTCGAAGAAGTGTACCGCCCCATAAATATTCCCGTGGTCCGTCATCGCGACAGACTTCTGCCCCAGCGCCGCCACCCGATCCACGAGCTTATAAACATCACAAGCCCCATCCAGCAGCGAATACTCCGTATGCAAATGCAGATGCGTAAATTCAGCCATAGATGATCTAATTCTAGTCTTCGGCCCATATCCGTCGCCGGACCAAAAGCCGGTTGAAAAGCCGCCCAGCTGAGGAAAAGTTCTCAGAGGAGGATTAGAAAATACGCCGGGTGCCGGGTGCCCCAGGTCTCGCCTTTGAGACCTGGGATCCCCTTAATATGTATCCTCCCGCCCCAGCCCACAATACAGCAGCACCACTTCGCGCCCAACAACGTCGTAGCGAAACCGGAATCTCCCCGAGCGAAGCCGGTACTGGCCTTCTCCCGCCGGAACTCCTTGCAGCTCCTTGATCGGATATGTGTGGCTCTTGTTGTACGGGTCAAGCGGGGGACTCCGATTCCCTTTTCAAACTGCTTCTCGACCCACTCATTCTCCCGGAGGGAGAACACGAAAATAGCCCAGGGTAAAACCCTGGGTCAGCGGTTCCCCTCCACCCCGCCGTCCAGTAGGGCCGGCGCGAAACTTGCCCCCGCCATTGCACTTCCATCCCAGCCCGATGCATCCTTTACCATCCCTTGAAAATACCGGAGGACGGTGCTACGCTTAGGTGTGACTTAAATATCACACACGAGATCTAGCCCGTGATCGCATTTGGAAGCCACACAGCGAGAGATTCTTGTTTGCCAGGACGAGGCCGGACGAGAACCGTTCACCGAATGGCTGAATGCTCTCGACGTTCAAACCAGAGCCCGAGTCCGGGTCCGTATCGATCGCCTTGAGGATGGGCTATTCGGCGATGTGGAACCGGTTGGCGAGGGCGTCTCGGAGTTGAGGCTGGATTTCGGCCCTGGATATCGGGTTTATTTCGGGCAGAAAGGGCTTCAAATCCATTTGCTTCTCGGGGGCTCGAAGCAACGCCAGAACACCAACATTCGCCAGGCAAAGAAGTCTTGGAGGAGACATGACAATGAAGACTAGCTCCTACCGCCAATCTCTCTTGACTGCCCTGTTGGACCCGGTCGAAGCCTCAGCCTATTTGAACGCCGCCCTCGAAGACTCGCCTGAGGCTTTCCTCAAAGCTCTCAAAAACGTAGCCCAGGCCCGCCCAATGACCAAGGTGGCCAAGGAAGCCGGCATCCAGAGAGAAACCCTCTATCGCGCCTTCTCCGAACAAGGCAACCCAACGTTCGAAACCTTGTCCTCAGTCCTCGGCGCGCTCGGAATGAAGCTCTCAATTGCTCCCAACGAATCCGCAATGAGCTTGACCACTGCCGCAAAATGATTCGCCGGTTCCCGCACTTCCTCGCGAAACCTCATTGCTTAAGCTAAAAGCGCGCCAGCCGCCTAGCATTCTTGTCGAACGTCATCCCGCTGTCGGGGGCCGGCGTTTGACCTGGCCACAATTCCTAAAATCGCACGCCGAGCCGTCAGCCTCCACCCCTGTCAATACCCCAACCTCAAATCCATACCCTCCAAGCAGACCTCTCTCCTCAAAGAATCAACCACCTGCCGCCACGAGAATTTTCTCCCATGATTTGCGCTGAATTACTTCCCTTTGGCGCACACTTATCAATAGGAAGCGAACACAGAACTCGGGCCGGTCCCGTCAAAAAACTCTCCGTGTCGCCCGGTGCCCATGAAGAACATTACCCTGTCCGTCACCGACCTCCAGTACCGCAGAATCCGCATCTGGGCCGCCCAGCGGGACTGCTCCGCCTCCTTCATCGTGCGGCGGGTCCTTGAGGACCTGCCCAGAATCGCGCGCGCCCTCCAGGCCGTAAACGCCTATGAATTGAATCGGATGGGCATCCGTCCGACTCCAGAAAACCAGGCCCTCGTCGACTTCCTAAAACCGGTGCCGCGAAATAAAAAACTAGCGCATATTTCTCCCGCAAAGCAGAATACCCGCAAATAACTCACACAAGATCAGGCGCTTACATGAACCACCGCTGCGACGGAAGACTCCGCTTGCGACTGTGGAACTGTGCAGAAAACCATGGCGCAATTCAGCGTGCGAAACTGAAATCCCCCCGGGCGAAGCCGGTGCTGGCCTTATGCCACCGGAACGCCGGGAGCCTCTTAGTCGGGTAATTGCGGTTCTTGTTGTATAGGGTCGGCGAAGGGATTCCGATCGCTTCTACAAATCGCTCCTCAAGCCGACGCCATTTTTCTGATGGGGAAGGCCCAAGAAAAGCCCAGGGCAAAGCGGGGCAAAACCCTGGGGCTGCGTCCGCCGCTGATTCACGCCGTCCCGCTTGGCTGGCGTGACCTGTTCGTTCCTGAGCGCTCCCTTACTTGCGCTTGCTTACTTGCGCTTACTGATTGTTCACAACCTGGGGGTGGTGGTGGTGATGACGGTGATGGTGATGGCGATGGACAACCACCACTACCTGGGCCTGCGCCGCGTAAGGAACCGCGAAGCAGAATACGAGAGCCAGTGTGAGCAGAATCTTTTTCATGCCCCAGTATCGCGCATTGCGAGGAAATTTACAGAGCTACTATGACCGTTGCGCGTGTGCTCGAAACGGCTCACCACTGCGGCCAGCATTGCGGAGAAGAGGAAAAAACACAAGCCTCCCACGGAGCCGGCCTGGCTTGGCGCTTCGGGGACGTAAGACAGCTCGGGAGGGACGGTGGTCATCTCGTGGAATTGGTGGGGCAGCTCAGGGGCGTCGGCCACGACTTCTTTTTCATTTGCCAGACGCAGCCCGAGTCTGTATTTTGTCTCCGGAGGTAATTCCCATGATTACTCGTAAGCTGGTTTTGGGTAGTGTTCTCAGCCTGGGACTCTTCGCATCCGGCGTGCTCGTCGGGCAAAACGTGAATCCGCGCCGGCATCCGAATCTTGCTGCCGCGCAACGGCTCATGGAGCAGGCCGTGGGCAAAATCGATGCCGCGCAACAGGCCAATGAGTTTGACATGAATGGTCATGCGGCCAAGGCGAAAGACCTGCTCGGCCGGGCATTCGAGGAAGTTAAGCAGGCGGCAGAAGCGGCGAATCGCCACTAACCCCCGAGCAAGAAAAGTTTACGGCTGCCAGTTCGCTCCAATCAGTGTGCGCAAATTCTCTCTTGTGGCCCAGGGTGCTGCACCGGTGCAGCGCCTCGGCCAATTCTCGCCCGCGCCGATCCACACCGGCTCCCGCATCCATTTCGGCAACAGCGCATTGGCCATCAATGCATATGCAAAGCGCCGCGAAGGGGATTACCTGAAGCGAAGATTCCCAACAAGCTTCAGGAGACTGCCATGTTTGATTTGAATCAGACAGTAATCGTCATCACCGAGAAAGGGGTAGCTTACGAAGGCTTCATCCTGGCGCGCGCAACCGGCGAAGATGGCCCAGGCGCTTACAAGATAGGCCTGGAGGGGGCGGGTTTCGAGCAGCCGGGCCAGTGGCACAAGGCCGGCGACGTGTTCGTGCCCGAGCCGGTGAAGGAAGACGATCTTTGATTCCGAACTGTGACCGGGCGATTTCCTGTCTTTAAGAACGCGCGCCCCACTCATCCTTTATCGTCCTGTCAGCCGGGTAAACGGCGCGGCATACGCCATCAGCAGAACAAACACGCCCACCAGCGCCGCCAGCGCCAGGCTATGCCAGAAGACGAAACGCAGAATCGTTCCCTCCTGTCCGTAGCTTTCCGTTGCTGTACTGGCCACCACGATGCTGGGCGCGGCAATCATCTTGCCCATCACGCCGCCTACTGAGTTAGCC
Source organism: Occallatibacter sp. (assembly GCA_035510955.1). Classification (GTDB taxonomy): domain Bacteria; phylum Acidobacteriota; class Terriglobia; order Terriglobales; family Acidobacteriaceae; genus Telmatobacter. The sequence continues at coordinate 1,600 of DATKGE010000115.1, read as the reverse complement.
GAGGCCATCAGCGCCGGGGAGACTCCGATCTGGCGCGCGGTCACTTGCTGCAGGCTTCCGAATACGACATTGGACGCTGTATCTGAGCCAGTGGTCGCTGTGCCGACCCATCCGATCAGCGTGCCGAAAAATGGATAGAGAACTCCGGTGCGTGCGAACGCCAGGCCGAGCGTGGCGTCCAATCCGCAGTAGCGCATCACGTAGCCCAGGGCCAGCATGGCCGCGATGGTCATCATGGTGAAACGCACGCTGAAGATGGTGTGCGCGAAGGCCCGGGCCAGTGAAAGAGGTCCGAGCCCCATGAAAAACCCTGCCAGCAATGCGGCAACCAGAATTCCGGTGCCTGTGGCCGCCAGCCAGTTCAGATTGAAGATCGCGGGTTCGGGCGTAAGCGCTGCCGCGACGGGCGGAACGCGCTGGACAATATTGTGCAAACCCGCCACCGGAATGGCGATAGAAGTCTTCGCGTCCATCCAGTGGGAGAAGCGCGGAATGCCCCAGGCAAAGACCATCACGCTCAGCGTGAGCCAAGGCAGCCAGGCTTTGAATGTTGCTCCCGTGCTCTGCACGGTTCGTGTGCGGGCTCGAGTCGTGATGTCCTCGCCGCACGCGTTGAGTACGCGCTTGGGTTTCCAGAAGCGAAAGAACACCACCAGCACGGCCATGGTTGCCGTTGACGCGGCAATGTCCACCAGGCCCGGCCCGGTGTAAACGGCCATTGCCCATTGCGTGAATGCGAACGTGCCGCCGCCCACCAGCAGAGCCGGCCATACCTCGACCATGCCGCGAAATCCGGCGTAGATCCACACCAGCCAGAACGGCACCAGCAAGCAAAACGGCACGAGAATGAGCGCCACCACCTTGGACAGAACCAGCACATCGATCCCCGTAACGCCGTGCAGCGCAATCACCGGGATTCCTAACGATCCGAATGCCACCGGCGCGGTGTTGGCGATCAACGAAAGGCCCGCGGCCTGGATGGGGCGAAAGCCGAGGCTGATGAGGATAGCTCCGCACACCGCGACTGGCGCGCCAAAGCCGCCGGCGCCCTCAATGAATGCGCCCAATGCAAAGGCAATCAGCAGCAGTTGCAGCCGGCCATCGTCGGTGATGTTGGCCACGCTCTGCTGCAGCGCCAGGAATCGCCCCGTCTTCACCGTCAGCTGATAGAGAAAGATCACGGGAAGAATGATCCAGCAGATGGGAAACAGTCCGTAGCCTGCGCCAAAGGCCGCAGTGGTCAGCGCCAGCCGCACCGGCATGTGATAGACCGCGATGGCAACCGTGAGCGTCGTCAGCAGCCCGATCGCCGCTGCGGTGTGCGCTTTCAGGCGCAGTATCGCCATCGCGCCCAGAAGCACAATGACCGGCAGCGCCGCGAGCAGCGTCGAGAGAACCCAGTTCCCTGCCGGGTCGTAACGCTGCGCCCACAGCCCGGTTGCTGGATTCGTACTGAACGGATAAATCGCGCCGGCCGCAAGCAACACCAGCGCGGCGACAATCGAGACGATCGAAGCGGTAGAAGCGGACTTGTTGCCCGCTGCCGGGTCCGTCCGCTGTGCAGGTGATTGATTGGATCCCATTGGACCTCGCGGGAAAA
>DATKGE010000114.1:0-18922 GCA_035510955.1 Occallatibacter sp. | reverse complement strand
CCTTTCCTGATGGCGCCTTTATACCCCGTGTGTTAAAAGCTATAGAACAGGGTTCGGGCGGGTAACGCTGGGAACTGGAGCGGGGCAGGGCGGCGCGAATCCGCCGTGATTCCGCACCCCTGGGCCGCCGGAGTTCTGAATCTGTGGCAAGGAAAGCCCCGGACCCATGAGCGCCAGCCAGCCAGTGGAGATGGATTCGCTGTTCGGAGACTATCCGCTCGACCAGGCCTTCGACGAGATGCGCGAGCCCGGCGGGGAAATGCGGCCGCACTACCGCGCCCTTGCTGAGACACTGGCCGCTCTCCCGCAGGAAGAGTTGCAGCGCCGCAAGCAATCGGCCGACCTGTCGTTCCTGACCCAGGGCATCACCTTCACCGTCTACGGACGTGACGAGGGCACGGAGCGCATCTTCCCCTACGACCTGCTGCCGCGGCTGGTTACGGCTGCCGAATGGGATCGCATCGAGCGCGGGCTTACCCAGCGCATCACCGCGCTGAACGAGTTCCTGCGCGACGTTTACTCCGACGCCAAGATTCTGAGTGACCGCGTGGTGCCGCAGGAACTCGTGTACAGCTGCAAACACTATCGCCGCCAGATGCGCGGCCTGCAGGTTCCGCGCAACGTGTATATCGCCGTCGTGGGCTCCGACCTTCTGCGCCTCAACACGGGCGAGTTCGTTGTGCTCGAAGACAACCTGCGCGTTCCTTCCGGGGTGAGCTACATGCTCACCAACCGCCGCGTGATGAAGCGGACGTTTCCGCAACTGTTCCACAGCTACGGCGTGCGGCCCATCGAGCACTATCCGCAACTGCTGCTGGCCACCCTGCGCTCGCTTGCGCCCGAGGGCCGGCCGGAGCCGAATATTGTGCTGCTCACGCCAGGAGTGTTCAACTCAGCCTATTTTGAACACACCTACCTGGCGCGGCAGATGGGCATCGATCTTGTCGAAGGCCGCGACCTGGTGACGCACGACAACATCGTCTATATGCGCACCACCGACGGCCTGAAGCGCGTGGACGTGATCTACCGCCGCGTGGACGACGACTTCAGCGATCCGCTCATCTTTCGCACCGATTCGACGCTGGGCTGCACGGGGCTGTTCAATGCCTATCGCGCCGGCAACGTGACGGTGACCAATGCCTTCGGCACCGGCCTGGCCGACGACAAGGCCGTTTACGCGTATGTGCCCGACATGATCCGCTATTACCTGAACGAGGACGCCATCCTGCCCAACGTGAAAACCTTCCTGCTGGGCGAGGACAACCAACGCCAGCACGTGCTGGCTAATCTGGACAAGCTGGTGGTCAAGGCGGTGGGGGAGAGCGGCGGCTACGGGATGCTGATCGGCCCGCAGTCGACTGCCCGCCAGCGCGAAGAGTTCGCCCGCCAGATCGAAGCCAATCCGCGCAACTATATTGCCCAGCCCACGCTGGACTTTTCCCGCGCTCCCTGCCTCATCGGCAATCGCCTGGAGCCGCGCCACGTGGACCTGCGGCCCTACGTTCTTTTTGGCGACAAGGTAAACATTGTGCCGGGAGGGCTGACTCGCGTCGCGCTGGAAAAAGGCTCGCTGGTGGTGAACTCCTCGCAAGGCGGCGGAAGCAAGGACACATGGGTTCTGGAATCGTAAGCAGACACGGAGTTCGGGAGAGTACAACGATGCTTTCGCGCGTCGGCGACAGTCTCTACTGGATGAGCCGCTACCTGGAGCGGGCGGAGAACACCGTGCGGCAACTGGACGTAACCATGGGCCTGATGCTCGACACCAGCGACACCAGCGCGGAGACACGCTGGAATCGCATGATGGATTCGCTGGGAAAGCCCGCCGGCATGGAGTGGAACGGCGATCTTGACGCCATGGCGCGCAAGCTGGTCTTCGACAGCCTGAACCATACGTCGGTGACGTTTTGCGTCAACGGCGCGCGCGAGAACGCCCGCCAGGTGCGCGAAGAAATCTCCACCGAACAGTGGCAGCGCCTCAACCGGCTCTTCCACCAGATGCACTCGCCTCATGCGCAGGCGCAGTTCCGCACCAGCATCAACGATTTCCTGGCCTCCGTCGTGGATGGCATTCACCTCTTCAAAGGTGTGAGCGACACCACCATGATCCACGGGCAAGGCTGGCAGTTCATCCGACTGGGCCGCTACCTGGAACGCGCCTACTCCACTGCGACACTTCTCGAGGTCTATCAGCCGGAACTGTTTCAGGAACAGGAGCGCGAGCGATCCGGCTACCAGTACCTTGAACTCGTCGGGCTGCTCCGTTGTTGTACGTCGTTTGAAGCCTATTGCCAGGTGTACACCGCCGATCTCACGCCCGACCGCATTCTTGAATTCCTCCTGCTGAATCGCGATTTTCCCCACGCCATCCGTTACTGCGTCGACGGCATCCGCCACGCTATCGAGTCTGTCCAGCGCACCGGCGGCAGGCGTCCTCCGGACGAGTTGACCGCGGTCATCGGGCGGCTCCACGCCATGCTGGGTTACACCAACATCGCGGAGATCCTGGCCGGCGACACAGCCGCGTTCCTGCACGGCATCCGCGAGCAATCCATGCGCATTCACGAATTCATCTACCGCTATTACGTGCATTACTCCATTCAGTCCGCGCTGGCCGTCTAGTAACTCGCAACAAATAGGATCGAGCATGAACTTTTATTCCATCCGGCACCTGACGCGCTTCCGCTACTCGCAGCCCATCAGCGAGAGCATTATGGAGACGCGCATGAATCCGCGCTCCGACTCCAACCAGCACTGCCTGACCTTCTCGCTTTCTGTGAGTCCGCGCTGCCGCGTCTTCAGCTATCGCGATCACCAGGGCAACAACGTGCAGCACTTCGATATTCCCGGCGAGCACAACCAACTGGTGATCGTTGCCGAGTCGGTGGTGGAGCAGCAGGTGCTGCCCGACGTGCCTGCCTTCCTGTCGGCCGACGCCTGGGAAGAACTCGACGACATGATCGAATCCGGCGATTACTGGGAGATGCTGCTGCCCAGTCAGTTTGCGGTCGAGACTCCCGCGCTCAAGCTGCTCGCACAGCAAATGGAGGTCACTCGCCGCGACGATCCCCTTATCCTGGTGCGGGAACTGAATCAGCGCCTCTACGACTACTTCGATTACGAGCCGCGCTCCACGCGGGTCGACTCACCCATCGACGAGGCCATCGTCAGCGGCAAGGGCGTGTGCCAGGACTTTGCCCACACCATGATCGCGCTGCTGCGCCACGTGCGGATTCCGGCCCGCTATGTTTCCGGTTACCTCTACCGCGGCCGCGAGGACCACGACCGCTCAACGCCGGACGCCACACACGCCTGGGTCGATGTACTGCTGCCGCACCTGGGCTGGATTGGCTTTGATCCAACCAACAATCTGGTCACGCACCACCGCCATATCCGTGCGGCGGTCGGGCGGGATTACGCAGATGTGCCTCCCACGCACGGAATCTTCCGCGGCAGCACGGAGAGCGAGCTCTACGTGGCGGTGCACGTCGAAGCCAGCGCCGAACCGCCGGCCCTGGATCGCAAGCTGCCTATTCCGGAGGACTGGAGCGTCCTGGTGGAGCGAGCCCAGCAGCCCGCAAAAGAGGGCATTCCGTTTGTCGACTTGCAGCAAATGCAGCAACAGCAATAATTTCGCCTCATCGAAATTCGGTGAACTGGTGTGCTTTTTCAGTAGCCTGATCAGATTTTTGTTGAATCTTTGGTCAATATCGGACAAGATAAGAATCACTCCAAAGTCGACAGTCCCCACTGTCTAGGATTCTCAAGAGAATCATGGCAAGACAGTGGTCTGCGATAAACAGCAAGACGATGGCGCACCTATCCGTTTCCTTCAAACAGCAAGATCCATGTTCCGGCGTGTTGAAGAGTTGCAGTTGAAAGCCAAACACGAACCACCACAACACTTTCAAAAACCTGCAAGAGAAACAATTCTGGAGGAACAGCAGTGAAACATTCCCTGAAGGGATGGATACTCTTTTGTATCCTTTCCACCGCCACCCTCGCATTCGCCCAGACCTCAAGCACCTCACTCCGCGGGATCGTCAAAGACACCAGCGGCGCCGTAGTTCCGGGGGCAGCTGTCGTCCTCACAAATAGCGCCAATGGCCAGGTATATCGCGCCGTCTCCACCGGCGCTGGCGAATACATCTTTCCCGTGGTCACTCCGGCCCGCTACGCGATCGCAGTCACGTCGACCGGCTTTGCCGTGCAAAACCGGACAGCCGAGTTGCTCGTAGACCAACCCGCCACGATCGATTTCACCTTGAGCGTACAGGGAAGCGCCGTAACGGTTGACGTCTCCGCAGGTGCGCAGACGCTGAATACGACAGACGCGTCTTTGGGCAACTCCGCGAACAACGATTTGATTCAGGCTCTGCCAAGCGAAACGCGAAACGTGCCAGATTTGCTATCGCTTCAGCCTGGCGTGCTCTATCTGCCAACGCAGGGCAACGGCGACAGTCGAAGCGGCACAGTAAACGGCGTGCGTTCCGATCAGGGCAACGTGACCCTCGATGGCGTGGACGATAACGATCAGGTAAATGGCTACGCGTTCACCGGCGTTCTGCGCGAAACCCAGGACTCGGTCGAGGAGTTCCGCGTTACCACCGGTCAAGCCAATGCGGATTCAGGCCGCTCGGCCGGCGCCCAGGTTAGCATGATCACCAAATCCGGAACAAACCAGTTTCATGGCGGCGTCTACGAATACAATCGGCCCACCATCACGGTAGCCAACGACTGGTTCAACAAGCAGGCAGAAGCCAACAGCGGCCTGCCCAACCGCCCAGGAAAGTTGATCCGCAATATCTTTGGCGCAGCTTTGGGCGGACCCATCCTCAAGGACAAACTCTTCTTCTTCGGCAACTACGAAGGAACCCGTGAAGCGGAGAGTGCACAGGTTACGCAGACGGTCCCGACGGCTTCCTATCAAGCTGGAACACTTGGATATCAAGGCGACGATGCGTCCGGGAATGTCGTCAACGTAGCATTGACGCCGGCACAGGTATCTCAACTGGACGCAGGATGCCAGGTGTGCAACACCTCGACCTATTCTCAGGGCCCAGGCGACAACCCAAATGCGCTCGCCTACTTCAATCTGATGCCCGCCGCCAACGGATTTACCGAGGGCGACGGACTGAATCTGGGGTCTTACTCGTTCTCCTCTCCGAACCCGCAAACGCAGAACACCAGCATTGCCAGGTTCGACTACACCCCCAATGACCGGCACAAGATCTTCGGTCGAGGCAATCTGCAGAAAGACACCACGGGTGGAACCCAGAATTTCCCAGGGCAAGGTCCGTCCTACATCTTGGAAGACAATACGAAGGGATTCATCCTCGGCGATACTTGGACCATTTCGCCCAGCCTGGTCAACGATATTCGTTATGGTTACATCCGTCAGGGCAACAGCAACCACGGCGCAGGCACGGGCGATTATGTGGATTTCCGCTTCATGGCCAACGCCACCTCGGAAGCCAGGACCACGATCAACTGGGTGCCCGTGAATAACATTGTCGATAACTTGAGCTGGACAAAAGGCAAGCATTCTTTTGAATTTGGCGGGAACTGGCGACTTATTCACCAGAACCGAACCTCGGATTCCAACTCCTACAACGGCGCCAGTTCCAATCCCTACTGGTTGGGCGGTAATCCTCCCGATCCGACAACCATTGGCGCGCTTCCCGTGGACGGCGGCTTCACCAACTCTTATCTGATCGATTATGCCAACCTGGTGGGAACAATCCCCGATGTCACCAACGTGTACAACTACAAGATCACGAGTGCAACCCAGGGAAGCCTGCTTGCGGATGGCGCGGTAATCGGCCGGCATTTCTCGGCGAACGAGTTCGAATACTATTTGCAGGACTCCTGGCGCCCCGTTCCAACCGTGACGCTGACGTTTGGAATTCGCCACAGCATTCTCCAAACTCCCCATGAGACGAGCGGGCAGCAGGTGGCTCCCACCATCGACACCCATGCCTGGTTCCTGCAGCGCGAGGCGGCGGCTCAGCAAGGGCAGATCTATGAGCCTTCGCTCAATTTCGCGCCCACGGGTCCGTTCTACAATCAGCCCGGCTTCTATCCGAAGTCGAAGGATAACATCGCTCCCAGATTCGCCGTTGCCTATGCGCCCAATGGCAAAACGTCGATTCGCGCGGGCGCGGGTATTTACTTCGACCATTTTGGTGAGGCGCTGGTAAATATCTTCGATCAAAAGGGATCCTTCGGCGTGAGCAGCGCAATCACCAATCCGGCCGGAACCTATGGCTACGAGAGCTCTCCTCGATTCGTCGGCCGCAGCACTCTGCCATTCAGCAACGGCGTAGCGCCTGCTACGTCCACCTTCCCGTACGCTCCTCCCACCGGCGCTAATGGATTTGCTATTACCTGGGGCCTCGACAGCAAGATTAAGACTCCCTATTCCGAGGCCATGGATTTTTCTGTGCAGCGCGAAGTCGGAATGGGCTTTACCGTGGAGGCGAACTACGTGGGCACACTCGGCAGGCACCTCATGCAGAGCCGTGACATCTCCGAGCCAGTTGACTTGGTAGATCCGCAGGGTGGCGGAGATTACTATGCGGCCGGCACGATGCTCTCTAAAGCGGTGGACGCAAATAATGGAAACTACGGAAACTACAATGGAGGGGGGAGCGGCACGCCCGCGAGTTCCCCAGTCGCCGCGATCCCCTACTTCGAGGACGTGTTCTCATTCATGCAGAATCTTGAATACCCTGGCGAGAGCGCGACCCAGGCCATCTATGACAATGAATGGGCTCCATACCGATCTAACCTGGGCGCCACTTCCGCGTTGGCCGATGTTGATTTCTATGGCCCCATCTTCGGCTTCTATCCCGCACCGTCCAACTGGCAGCCGCATTTCTGGCAGGGCCAGTTCTCCTCGCTCTATGCCTTGTCCAGTATCGGCATGAGCTACTATCAGGCGGGGCAGATCATCGTCAGACATCCCGCCAGCCACGGTCTGCAAATTGACGCCAGCTACACTTTCTCGCATTCCATTGACATGGGATCGGATGCGGAGCGCAGCACCGAATTTACCGGCAATCCCACCACCGGCGGCGGCAACTCCTTCAGCGAAATCCTCAACACTTGGAAGCCTGGCCTGAACAGGGGTTCATCCGATTTCGACACGCGTCACCTGTTGATCGTTGAAGGGGTCTATCAGCTTCCATTCGGTCGCGGAAAGGCTGTTCTGGGCGGTTCCAACCGGCTTACGGACGCGATCATTGGCGGATGGCAGTTGTCGGGAATCAACCGGTCAACCAGTGGTCTGCCGTGGTCGCTCTTCGAGCCCGGATGGACCACCGACTGGCAAATTGAGAGCTACGGCGTCTTAACCGGAAATGTGAAGATGCGACGCCACTACGACCAGAATGGAAACCCGCAGTACTTTGATAACGCTGCTGGAATCAACTCCGGCGTTTCCAGCGGAACTCCCGTCAGGCTGCCATATCCGGGAGAGGCCGGCGAGCGCAACAATCTCCGTGGCGATGGCTATTTCGACATCGACAGCGGCCTCGCCAAGACCTGGGCGCTTCCGGAACGCGCCAGGTTGAAGTTTGCCTGGGAGACCTATAACGTGACGAACACTGTGCGCTTCGATCCAGCCTCGGTGGGCTCCGGGCTGACCGGGGGCAATCTGGGCGTCGCAAGTGCCTTGCTGACCACCCCGCGCCGAATGCAATTCAGCCTCCGCATCGACTTCTGATTTGGGAGCGATCAATTCGCGCCGGAGAAGCTTCCACTTCTCCGGCGCCGATGACTGCTCTTGGATAATGCAATCCGGTGCAGGCCCCAACCATGAGAAAGGCCCACGATCCTGGCCGACCAACACTTCAATCGCCCTTCCGCACCCCAGCCGCAATCCTTCTCAGCTCCGGCAACACGCGGCCAAGCCGGGTACCCTCTGGGTACGGCTCGGCATCGCGCCGGCCCAGGGCGAAGTACACATTGCGATAGTGGCGATAAAGCTGCTCGTAGGTCGCAGCGGCTCTGGAGTCAGGCTCGACGGTTCGCAGCGGCAGACAAACCGCAGCCTGCGCTTCTTCAATGGTCTTGTAAGCTCCGGCCGCCAGCAGCGCGAAGATTCCCGAGCCGAGGCTGGTCGGGATCCCCGCAGGAACCAGCACCGGCTTGTTGAGCACATTGGCATAAACACGGTTGAGCACTTCGCTCTTTTGCGGAATCCCGCCGGCGTTGATGACGCGATCGATTCGGACTCCGTGCTCGGCCATGCGCTCGAGAATGATGCGGGTGTGAAAGGCCGTGCCTTCTATGGCCGCGAACAGCTCGTCCTGCGCGGTGTGCACCAGGTTCCAGCCCAGCGTCACGCCGCCCAGCTCGGGATTCACGAGCACCGTACGGTCGCCGTTGTCCCAGCTCAGGCGCAACAATCCGGTCTGGCCAGCCTTGTAGGCCTCCAGCCCTTCGGAAAGCGCTGAGACCGTGGTTCCCGCACGCCGCGCCACAGCGTCAAAAATATCTCCTGTCGCCGAAAGCCCGGCTTCGATGCCGGTGTAACCGGGATGCACGCTGCCCGGAACCACGCCGCAGACGCCCGGAACCAGCTCGGCGTGGCGCGCCATGGCGATGATGCAGGTGGAGGTGCCAACGACATTGACTGCGTCGCCCTCGCGAATGTTCGAGCCGATGGCGTCCCAGTGCGCGTCGAATGCGCCGACGGGAATCGGAATTCCCGCGCGCAGTCCCAGCGACTCCGCCCACTTTGCCGAAAGATGCCCGGCCAGATGATCGCTGGTCAGAAAATCTCCGCCAAGCTTTGCGCGCACGCCGGCGAACAGCGGATCGACTGCAACCAGAAACTCCTCTGGCGGCAGCCCCCCCCACTTGGGGTTCCACATCCACTTGTGGCCCATGGCGCAGACGCTGCGCTTCAGGCCGCTCACTGAAGTGGTCCCGCTCAGCGTGGCCGCGGCCATGTCGCAGTGTTCGAGAGCGGTGACAAAGCGCTGGCGTTTTTCCGGGTTGTGCCGAAGCCAGTGCAGCAGTTTGGCGAAGCCCCACTCGGAAGAGTAAACGCCGCCGCACCATTGAATGCCTTCGAAGCCTGTTGCGTGCGCCGTTGCCGTGATCTCTTCGGCTTCGGCAGAGGCGCGATGGTCGCACCACAAATAATATTCGTCGAGCGGCTCCAATCCTTCGCCAACGGGGATCACGCTGGAGCCGGTGGTGTCGAGCGCGATGGCCGAGACTGCATTGCCGTCGACGCCGGTCGAGCGCAGGGCATCGCGCGTGGCAGCGGCCAGCGCGGCCATCTGGTCGGCATGGGACTGGGTAGCAAAATCGGGGTCTTCCCTGCGGCGATGCAGTGGGTAAGAGGCGGAGGCAGTGCCGATCGGTCCGGAGTGGCTGTCGACGAGGGTAACGCGAACACTGAGAGTGCCGAAATCAACGCCGGCGACGATGGTCATGGGAAGCGGTCCTTGAGAGTAAACGCTTTCTTTTTCGCAGACAAGACTACACCATCGCCAGTCCTTCGCGCCTTGAAATTTCCCGGCTTGCCCGCGAGCGGAAGGACTCGAACTGGTTGCATGAATGTCGCTCGACCAACGAGGGAACTTCCCTCAAGGGCTAAACAGGATGCGGAAAAAGGACTGTTGGCGGACGAACTGCCTCAAAGGCATACTGCAGGGGCCAAAGCCCACGTTATCTTGGTGCTTTTTGCGGCACGACTGACGTCGTGCCCTGTTACAAAGCCCTCGCTCTTCAACGCGGAATCGAGTTTTTCCGCAGCGCGTAAAGCCCCAGATCATATGTGTCCCTGGCGGCACGGCGCCCAGGGGGCACCCGGCCGTGCCCTTTCAAAACCGAATTTATGCAACCAGTTCTACTTCTTTGCTCCCGGCAACATGCTCTTTAGCCGGTCCAGCAGGCCGGGTTTGGCAGCCGGGGTTCCCGCTGCCGGTTTGACAGCAGCAGGTTTGGCCGCAGTAGGTTTGGCCGCTGTTTGTGTTTGAGCAGCCGGTGCAGCAGCTGCTCCCGGAGGCGCCGTTGCCGTCTGCGGCTTCACCTCGCGCGGTGCGTCCTTGGCGGCGGCAGCAGACGCCGACGCAGGTCCGGCGATCGCTTTTTTGCCGTCGCCGGAGATATTCGGCGGCGCTGCGCCGTCCGCACCGTTCTTTACCAGGAGCGAGATTCTGCGATTCGACGGGTCATGCGGATTGCTTTTTACCCGCAGCATCATGTCGGCGTAGCCGCGCACCTGCGTGACCTGATCGGAGCGGACCCCGTTCTCCTGCAGCAGTCGCCGCGCGGAGTTGGCGCGGTCCGCCGATAGCTCCCAATTGCTGTAGTTGGTGTCGGTCGAGTATTGCGTTGCGTCCGTATGCCCCTCGATCAGCAGTTCATTGGGCAGAGTTTTCAGTTCCCCAGCCAGCAGCCCAAGGAGCTCCTGACCAATGTCGCTGATGTGCGCGCTGCCGCTTTGGTAGAAGGTACCGTTCTTGTCCTCGATCAGTTCAATGCGCAGGCCTTCCGCAGTGATGGTGATCTCGATCTGCTTGGAGAGTTTTTCAAATTCCTTCTTTGCCTTGATCTCGGCTTCGAGCTTGTCCTTCAGCTTCTGCATCTGGTCGTTGGCCTGCACAGTGATGGCTTCTCCGGTGCCAGTCATGGTGGTGCCCAGCATGCTCCCAGTACCCTTGGGGTCATTGAAATAGCCGGCCACGGCCTTCTTTACCTTTTCGCTCGAACCCATCAGCCACAGAACAATGAACAGCGACATCATGGCGGTTACAAAGTCGGCATAAGCAACCTTCCACGCGCCGCCGTGGTGGCCGCCGTGGCCGCTTACTTTCTTGATCACGATGATGGGTTGCTGCTTGGTGGTCATGACGCCCGGTTTCTCCCCACAGGTTGCTGCATGGCCTAAGCCGCGGCCGTTTCAACGCTCACTGGCCCGCCCTTGCAGCCCTTTTCCATCTCGTCGAAGTTGGGCCGCACATGCGCGGGAATCGCCCGCCGCCCCAACTCAATGGCAATCATGGGCGCCGCGCCCTTCAGAAAGGAAAGCATCAGGACACGAAGCACATGCAGATATTCGTTATGCTCGTCGGCGGTCTTGCTCATATTCGAACTCAGCGGCCCAGCCACGCCGTAACAAAGCAGGATGCCGAGAAATGTGCCCACCAGAGCCGCGGCCACTTTCTCACCGATTTCCTCCGGAGGTCCGCCCAGCGAACCCATGGTGATGACCACGCCCAGCACCGCGGCCACAATGCCCAGCCCCGGCAGCGCATCGGCAACTGTGTTCAGTGCGTTTACCGGCTGCATCTCGGCGTGGTGATGCACCTCCATGTCCAGTTCCATCATCTGATCCATGTCGAAAGGCTCCACGCCTCCGGTGATCGCCGTGCGCAGCGTGTCGCACACAAAGTCGCGTGCGTGATGGTCGCCGAGGAACGCAGGATAGTTCTTGAAGATGGTGCTCTCCTTTGGCTTTTCAACGTCCATCTCGACGCTGAGCAAGCCCTCTTTGCGCACCTTGTTGAGGAACTCGTACATCATTTTGAGCGTGCTCAGATAATGCTTCTTGTCGAACTTCGAGCCCTTCAGCACGCCCAGCAGTCCGGCAACGACGCCCTTGATAATATGCATGGGATTGGCGACCAGCAGCGTTCCGACAGCCGCGCCAACCAGGATCAGTACTTCGGCCGGTTGCACCAGGACCATGATGTGGCCCTTCTCCATGAGGAAGCCGCCGATGACCGCTCCGAATACGATGACAATGCCTATGATGGCGAACATGAATGACCCTCCGGCGCTGCAGTTATGCGGTTTCCGCCCGCCTGATAACTTGAAAACATTGCGGCCCTGGCTCTCTCCAGCAGACCGGCAAGTGTAGCGGCGCTCTCTGCCTGCCCGGCGCCGATGCTGACGGTGAGCGAAACGCGATCGCCCCACCAGCGAAAGTCCGCCGTTCTGGCCAGGCCGGCCAGCACCTGCGCGTGATTGGCCAGCATGGCTGGCGTGCGCTCGTGGGAGGTGACAAGAAATTCGTCCTCGCCCCAGCGGCCCAGGTGTTCTGCGGGCCTCAACCCCTGCGCCAGCGCGTGTTCCACCTTCTGGAGCATGGCTTCGCACGCGCCCGCGCCGTGGGTCTTGCGCAAATCGCGGGCCTGGTCGACGGTGATCCAAAGCACGCCGAAGCTCTGGCCGCCGTTGGTAAAGTCCTCGAACAGCGATTCCAGCCGCTCCTTGAGGTCTTCCTGGCTTGCTTCTATGTTTTCGCCTTCGCCGGCCACGCCGCGCGGCAAGGCATCGAGGCATTCCGCGGGATGAAAAAGGATGGCATTGCCGATGCGCGTTCCCAATCCATTGCGCAGCGGCAGCAGCCGCGCCATGGCAGTGACCTCGTGGCCCAGCTTGTGTTGTGCGTGGACCAGGAATCCGTGTCCGGTCTCGCGGCCGTTTGCACAGGCCCCCGATTCCGAGTCACGCGTGCAGCCGGTGCATTCCACAAGAGGTTGCAGCGCATCCGGCGCAGGGCGCCCCACCACGTCCATCGCAGCGTATCCAGTGATGGCCTGCGCTGCCTGGTTCCAGAACACTACGTGGCAGTTTTCGCCGAGCAGGGCAACGCCCTCCGGAAAACTATTCAGCGTCGCCTCCAGAAGCTCAGCACGATCCGTCATCCGGAACCCTCTGCCTCTTTCATCGGCTGGGCGCGGATCAACTTCATCGTTTTCAGTTGTGGGAAAGGGGATTAGTGCCTGCTAATCCTGCGTTGTGGGAGGTCTTGTGTAGCGGAAAGCAAGACAGGAGCGCTCAATGGCGCCGCGGGAAATCTCGATGCGAGGCCGGGATTTGCAGCGGGCGGCGTCCCTAGCGAGTCGCCCGTTGGGAAAAAGCGTCACCTGTTCAACGCGCCGGCAGCACGCACATTCCGCAATCGCCAGGACCCTTCATCGGCAGGCGCACAATGAAGCGCGTGTTTCCCGGTTCGGACTCGACCTCGATGGTTCCGCCGAACTTCTGCGTCACGATGCGATGCACAATCTCCAACCCCAGCCCCGTTCCCGAGCCCTGCGGCTTGGTGGTAAAGAAGGCCTCGAAGATGTGAGGAAGCGCTTCGGGCGGAATCCCCGAGCCGTGATCCTCGATGGAGACAGCCAGGCTGTCGGTTCCGGCGGCGGTTCCGGCTCCCGAACCGTTCCCGGATTCCATCCACGTGGCGATCCTGATCTTGGCGTTCGACGGCGAAGCGTCCAGCGCGTTGTCAATCAGATTGGTCCACACCTGGCTCAGCGAAGAGCCGCGCGTTTGGATGATTGCCGGGCTCGCCGCGAATTCCTTTTCAACCTGAATGCCCTTGATGCGCAGCTTGTGTCCCAGAATGGTGAGCGTGCTTTGCAGGCTGTCGTGCACGTCGAGTTCCTTGGCCGGCGACTTCTCGTCGTAAGCAAATTTCTTGACGGCCATCACCAGGTCGGAGATGCGGGTAATGCTTTCCTCGATGGCGCAGACCAGCGACACGCTGGAGATGAGGGCGCCCAACCAGTTGAGCGCGTCGGAAAGCTCTGCTCGATCGAATGCATCTTTGGCGCAGTCCAATTCGCGAAAATCGAAGCCGATCTCGACCAACGCCGGCCCAATCATAAATGCATTTTCAACGCCCGCCGATTGCAGCCATTCCGACATGGCCTCTTCCGCATCCGACTGCTCTATGGTGCTCAACGAGGGAGCATGGCAGCCTCGAAACGCGTGCTCCAGCAGGCTGTGCATGCAATCGATCTGAAGCTGCGTCTTGGGCTTGGCGCCATGCCGCAGGCTCAACTCCTGCAAGCGGAGCATGTTGGTGCGTAGTTGCGAGGACGCGCGTTTGGCTGCCGAACCGGGGTTGTGCAACTCGTGCATCAGGCCGGCGGCCAGCGTTCCAAGCGAGACCAGCTTCTCCCGGTGCAGCGCTTCCACCTGGTAGGTCTGCAGGCGCTGCGCCATGTTGGCCAGAATCACTTTGCGCGCTGTCGGGCAGCAGGCCATCAGCGCCCAGAAACCCTGCTCGCTGAAACGCACCAGCACGGAATCCTGCACCGCTTGAATAATGAAGGAAGTGTGCGTTTTGCCGATGAGCAGGGGCGTCTCGCCGAACCCCTCCCCCGCGCGCGCCACTCCGGTCGTTGTTCGCGTACCATCGGGCTCCAGCCGGTCGGCCCGGATCTCACCCTCCAGAACCACCCAGTAGCCGCGCATTGCCTCCGGTGGTTCAACCAGCACGGCTTCCGCGGCGGCAGTCACGCGTTCCACCGGCCCGATGTCGCCCAGATCGTTAAGGTTGATTCCGGCGAAGGGAAGAGTGTGGCCGAGGGCTTCGGCGACCTCTCCCAAGGCAACCTGCTCGATCACGATTTTTTGCTGGCCCTCGCTCATTTCCACGTTTCGTTAGAACCCCGCCAAATACTGGTGCGCAAACTGCACCGCAATCGACCCCTCGCCCACTGCCGAGGCCACCCGCTTGATGGACCCGTGCCGCACATCGCCGGCAACAAACACGCCAGGTATGCTGGACTCCAGCAGAAACGGCTCGCGCGGCTCCCGCCATCCGTCGGGCGGCTTGCCGTCCGCGCGCAAATCGGGCCCTGCAAGCAGGAACCCATATTCGTCGCGCAAGACATTAGCCGGCAGCCACTCCGTTCCCGGCGCAGCACCGATGAACACAAACAGCGACGAGGCCGGGACCCGGCGTTCCCCGTCCGGACCTTTCAACTGCAGCGCTTCCAGCCGTTCTTCGCCGAAGGCCTCCACAACCTGCGTAAAGGCCTGCAACTCAATATTGGATGTTCGAGCGATCTCATCGATTAAGTATTTCGACATGGTGGCCGCCAGGCCGGCTCCGCGCACCAGCATGGTTACTTTTCGGGCATAGCGGGCAAAATGCAAGGCCGCCTGCCCGGCGGAGTTGGCGCCCCCCACCACAAACACGTCCTCGTCCTTGCAACTGACCGCCTCGACCAGCGCCGCCCCATAATAAATGCCCCGCCCGGTCAGACGCTCCGCGCCGGGAATGGTGAGCTTGCGGTAGTGAACGCCCAGCGCCAGAAGCACCACGTGGCTTGAAACCTCCCGCCCATCAGCCAGTTGAATGAATCGGTACTGGCCGTCGATGCGCATCCCGGTGGCCCGCTGGGTGAGGAACTCGGCGCCAAAGCGCGTGGCCTGGATATGTGCGCGCCGGCCCAGGTCCGCCCCGGTGACGCCGGCGGGGAAGCCCAGATAGTTCTCGATCTTCGAGCTTGAGCCGGCCTGGCCGCCCGGCGCCTGCGGCTCAATCACCAGCGTGCGCAGCCCTTCGCTGGCTCCATACACCGCTGCCGCCAGGCCGGCAGGACCAGCGCCCACCACCACGATGTCGTAGAAATCCTGAGCTGCCTGGGTGCGCAGACCCACCCTTGTCGCCAGTTCGGCCGGCTCGGGGTCCACCAGCGCGCTCCCGTCCGGGAACAGCACCACCGGCAGCCGGGTCGTATCCAGTTGCCGTTCGTTGAGCAGATTCAGCGCCTCGTCGCCGCCGGCAATGTCCATCCAGCGGTAAGGCACATGGTTGCTGGAAAGAAACGTACGCACCTTGTGGTCCTTGAGCGACCAGCGGTGCCCAATCACCCGCAGCCCCTCAAACGGAGGCTGGTAGCCCGCGTGCCAGTCTTCCAGCAGGTCGCTCAGCACCGGGTAGAGCTTTTCCTCCGGCGGATCCCACGGCTTGTTGAGGTAGTAGTGGATGCGGGCGGAGTTGATGGCCTGGATGGCTGCTTCCGTGTCCGCGTAGGCGGTGAGCAAAACCCGCTTCGAATCGGGATAAATCTCCCGCGAACGCTCCAGAAACTCGACGCCGGTAATTCCCGGCATGCGCTGGTCGCTGCAGATCAGCGCCACCGGCTCCTGGCGGTTCTTCAGTTGCGCTAGCGTGTCCAGGGCAGCCTGGGCGCTGGCGGCCCGCATCACGCGGTAAGTGGCCCCGTATTGCCGGCGCAGATCCTGGACCACGGCTTCCAGCACGTTCACGTCGTCGTCTACTGCCAGGAGAATCGGCCTCGCCATATAATCTCAGTTTAGAACTCAGTATAAGGTTGTCCCACCAATAGTGGGTACCAGGGGTCAATTCGTGGGTACCAGGGGTTAATGCCTCTACCCCCAATTGGTCATTGACTGGCAAGGTTCGTTCGCCTACGGTGGACATGTTGCATCAATTAAACAGCTTGCAATTAAACGGGTTGCAGACTGTGATGGATGAAAGCCGGGAATCAGGAGGCAGGTTCATCTTCGATTGACGGCAGCATCGGTGCGATCGGACTCAAGTGTCGCAAATGCAGTCAACCGCAAGGCTCTTTGTCTTCTTGCCGATAGTGCCACCAGAGGCAATGACAGTTGCCCGATCTCAAGTCGCCCGGCACCCGCGGGTAGGTTTGGGGCCGCAGCATTTTGTTCGATCCGGGATTTTGCAACAGATGAGGCAAACATCATGAACAAGATTATCCTGGCCGATTCGCAGGCGATTTTTCGTGCGGGCACGGCCAAGGTTCTGGCCACCGACGAAGACATGCGCATCATTGCCCAGTGCACCGACCTGGACCGGATGCACCACGCCATTACCACGTTTCCTGGTTCCATCGTATTGTTTGCCGCCGCGCTGCGGCCCGACCTGACCCGGCTGCGCGCAATGCTTGAGACCACCGGCAGCCGCGGCATCGTGATCGCGGAGAACAGCGACACCGCGGGCAGCTACTTGCAACAGGGCTTTCGCGGCGTCGTTTTCCGCAGCGTCAACGGATCCGCGCTTGTGGAGTGCGTGCGCCGCGTCGCCGCCGGCGAAACCTGGCTGCCGCCGCAACTGCTGCAACCCGACATGCCCGAAGAAGATATGGTGGGAACGCGCGTCCGCGACCGCCTTACGCCCAAGGAGATGCGCATCGTGGCCCTGATCGTCCAGGGCTGCAAGAACCGCGAGATCGCCATCCGCCTGAAGACTACCGAGCAGGTCATCAAGAATTATCTTCGCTCCATCTACGACAAGACCGGCGTCAGCGATCGGCTCGAGCTGGCCCTGTTCACCATTCACCACCGCGTGCTGGCGCAGGCCGCCGCCGAGGTTGGCAGCAGGCTCGATATCGAGGAACATGCCTCTGCAGTTCCTTCGGCAGTAGCTTAGAGACTGTTTCAAGACCCAATTGAAGTCAAATGCAAAACGGGGGACGGATTGAATCCGTCCCCCCGTTTTGTGCTCACAGACTATTGCTTTTGGTAGACAGTCTGCCGGTTGGTCTTGAAAGTGAAAGCGTCAGCAGGCAAGCGCTGATTGAGATTGAAATCGGAGTACTTGCAGACCCACGTGCTGGTAGCGCTGAGGACGAAAACCTGCTTCAGGCTCACAGCTCGGTCTGGGTCCACCCAAATGGTGACCTTTGAAACAGTCTTGAGCACAGCCGGGTCCTTTGCCACCAGCTCCAGTTCCGCGGTCTTCACCATGCCTTTGCCGTCAGAGAGGGTCTCCGATCCGAGGTACTTGATGTCCCATTTGGCCTCGAGATCGTTGCCGCTGGCGCCGAAGCCCAGGATGACGTAGCTCTCGAATTTGGCCGCCCCGGCATGCGTGGTCACCTGGTTGATCCCGGACTCGAAGAGCATGAAAACGCCGCCGACGTATGTATAGGCCTTTCCGGAGGGATTTTGGTTGTGCGTGTCGAAGTGCACGCCCATGCTGACGGCGTTGTTCTTGCGCTCGTAGTAGACCATGCCCTTCCACACGTCGGTATCGGGCACGGGATCGGTTTCGATCGTGTCGTACTCCACCTCCGCCGAAGCAGAGCGGAAGTTGGCGGCGGAAACATTCAGCCGATCGAGGACGCCTTTCAGATCGTCCTGGGGCGCGGCGGTCGCAGTGCGGGCGGGCATGAAGGCCAGCGCAAGGGCTGCGGCACAGACGAGCTTGAATCTCAAAAACATGGCTTTCCTTTAGCTGTTCGACGCGCCAATCCGACTGAAGGAGCAATAAAAGTGAGTTGGAGGCGGTCGAACGCGAGTTAGCGGTGCGCCCAGACCTTCCATATCGCATGACCCTCGGGGTCGGTCGCGGTCTCCCAATGCACCACAAAAACGTCATCGCCGGTTACCGGTTCAATGGCCTTGCGAAGGGTTTGCTTGACCACCGCATCCGAGGCCGAAGTGTGCAGATCCAGGCTCACATCCGAGGCCTGCACCGTTACAATCACTCCCTGGCCGTCGTTGCCGATCACCTGGATGGGGTGCGATGGTCCGCCAATCGGCGAGGGCTTGTCGCCATAACTCCATCCGGGAATCTGCGGCGAGAGAAAGATGAACAACAAAATTGCCGTGACCATCACGTCGTAGTGGAGCGTGCCGCGCGAGTAGGTCCAATAGAAGTAGCTGAGCAGAATCTGCTTCACCGTGCGCCGCGGCTGCGTGTTGGGTGCGATTGACGGCATTACAGTTCCTTCACTTCCTTGCTCTTTACTCCCCCGGCTTCCGGCCCAATCCGTTCGATGCCTCCCATGTAGGGAAGTAGCGCCGCCGGAATGAGCACGGAACCGTCGGCCTGCTGATAGTTTTCAAGAATCGCCAGCCAGGTCCGGCCCACCGCCAGACCGCTTCCGTTGATGGTGTGCACGAACTCCGGCTTGGCCTTGGCGCCTTGCGTGGCAGGCCGGTAGCGGATGTTGGCGCGCCGCGCCTGGAAGGCTTCAAAGTTCGAGCAGGAGGAGATTTCGCGGTAGAGTTGTTGGCCCGGCAGCCACACTTCCAGGTCGAAGGTCTTGGCTGAAGAAAAGCCGGTATCGCCGGCGCAGAGCAGGACGCGGCGGTAGGGAAGTCCCAGCGCTTCGAGAATCTCCTCGGCGTCGCGCGTCAGTTGCTCGTGCTCGCGGTCGGAGTCCTC
>DATKGE010000113.1:0-8270 GCA_035510955.1 Occallatibacter sp. | reverse complement strand
TCCTCGAGGTTCAGATCGCCGCCCTCGAGTTTCGCGACAATCGCTTCGAGCTTCGTCAGGGACTCCTCAAAGCTGGCCAACTTTGGCCTCCTCCGGCGCGACGGCTGGAACACGGCCCGGATTGTCAGCCGAAGGGCCCGGTGGCAATACCTCCCGAAGGACCTCGGCCGCGGCGCTATAGCGTCCGAACGGCGCGCTGACCTGCACACCCTGCACCATGGACCGCGCCGCCGCCAGCATTTCCTGGGCGATGGAAATTCCTTCCGCGCGCGCTGCCTCCGGATTGGCGGCCCGCTGCATCCGCAGCAGAATCTCATCCGGAACGCTGACCCGCAGGTCGTTCTTCATGAACTCAGCGTTGCGCAGGCTGGTGAGCGGCCAGATGCCTGCGACGATTGGAATCCGGAATCCCTCGATGCGTTTGAGAAACGCCTCAAGAACGCGGAGATCGAAGACCGGCTGGGTGATGCCATATTCCGCGCCTGCTTCCACCTTCCAGGCAAAGCGGCGCACTTCGTTATCCAAGTCCGGCACGCCAGGATTTGCCGCCACGGCAATCGTGAATCCGGTCGATGCGCCGATGGGATTGCCGCCAATATCGAGCCCGTGGTTCAGGCGATGGACGATGTTGACCAACCCGATCGCATCCACGTCGTAGACCGCGGTTGCATCCGGATAATTCCCCAGCTTGGGCGGATCGCCGGTGAGGCACAGAATGTTCTTCAGCCCGATCGATGACGCGCCCAGCAAATCGCTCTGGATGCTCAGGACATTACGATCGCGGCAGGTGTAGTGCAGGAGCGTCTCGATGCCGGTCTTCTGCTGAATCTGGATACACAGGCTCTGCGCGCTCATGCGGGCCGAGGCACGGGGCGAGTCGGGAACATTAATGGCGTGTACACCCAGATCCGCCATCTCCTGCGCGCCCTTCAGCTCCTTGCCGCAGTCGATCCCGCGGGGCGGCACAATCTCGACCATGGTGATGAACGCGCCCTCGTGCACCAGCCGGCCCAGGCGCGAGCGCTCCTGGATCGCCGCGGGCGGCGTCTCCGTCACAATCGGCTCCTGCCGGGTCGTCCGCTGGCCGGCGGCGGCCTGCGCTTCCGTGGCTCGCAGCGCCGACTTCATGGCGCGAATGTGTTGCGCGGTGGTTCCGCAGCAGCCGCCGATGAACTGCACGCCGGCTTTTGTGAATTTGCGCGCGAAGCTCGCCATGTACTCCGGCGAGCATAGATAAATGTTACGGCCGTCCACCGAGCGCGGCATGCCGGCGTTCGGCATCGCCATGAGCGGCAGCGTCGTTACCATAGCCATGCGCTCAATCGCGGTCAGCACCGTCGCGGGGCCCACGCTGCAGTTGCAGCCAATCCCATCGACGCCCCAGGATTCAATGCGCGCCGCCGCAGTTTCCGGGGATGCCCCATCCAGGCAGTTCGCTTCCTCATCGACGGTGACCATCACGACCACAGGGACATCCGGCGCGGCCTCGCGCGCCGCCAGGACAGCCTGTTCCGCTTCATTCAGCGCTGGCATGGTCTCGATAATCAATAAGTCGACGCCTACGCCTGGTCCGCCCGAGACCAGCGCACGAATCTGTTCCGCGAAAGCGTCCCGCGCCTCATCAAGGCCGGTCTTGCCGAGCGGCTCCAGATGCACGCCCAGAGGCCCAACGGAACCCGCCACGTACGCGGTACCCGCCTGCTTGTCGGCCAGCTGGCGAACCGCCTGGCGCGCGATGCTGACGCCGGCCTGGTTGATCTCGCCGACTTTGTCCCGCAGGCCGTATCGCTCGAGCCGAAGCGCATTCGCGCCAAAGGTATTGGTCTCGATAATTTCCGCGCCCGCCTGCAGGTAATCCTCGTGCACGCTCCGCACCAGTTCCGGCTGCGAGAGGTTCAGCTCGTCAAAGCAGCGATTGATAAAGACGCCGCGCGCATAGAGAGACGTGCCCATTGCGCCATCGCAGAGAATGGTGCGCCGGCCAAAGATCTGTTCAAGACGGCTGGTCATGCGGGGATATCCTGCTTCATGGTATCAGGCAAGGAAAGGCGGACGCAGAGCCGCTCGCCCGCTCCGTTTCCGGTCTGGAGTCAGGTGTCGCGGGGGCTTTTCGCGAAGCGCCTCTCACCTGGGGCCGGACTCAGCGTCCAACGAACTGTCGTCCATCGCCCTGTTATACTTGGGCTTTCCCGCAGGATCGTTATCAGCGACGCGCATGGTGAGGTTCTAAGGTTTTGAAGAAGAGAAGTTCCCTGTACTTCGTTGCCGTCCTCAGCTCGGTTTTCCTGGTCTGCAACGTGATCAGTTCATGCGGCCAGAATTTCTATTTTGCCGGACGCACCCTGCCTCCCAGCGGCGTGCTCAATCGGGTACTGATTGCCGAGCAGAATCCCAGCGCGTTCGCAACGGGCGCCATGCCTTTCATGGACGCGTACTATGACATTCGCCACGCTTATAACGCCTCCTCCGGGCAACTGCTGGTCAACGGCTACTCCGGGAAACTGCCCCTGACCATTCAAAACATGCCGGAGCAGCAAACCGGCGCGGTGTATGGCGAAGGCGACGGCAGCCTGACGCTGATCAACTACGCGCAGGAAAAAGTCAGCGGGTCGGTCTCGATTCCCGGAAGCCTCTCGAGCAGCACCGAAGGCGTCCCGTACAACGGCATCTTCATCAGTCGCGATCTGGGCTACGTTTACGCCGCCAATCCGTCCAGTCACATCATCAGCGTGGTCAACCGGAACAACGGCAGCGGTCTAACGCTGAACCTGCCCAATGCTTACGGCATCTCCGTCAACCCCGGTGGCACCGTCGCTCTCGTGTTCATCCAGAACGCCACCCAGCCCGCCGGTCAAACCGTCAACGTTGCGCCCCCGCAGAGCTTCGCTGTCTACAGCTTCGTGCAGCTGACGCAGGCGCAGCAGGCTGCGGCTATCAATAATCCGAACTATCTGGGCGCTCAGGATTGTGAGCCAGAGAAGCTGCCCACCTGGTGTGTCTTTCCCGTGAGCACGGGACCATCGGCAACCTTCGATCATCCCATCAAGGCTGTTTTCTCGCCGGATGGCTCGACAGCGTACGTCGTCGATTGCGGTCCGGAGTGCGGCGGCACCACCGCCGGGCTGACCACCATCCCCATCACCGCGTCCTCCATCAATTCCGGCAGCACCGGAGCCAGCGGCATCGCGCTGGTGGCGCAAAGCAATATCGCTATCCCCGACGGAGCCACGAACGCGATCTTCAGCGGCAATACGCTTTACATTGCCGGCCAGCAATACCAAACATCGAGCGGCCTCTTTGCGGGCTATCTCACCGTGCTCAACACCCCTGCCAATACGATTGCCGGAACGTACTCCATCAGCGACGGCATGCATAACCGCATGGTCTTCGCCGACGACAATACGCTTTGGATCGGTTCCTCGCAGTGCAACCAGGGCGTCCGCTATCAGCAATCGCAAACCGGCGCCAGTGTTCAGTTTGGCTGCATCACCATGTTCAATACCGCGAGTGGCGCGGTCACCATCGATTCCTATCAGGGCGATGGCACCGGCATCGCCGGAATCGAGGGTCTGCACAAGGTCTACACCACCGAGGGCGGCCAGATTTATATCTACAGCACCACCACCATGACAGCGCTGGACAACTCCAACGTGACCATTGCCGGGACGGCCATCGACTGCGCCTACATGGATGCCGGCACCGACGACGACAACACCATCTACTAAGGATTATTTAGCGCAGGAATCTGGCATGGCGGAACAACCGATCGCCCCTGCATCCGCGACTGAGGTTCTTGCCATCGCCGCTCACCGCGACGACGTGGAGCAAACCTGCGGCGGCACGCTACTGCGCATGCACTCCATGGGCGTCTCGACCGCCATTCTGGATCTCACTCAGGGGGAGGCAGGCACCCGCGGTTCCGCGACCGAACGCGCTGCCGAGGCCACCGAAGCGGCGCGCATCCTGGGCGCCGGCTGGCGTGAGGCGCTGGATATTCC
The DNA here is from genome assembly GCA_035510955.1 of Occallatibacter sp. GTDB lineage: Bacteria > Acidobacteriota > Terriglobia > Terriglobales > Acidobacteriaceae > Telmatobacter. The sequence continues at coordinate 4,272 of DATKGE010000113.1, read as the reverse complement.
CGACGGCCGCGTGGAAAATACCTGGGAAAACCGGCTCAAGGTGGTTGAGGTTTTGCGGCGGGTGCGGCCTCGCGTGGTGATTCTTCCTTACTGGACGGCGCGACATCCCGACCACGCTACGGCGTCGACGCTCGGCTATGAGGCGTGTTTCCTCTCTGGCCTCGCGAAGATTGAAACGGGAACCGCGCCGCATCGGCCGTTCAAGATTGTTTACGCCAGCCTTTACGGCGACGTTCGCCCCAGCTTCGTCGTCGACATCACGGCTTTCATCGAGGACCGGCACCGCGCGCTGATGGCTTACCACTCGCAGTACGCGAACCAGTCCGCGGGCAGCGGCCTGTTCGTACCCGAGGAAGAGATTCGCGAGCGCACGTTTGCCGAAGCCCGCCACTATGGAGCCCTTGCCGGGGTGCGCTACGCTGAGCCGTTTGTGCAGAAGGAAGTCGGGCTCGTCGACGATCTGACCCTGATTCCCGTGCAGTCTCTCTAAATCGATTCACTTCGGATCAAGGGGTTATTTGTCATCTGGACTTGCCCCATGCAACCGTGTACAGTGGCCTGCGGCGAGGGCATCCAAATCCTCCATTGAGGAAAGCAAAGCGTGAACCTGACCACCATCGACTGGCTCATCATGCTGCTGTACTTCGTTTTTGTGCTGGGCATTGGCTTCGCACTCAAACGCTTCATGAAAACCAGCAAGGACTTCCTCCAGGCCGGGCGCTCGCTGCCCGCCTGGATCTGCGGTCTGGCTTTCATCTCGGCTAACCTCGGCGCCCAGGAAGTCATCGGCATGGGCGCTTCCGGCGCAAAGTATGGCATCGTCACCAGCCACTTCTACTGGATCGGCGCCATTCCCGCCATGATTTTTGTCGGCGTCTTCATGATGCCGTTCTACTACGGATCGAAAGCGCGCTCTGTGCCGGAATTCCTCCGGCTGCGGTTCGACGAAAAGACCCGCGCGTGGAACGCGTGCAGTTTCGCCGCCATGACCGTCTTCTCCTCCGGCATCTCCATGTACGCGATGGCGCGTCTGATCCAGACGCTTCACGTCTTCGACAAACTTTTCATCCACCTCGGCATGCCCGTTGCCTGGATCTTCCACTTCGCCATCATCCTCTCCGCCGTCATTGTGCTCTGCTACATCTTCCTCGGCGGACTTACCAGCGCCATTTACAACGAAGTTCTCCAGTTCTTCCTCATCGTCGCGGGATTCCTGCCGCTGGTCTGGGTTGGGCTCAAAAACGTCGGCGGCTGGAACGGTTTGAAGGCGACGCTGCCATCGGCGTACACGCATTCCTGGCAGGGCATGGGCAGCGCGCACACCAATCCGCTAGGCGTGGATTCGTTCGGCCTCGTGGCCGGCCTCGGCTTCGTTCTCTCCTTCGGCTACTGGTGTACTGACTTCCTCGTCATCCAGACCGCGATGGCCGCCAACTCAGAAGAATCGGCGCGCCGCGTGCCACTCATCGCTGCTATTCCCAAGATGTTTTTCCCGTTCCTCGTTATTCTTCCGGGCCTGATCGCCATTGGCACGCCCATGGTGACGCGTCACGTGATGGGTCAGGCCGCTCCCGTGGGCATGACCGCAACCACCAGCAGCTCGGAGAACCTGAGCGCCGGCCGCGGCCTGATTCCGGCGAAGGTCGATCCGGTTACGGGCAAGGTGATGCTCGACACGCAGGGCCAGCCGGTGCTCGACTACGACCTCGCCATTCCCAACATGCTCCTGCACTACTTCCCCACGGGCATTCTCGGCCTCGGACTCACCGCGCTGCTGGCGAGCTTTATGTCCGGCATGGCCGGCAACGTCACGGCGTTTAACACCGTGTGGACCTTCGATCTCTATCAGTCCTACATCCACAAAGGCGCCAGCGACGCTCACTATTTGAAGATGGGCCGATGGACCACGGTCGTGGGAATTCTGATCTCGATGGGCACCGCCTACGTGGTGCTGGGCTTCAACAACATTATGGATACGCTGCAGCTGGTGTTTTCCATCGTGAACGCGCCGCTGTTTGCGACCTTCCTGCTGGGCATGTTCTGGAAGCGCTCCACCGGGCACGCGGCCTTCACGGGTCTGGTCAGTGGCACCCTGGCCGCGGTGCTGCATCATGGGCTCACCGTCCCTGCGTCCACCGCAACCGGCATCCACGGCGGCTGGCTCCACGTCGTCCACGTCTATCCGAGCGCGATGGCTCTGAATTTCTACCAGGCGATTATCGCGTTCACCGTCAACTTCGTCCTCACGGTGATCATCAGCCTGATGACCAAACCGCGCCCTGAAAGCGAACTCGTCGGTCTGGTTTACTCGCTCACCCCGAAACCCGTCGAGCACCACATGGCGTGGTACGCGCGGCCCAGCGTGATCGCGGTGGGCCTGCTGGTGATGGGGATCGGGCTGAACATCATCTTCAGATAAAGATTTCCCGGCAGGATTAAATCGGGAGAATGAAAGGAACCCCATGAGCCTCGACCTCCGCATCCCGCTGGGCCTGATGTTTCTGATCGTGGGCGTCATGCTCTCCGTTTACGGACTGTTTACGCGCGGCAGCGAAATCTACTCCCGTTCCGCCGGCATGGACATCAACCTCATCTGGGGAATCGTGATGCTCGTCTTCGGCCTCGCCATGTTCCTGCTGGGGCGATACTCCGACAAGCAGCCCAAGACTCCGCCCGTCGAAGGCACTACGCGTCCGCTGGGCCACGGCCACTGAGCCGGGTCTGAGGCGGGCCCCCAAAACCAAGGTAATCGCAGCCGACCAGGAAAAATTGGGGAGCCTCTTGCCAACCGCAGGTTCTTCGGCTACATTTTAACTAACCGGTTAATCTAACTAAACGGTTAATGAATGCGCAAAAGCCCGCACAACCGCGCCGACCAGACACGCGACCGCATCCTGCACGCCGCCATTCGCGAATTCAGCGAGCACGGCCTCGCCGGCGCCCGCACTGGCGCCATTGCCTCCGTGGCCCGGGTCAACAAGGCCCTGCTCTATTACTATTTCCGCGACAAGGAAGCTCTCTACGCCGCTGCCCTTGGTGAAGTGGCCGGCAAAGTCGCCGGCGAGGCCCTCGCCGTACTCGACCTCGACTGCAGCCCCGGCGAGCGCGTGCTCCGCCTCGTCCTGCAGCACTTCGACCGCCATCTCTCCCACCACGGATTTCAGGCGCTCATGCAGCAGGAGATGGTCCGCTTCCGCACCGGCCAGTCCAACGCCATGCGCATCCTCGCCAAAAGTGCCTTCGAGCCGATGTGGGACCGCTCTCTGCAACTCGTCGCAGACGCCATCGGCTCTGGCGAACTGTGCAACGTGGACCCCATGCAGATGATGTATGCCACACTCGGAGCCAACGTCTTCTATTTCCTCAGCGCGCCCATGGTCCGCCTGGTCACGTTTTCTGACCCCCTGGAACCGGGCCCCATGGCGGTCCGGCGCACAGCCGCTATCGAATACCTCGGCCAAACCATCTTTACCGACCGCAGACGGGGCGCACGTCTTGCCAAATCCGTGCTCGCCGCCATGCCCATCCCGGCAGCCGCAATTCCCGAGAGAAAGACCGCATGAAACCACGCAATCGCATCTTCATCATCATGGGCGTGCTGCTCGTCATCGCGCTCTGCTGGTATTTCTTCTCCACCAAACACACCAGCGACCTCCAGCTGATCGGCACGGTGGACGCGAACGAAGTCATCGTCAGCTCCCGCATCCAGGGCCGCATCCAGTCGCTCGCTGTCGATGAGGGCCAGACGGTCACCGCGGGTCAGTTGGTTGCCACCATCGAAGCGCAGGACCTTGCCGACGCGCGCAACGCCGCGGAAGCCACGGTTTCCGGCGATAAGTACAAGCTGGCCGGCTCGCGTGATACTGAAGAACAAACGCAGGGAGACACTTTGAGCCAGGTGACCGCGGCTGAGGCACAACTGCGCGCGGCTCGAGCCACCCTGGCCCAGGCCCAGGCGCAGTACGAACATCAGGATGCCGACACTACGCGCGCCGTAGCCCTGGCCCAGGCCGGCGTCACCAGCCAGCAAGTCCGCGATGAACAAGTGACCAGCCTCAACGCCGCCAAAGCCGCGGTGGAAACGGCGCGCGAGAATGTCGCTGCGGCAGAAGCCTCGGTGCGCACTGCCCAGGCGAACCTGCTGCAAACCCGAGCCGCGGAAAAAACCGTAGCCGCCACGCGCGACGAGATGCGCAATGCCCAGGCGATGTACGAACAGGCCCAGGTCCAGCTGGGCTATTCGCGCGTGGTTTCGCCGGTCACCGGCATCGT
>DATKGE010000112.1:0-17612 GCA_035510955.1 Occallatibacter sp. | reverse complement strand
GACCCACTGCCCGCCGGCAAGGCCGCCATCGCCATTGCTTACACCGGCATTCTCAACGACAAGCTGCGCGGCTTCTATCTCTCTAAAACCGCCAAGCGCAACTACGCCGTCACGCAGTTTGAATCCACCGATGCGCGCCGCGCCTACCCCTCGTTCGACGAGCCGGCATTCAAGGCCACTTACGACGTCTCCCTAGTCATCGACAGCGGCGACACCGGTATCTCCAACGGCCCCATCATCTCCGACACGCCCGGCCCCGCCGCAGGCAAGCACACGCTCAAGTTCCTCACCACGCCCAAAATGTCCACTTACCTGGTCGCCTTTCTCGTCGGCGACTTCCAGTGCACCGAGGGCGAATCGGACGGCGTGAAGATTCGCGGTTGCGCCACGCCCGATAAAGTAGCGCTCACCCCCTACAGCGTCGAGGTGGCCGAGTACGTTCTGCACTACTACGACGATTACTTTGGCATTCCCTACCCGCTCAAGAAGCTCGACCTGATCGCCCTTCCCGACTTCGAAGCTGGAGCCATGGAGAACTTCGGCGCCATCACGTTTCGTGAGACGGCCATGCTCTCCGATCCGAAAACCGCCTCCGTCGGCGCCCAGCAGAACGTGGCCATCGACATCGCGCACGAAATGGCCCACCAGTGGTTTGGCGACTTGGTGACCATGCAGTGGTGGGACAACACATGGCTCAACGAGGGCTTCGCCACCTGGATGGAAAACAAGCCAGTAGCCGCCATGTATCCGGAGTGGCATATTGACCAGATCGTCGCCGCCGGCGAGCAGGTCACGCTCGGCATTGACGCCCAGCCCACCACCCGCGCCATCCGCGCCAAGGCCGACACCCGCGAAGAGATCGAGCAGATGTTCGACGGCATCTCCTACGGCAAGGCCAGCGATGTGCTGCTCGCTGTGGAGAATTATCTCGGCCCCGAAACCTTCCGCAAGGGCGTGCACGCCTATCTCTCAGCCCACGAGTACTCGAATGCCACTGCCGAAGACTTCTGGGGAGCGCAGACCGCAACCAGCCACAAGCCGGTCGACAAGATCATGGAGTCGCTGGTGGCTCAGCCCGGCGAGCCGCTGCTCACCTTCGGCGACGCTACCAACGGAACCGTCTCTGTCGCGCAGCGCCGCTTCTTCCTCAGCCCCTCCATCGAACCCGATCCGTCGCAGAAGTGGACCATCCCCGTTTGCTTTAAGACAGGCTCCGACAAGCAAGACTGCGAGATTCTCAGCCCGGAAAAACCATCGTTGAAGGTTCCCTCCGCCAGCCTGTTCTACGCCAACGCCGGCGGCAAGGGCTACTATCGCAGCGCCTATTCGCCCAGCGTCTACGCAGCCCTCGTCGCCAACGCCGAGACCGACCTCAACCCCACGGAGCGCATCAGCCTCACCGGCGACGAGTGGGCCCAGGTGCGCGCCAACAAAGCTACGGTCGGCGACTATCTCAACCTGTTCACCGCGCTCAAGGGCGACTCCAGCGCTCAGGTGCTGGACAGTGCCTTCAGCGGCGTCAACGCCATCTATCAGCGGGTTGCAGGAACCAAAGAGGAGCGCGACGCTGTAGCCGCTTGGCTGCGGACGACCATTGCGCCGGAGTACGCCAAGATGCCGCCGGCCGCCGCTTCCGATTCACCCAATACCCGCGAACTGCGCGCTCACTTCTTTGGCGTGCTCGGGTACTACGGCAAGGATCCCGCCGCCCTTGCCCAGGCCCGCGAGATCACTGAGAAGTATCTTGCTGATCCATCTTCCGTTGACGCCACGCTTGGCCAGACTGCCCTGTCCATCGCCGCCCGCAACGGCGACGCCGCACTGTTTGACAAATTGCAGAGGGTCGCCGAGACCTCAACCAACCCCGAATTCCAGGAAGGTGCGCTGCGCCTGCTCGCCCAGTTTGAAGATCCGGCACTGGTGCAGCGTTCGCTTGACTACGCGGCTTCCAGCAAGGTGCGCAACCAGGACGCTCTCATCCAGTTCGCCATCGGTCTGCAGGTGGATGCCACACGCGACACAACCTGGAGTTACATCAAGAGCAATTGGGACACCTTGCACACGCTGCTGACACCCGAGTTGGGAAGCATCCTGGTGGGTTCGACCGGCGCATTCTGTTCCACCGACGCGCGCGACGATGTGCAGAGCTTCTTCGCCGCGCACAAAGTGCCTTCCGCGGATCGCGCACTGAAGCACGCCGTAGAAGGCATCAACGGCTGCATCGAGCTGCGCAAACTGCAGGGGCCCAATCTTGAAGCATGGATGGCTGCTCAGCCGAAGATGTAATCAGTTCGCACGAAAACAAATGGCCGTCCAACATTGGCTGGACGGCCATTTGTTTTTCGACGTCGTTGTTGAGGTCCGTCTACCAGGCGACCTTCTCCGGCAGAAACTCCTCAAACAGCTCGTCGTAGTAAGGCTTGATTTCCTTCAAATCCGGCTTGGCGTGGCCCTTCGAGTAGAGATCGTACTGGTTGAACTTCAGCACCCACTCCATCATCGCGCGATCCTGCGCATTCGCCAAATGGTCATAAGCTCCATGCCGATGCCACGGGTAGAACGAGTGGAAGCGCAGCATGTAAAGCGATTCGACCGGCATGTACGGCTTCATCACTTCGGCGATGTAGCCGTCGTGCCCGAACGACATGTGTAGGTTCTGGAGGCCGCAATTGGGCTCATAGATTCCATACTTTGTCTGGTACTCGGGAACCTGTCGGTCGGGGTTGTTGGCGAAGTATTCCGGAAAAACAATGTCCTTGGACCACGCGCAGCCAACCGGAAATGTGTCGCCCACCACTCCCCACTGCGGCTCGCCGTATAGACAGAGGCATTTCCCGAGGTCGTGCAGAAATCCGGTCAGCACCATCCAGCGCGGCCGGTTGTCCCGCCGCATCGCCTCCGACGTTTGCAGCAAGTGCTCAATCTGCGTCAGGTCGGTGTCGGGGTCGCTGTCGTCCACCAGCGTGTTCAGGAACTCCGCTGCCTCCCAGATGGTCTTCATACCTTTTGTCAGACCGAAATATTGCTTCTCCTTTTCAATGACATAAGCAACCGACTGGCCCTCGTGGTTCTGCCGGTAGAACTCGGCCACGCCCGGCGTCGCCGCCGCATCGTAGACGCGAAACTCCTCTTCCGACTTGCCTTCGCGGTAGCGGCCCTCGACGAAATCGTCCCATTGATCCAGTTGCTCAAGCGGCTGTGCGGGGTGAAGTATCACGCTCATATGCCCCCTCCTGACCTGCGGCGCACACCGAACGCGCCTGCGCTTGTTCTACCAGAGCCGGATAGGCTAATCAAGCTGAATCCCCTGTCGTGGCGCACACCAAGGTAAGATTTCCACAAACTACGAAGATTTTCGTTGACAATTACGAAATGCTTCGTATAACGTCAGAAACATCATGACGAATACGACCACCACGCTCCCCCGGCCCACCGAATCCGAACTTGAGCTCCTCAGGATTCTCTGGGAAAAGCAGCCGGCAACGGTGCGGGAGATTTACGACGCGCTCAACACAGAGCGGCGTTCCGGCTACACTACCGTCCTGAAGCTGCTGCAGATCATGACGGCCAAAGGCCTGGTGGTGCGCGACGAAGCCAACCGCGCCCACGTCTACCGCTCCGCCATCAGCCAGGACGCCATGCAGAGCAAGATTCTCAAAGACCTCAGCGTCCGCCTCTTCTCCGGATCGGCCGCGCAGCTCGCCCTGCACGCGCTGGCCATGGAGCCGGCCAGTGACATCGAACTCGAAGAGATTCGCGCGCTTCTGAAACGAAAAACCACGAGCAACGGAGACGACCAGAATACAACACTTCGCACCCGCGAGAGGAAAGGTTAAGCCATGACCCCAACTGTGCAAGCCATCGCCTGGACCCTCATCCATTTCTGCTGGCAGGCTGCCGCAATCGCCGCCGTCTGTCGCGCTTTGAGCCTGCTCGCCGCCCGCCGCAGCAGCAACACGCGCTACCTGCTGGCTCTCTGCGCACTGCTGCTGATGCTCGGGGCATCGGTGACCACCTTCGTTTTCGAATTGCGTGCCAACGCATCCTCAACCACTGCAGCAGCAGCCGCCAAAGGTCTGGAAAACTACACCATCGCGCCCGTCGCAACGCCGCCCGCCAGTGCATCGGAAGCCACTGCAACAGGCTCTGCGGTTGCCTTTGAGCATTCGCCCCGATTCGGCAAATCGACTTTCACTCTACCCGTTTTGCCCATCTCCATGCTTCGTTTCATTGACGGCCTCTGGCTCATCGGCGTTCTCGCGCTCTCTCTGCGCAGCCTGGGCGGATGGTGGCTGATCCAGCGCCTGCGCGCCACGGCGAACGTTGAAGCCGCTGCCCCGGTGCTGGCCAGCTTCCGGCGCATCTCCGCCGCGCTGGGACTCCGCCGACCAGCTCTGTTGCGCGTTTCGAGCGCCATCGCCGGACCCGTCACAGTAGGCGCTCTGCGCGCGCTGGTGCTGCTACCCCTCTCTGCTGCAACCTCGCTCGGCCCCGACGAACTGGAAGTGGTGCTGGCCCACGAGCTGGCCCACGTCCGCCGCGCCGACTTCTTCTGGAACCTCGTCCAGACGCTGGTCGAAACGCTGTTCTTCTTCCATCCCGCCGTCTGGTGGCTCGGCAGCCGCATCCGCCATGAGCGCGAACTCTGCTGCGACGATCTCGCACTCACCGTCTGCCCCAACCCGGCCATCTATGCCAACGCGCTCTTCCAGTTGGAACAGCAGCGTTCGAGGCAACTAAATCTCGCAATGGCGCTCGACGGCCACCAGCCCGCGCGCACCTTGCACCTGCGCATCGCCCGCATCCTCGGCGAGCCGCAAACCTCCTCCGCCAACCGCGGCCCATTCTCTCTGGCCGCGGCCGCCGCAGTGCTGGTGGTTCTCCTGCTCGCTGTTCCGCAGGTGCTGGCCAGCCTCAATCCGGCTCCGGCTCCCCCGCCCGCGCCGGTCGCCACGGTTGCACCTGATCCGTCAATTCATCCCACCGCCCCGCCTGCTCTTTCCTGGTCAACTCCTGCTCAGCCGCATTCCGCCGCAGCAGCGGCCCTCGCGCGCGTGGAGGCACCCGCATCGCTCGTGCCCGCTCAAGCAGCCGCTTCCGAGCCGCAACAGAGCGCGCCCGCACCGGAAAGCAATCACGAAAAAGGCGATTACATCGACCGCATGAAAGCCGCCGGCTACGACGTCGATCTCGACAAGTACATTGCCATGAAGATCCAGGGTGTCACGCCGGAGTACGCCCGCGCCATGTCGCAGCTTGGCTTCGGCAAGCTCTCCGCCGACGACCTTGTCGCCTGCAAGATTCAGGACGTAACGCCCGAATACATTGCCGGCCTGAAGCAGAATGGCCTAGATGTAAAGGACGTTCACGATGCCATCTCCTACCGCATCTTCTCCGTCACGCCGGAGTTCGTCGCCGGAATGAAAGCGGCCGGCTTTAGTGACCTCTCTTCCAAGCAACTTCTCGCCATGCGCGTTCAGGGCGTCACTCCCGAGTACGCCCAGGCGATTACGAAAGAGTTCCCCGGTGCCACCGCCGAAGACATTGTGAAGACCAAAATCTTCAACATCGACGCGAATTTCATCGCATCGGCCAAGAAACACGGCTTCGCCGATCTCAATCTCGAGAAGCTGGTCAAGCTGCGTATCTCCGGCATTCTCGACGACGGCGATTCCAAATAATCGATTCGGCTCTCTGAACAAGCAAATCTCTCGCACCGCTCAGAGTCCCGGTCGATCAACCGGGCCCATTCTGAGCGCGATCGGGGAACGCCGCGCCCTTTTGAAGGCAATTGAAGGAGATTCCAATGAGAAGATTTAGCTCTCTGCTTGCGCTCGCCGTCGTTGCCTCGTCCGTCTTCGCACTGCAAGCCGCAGCCTCTGAGCCCTTCAACCGCAACTGCTATCTCAGCGTCGGCGATAAGTCCGGCACGTTTCGCCTGCAGACCGACGACGGCGACTGCCACGGCCACGGCAGCTGCGGCAACAACATGAGCGATCTGCCCCAAAGCCGCTTTACCGGCATCGCCATCGCCGACTTCGCCAAACAGGGCGCGAACCTCACCGCCGCGCTTGCCGCCGAAGCCGGCACATTCACCTGCACCGGAACGATCCAGAATGGCGAGCTCAGCGGGAACACCGCCTTCGCGCCCAACGCCGCCTTTGTTGCACGCATGGAGAAGATGGGCTTCACCGGCTACGACAACCACAAACTGTTCGCCTACACGCTCTTCGATGTGCAGACGGAATGGGTGCGGTCGCTCCAGCAGCTTGGCGTTCACGGCATGGACTCCGACAACCTGATTGCGCTGCGCATCTTCCACGTGGACCCGGTCTTCGTGAATGGCCTAACATCGCTCGGCTACGCAGTGCCCGACGCCGATAAGCTCGTCGGCCTGAGCGTCCAGGGCGTGAACGCCGACGATGTGCGGCAGATTCGCGCTCTCGGCTACCAGCCAACCCTCGACCAGCTGATCCAGATCCGCATCTTCAAAATCACCCCGGAATTCATCCAGCGCATGCAAGCCCGCGGCCTGAAAAACCTCACCATCGACAAGCTGGTGCAGATCCGCATCTTCAAGCTCGCGGATTAACGATCAACGCAAACGAATCGCCGCCGCAAATCCCCGGCCTTCGCGTAGAATGGCTCCATTCGTTCAGGAGCGTTGCGTGCGTCGTTCATTTGGTATTGCCTGTATCTGTCTCTGCGTCTTTTCAGGTTTCGCGATTCAGGCCCATCCCCAGACGCCGCCCGCAAAGCTCCTCCGCAAGGACCCCGTCATGACCCGCCGCGCTGAAGGAACCTTTGACGTAAAGACCACGCCCATTGCCGCCGATGACGCCACAATGGGCACGCTCATCGGCCGCTACTCCCTGGTGAAGCAGTACCACGGCGACCTCGACGCCGCCAGCAAAGGCGAGATGCTGAGCGCAGGCGAGCCCTCCTCCGGCAATGCCGGTTACGTCGCCATTGAGCAGGTCACCGGAACCCTCAACGGCCACACCGGCTCGTTCGCCCTGCAGCACATCGGCACCATGGAAAACGGTAGTTACAAGCTCTCCGTCGTCGTCGTGCCCGGCTCGGGGACGGCGCAACTCGCCGGCATCTCCGGCACTCTCACCATTGTCATCGCCAACGGCAAGCATTCCTACTTCTTTGACTACAGCCTGCCCGCGCCTGCGCAATAACCCACAGCAGCCGGATTCGTTACCATAAGACCCATGCCCCAATTCCCTCCCGGCCAGACCCTGCTCATCGATGCCGACGACACGCTCTGGGAAAACAACATCTATTTCGAGCGCGCCATCGCCGCCTTCATCGGCTATCTGGACCACAAGGAGTATTCGCCGGCTGAGGTGCGCAACGCCCTCAACGCGCAGGAGCGCGAAACCATCCTTGCCCACGGCTATGGACTCACCAGCTTCACCCGTTCCCTCATCGCCACCTACCGGCGCCTCAGCCCTGCTCCAGTCACCGAACACAACGTCCAGCGCGTGCGCACCTTTGCCCGCTCCATCGCCAAGCAGGAGATCGAGCTGCTCCCTGGTGTTGCCGAAACGCTGGCCGCGTTAGCCACTCGCCACCGTCTCATCCTGATGACCAAAGGCGACCAGGCCGAGCAGGCCGACAAGCTGGCCCGCTCCGGCCTCGCACAGCACTTTTCCGCCGTCGAAATTGTCGCCGAAAAGGAGCCGGCAACATATCGCGCGGTGATCGCCCGCCACGAGCTCACCCCGCACACCAGTTGGATGATCGGCAACAGCATCAAGAGCGACATCAACCCCGCACTCGGCGCCGGACTCCACGCCGTCTTTCTCTTTCACAAGGACACCTGGGTCCTGGAGCACGCCGCTCTCGACCCCGCTCCCCAGGGCCAGCACTTACTCGAATTCGATTCGTTTGCTAGACTGGGCACTATCTTTTAGCTCCCCCAGAGAGAGAGATTTCCAATGGACCAGCCGGCGGCGCAACTCGAATCCGAACCACGCGCGGTCTACCCACCCCCACCCAACGTGCAGTGGATCGCGCTGATCGGGCTGCAGATCTTCTTCGCCTCCATGGCATTGCTGCTGCTTCCCCGCGGCTTCGGCGCTCTTGTGGCCAACCTCGCCCTCGATGCATGGGCTGTTTATCTTTGCCTTTGGCTGCATAAACTCAATCCCGAATTCATGAGCATCTTCTGGTGCAGCGCTTATATTGCTCTGCAGATTGCTTTCACCGTGCCAGGCGCGCCCATCCCGCTCCACAGCCGCTTCACCTTCTTTGCGGTGAGCCTGGCAATGCTGGCCATGGTCCTATGGCTTGTCACCATCTATGTGATTCGCGCCGAGCTCCACTTCCACTACAACGTCAGCGAACCCATAGGACTCTATCTGAGCGGGGTGATGACCTTTTTCTTCTCTTTCGTCTACTTCCAATATCACCTCTACAACATCGCTCAGCTCAAGCAGCGCAATGGAGACAAGCCCTTCTACTACCAGGGCGGTCCTCCGAATCCTTGATCCATTTCTGCATCCAGATTGGCGGAAAGTCCGATTCGATCCGCACCCCACCAACCAATCGGGCCAGTGCATTGGCGATCTTTTCGCATCCAATCAGCAGGGCGCTCAGTACCAAGCCCGAATTCTCAACGAGGCCGGAGTCCAACTCAAAACAATATGGCTGCAAGAATTGAAGACTACGCCCTTATCGGCGATTGCGAAACCGCCGCGCTGGTCGACAAGAACGGCTCCATCGACTGGCTCTGCTGGCCGGACTTCTCCTCCGACGCCTGCTTCGCCTCCCTGCTGGGTAGGGAAGAAAACGGCTACTGGAAGATTGTGCCCGCTGAAGGCAAATGGAAGACGACGCGCCGCTATCGTCCCCACACCCTGATTCTCGAAACCACCTTCGAGAGCGCCGCGGGATCGTTCCGCCTCATCGACTTCATGCCCGTCCGGCAGCGCAGCTCCCACATCGTTCGCATCGTCGAAGGCATTCGCGGAAAAGTCGACGTGGGCATGGAACTGTCCCTGCGCTTCGACTACGGCCGCACGGTGCCCTGGGTCACGCATGTGAAGGATGGAGTGCGCGCCGTTGCCGGCCCCAACCTGGCCGTGCTGCGCGCCTCGGTTGCGGTCCGCGGAGAAGACATGAAGACGGTTGCCGATTTCACCGTGAGCCGCGGCCGGCGGGTAAGCTTCTCGCTGGCATACGGCGCCTCGCACAAGCCCAACCCGCGGAAGATCGAAGTTGCGCAGGCCCTGAAGGATTGCGAACTGCGTTGGCATCGCTGGAGCCAACGCCTCAAATACAAAGGCAAATATCGCGATGCCGTCGAGCGCTCGCTCATGACGCTGCGCGCACTGATCTATCGCCCTACCGGCGGTGTCGTGGCTGCCGTCACCACTTCTCTGCCGGAGTCCATTGGCGGCGTGCGCAACTGGGACTACCGCCTTTGCTGGCTGCGCGACACCACCTTCACCCTGCTTGCCTTGGCCAACGGCGGTTACTTCAACGAGGCCGCCGCGTGGCAAAACTGGCTGCTGCGCGCCCTGGCTGGCAGTCCGGAACAAGTGCAGATCATGTATGGCCTGAAGGGCGAGCGTCAGCTCCTGGAGTGGGAGGTTGGCTGGCTCTCCGGCTATGAGAATTCGCGTCCGGTGCGCATCGGCAACGCTGCAGCCGCACAAGTGCAACTGGATATTTATGGAGAGGTGCTGGACTGCTTCTTCCACGCGCAGCACTGCATCGGCCGCCACACCGAGGACGATTTCCGCGCGCTGGTTCTGCTGATGGAGCATTTGGAAACCATCTGGCAGGAGCCCGATGAAGGCATCTGGGAGACCCGCGGCGGTCCGCAGCAGTTTACGTATTCAAAGATGATGGCCTGGGTGGCCTTCGATCGCGCCGTACTGCTGGCCGAGCAAATGCATTGCGAGGCTCCCGTTGAGAAATGGAAATCGATCCGCGATACGATTCACAGCGAAGTCTGCGCACGCGCATTCAGCGCAAAGAAGAACAGTTTCGTTCGCGCCTATGGCTCCGAGCAACTGGATGCTTCCCTGCTGCTGATGCCTGTGGTGGGATTCCTACCCGGCAGCGATCCGCGCGTCAAAGCAACGGTCGAGGCGATTGAACGCGAGCTGATGCCTGGCGGGCTGGTGATGCGCTACGACACGGCAAAGGCCGACGATGGGCTGCCTCCGGGAGAGGGGGTGTTTCTGGCCTGCAGCTTCTGGATGGTCAGCGCGCTCAAATCCATCGGCCGCATAAAGGACGCGCGGGTGTTGTTCGAACGCCTGCTCAGGCTGCGCAACGACCTTGGCCTGCTCTCCGAGGAGTACGACGTTCAGCACAAGCGCCTCGTCGGTAACTTTCCCCAGGCCTTCTCGCATATCGCGTTGGTCAATGCAGCATTCGACCTGGCGGCTGGCCCCCACATGCGCAGTCGCGCCCATCGCAATGCGCATCCGAAACGGCCAACGGCAAGGAAAACCGCGACACGATCGCTGCCATTCTCTTGACGCGCCCCGCGCCGCTCTGGTCTACTTGCTTCAACGTCATGCAAACTCCCCGCGCCAACGCAGACTGTCGTTCGTTCGTGCTAGGTGTCGCATGCATTCCCGACCTGCGAATTAGCAACTACAACCCACGCGCGGGAAGCGAAGCCTGATTTACCGGATCGAGTAACACGGCACCATCCAGGCCACCACCCGCACACGCGGCTGGTGGTTTTTCATTTCCTGCCCGTTCCTCAATCTTTTTCTGCAGGCATTCAGGAGATCGTCTTTTGGAATCCGTCAGCCTCACCAGCATCCAGACAGCCCGTGCGCGCATCGGCGATAGCATTCACGTCTCGCCCTGCCAGCTATCGCACCACCTTTCCGAACTCACCGGCCTGCCTCTGCACCTGAAGCTTGAAAACCTGCAGCGGACGGGCTCGTTCAAGGAGCGAGGCGCGTTGAACAAGCTGCTCACCCTGAGCGAGACGGAGCGCAAGCACGGAGTCATCGCGGCCAGCGCCGGCAACCACGCCCAAGGAGTCGCCTTCCACGCCGCGGCGCGCGGCATCCGCGCCCAGATCGTGATGCCGCTGGCGACACCGCAGATCAAAGTCTCGGCCACGCGCGGCTATGGCGCTGAAGTCATCCTGTTCGGCGCCAGCTACGACGAAGCATGCGAAGAAGCACTGCGCCGCCGCGTCGAGGAGGGCCGCACCTTCATACATCCCTTCGACGATCCCGAGGTGATTTCCGGCCAGGGAACCATCGGCCTCGAACTGCTGGAACAGGTGCCCGACATCGAAGCCGTTGTCGTCCCCATCGGCGGCGGCGGTCTCATCGGCGGCGTGGCCTGCGCGCTGAAGGAAACCAATCCCAAGATTCGCGTCATCGGCGTCGAGCCGGAGAAGCTGCCGTCGATGCTCCGCGCGCGCGAAGCAGGGGCGCCGGTCACCATCGCCGCCGAAGCTACCATCGCCGACGGCATCGCCGTCCGCCGCGCCGGCGACCTCACCCTGCCGCTGGTATCGCGCTACGTGGATGAAATCGTCACCGTCGACGACGAGGAGATCGCCAGCGCCATCCTACTGCTTCTCGAACAGGAGAAGACGCTCGCCGAAGGCGCCGGCGCCGCAGCTCTGGCCGCAGTCGTGCAAGCCAAGACCAACCTCCGCCATCGCCGAACCGTCGTCCTGGTTTGCGGCGGCAATATCGACGTGACCCTGCTGGCCAAGATCATCGAGCGCGGCTTGGTCAAGGACGGCCGCCTGCTGCGCGTCCGCGTCTATCTGCAGGACCGGCCCGGCGCACTGCTGGCACTGACACAGGTTCTGGCCCGCGAGCGCGCCAACATTGTGGAGACCATCCACAACCGCGCATATTACGGCGTCAGCCTGGGCGAAACCGTTATCGACGTCTTCCTTGAAACCCGCGGCGCAACCCACATCACCGCCATCAGCCACGCCCTGCGCGAAGCCGGCTTCCGCTTCGAACGCATTCAGTAGCAGGCGCCGGAAATCTCAAGATGCTGGGTGCCCCAGGTCTCGACTTTGAGACCTGGGAGACAACGAACTTCAACCAGCATTTCCGGACTCGCCGAACACCTCCGGGTGCCCCACCTTCACCGTGTTCTGTGCGGTTAAGGTGGGAGACCACAACTCTCAACCCACCATTTGTTTATCATCGAACCCACCATGTACTCACCAAAATTCAACCAGGTCGCCGATCGGTCCATCCTCATCGAGGCCATGCAGGCTTACTCCTTCGCCATCCTCTTCGGCCCGCAAGCGTCCTCTGAAACTCCCGCGCCTCTGGTCGCCACCCACCTCCCGCTGGTAGTCAAAGACCAGGGCGAACACGGCCTGCTTGAGGGCCATTTCGCCAAGGCCAACCGCCACTGGCAGGCTCTTGCCGGGCACGAAACGCTGGTTGTCTTTCCCGGCCCGCACAGCTACGTCTCGCCCACGCTCTACGTGGAAGAGCTCTCCGTGCCCACCTGGAACTACATCGCCATCCACGCCTACGGAACGCTGCAATTGGTCGAAGACGCGCCCGGCAAAGAAGCGCTGCTCGCCGGCCTTATTGAGGCCAATGATCCCGGCTACGCGGAGCGATGGAAAGCCATGCCCGACCGCTTCCGCAGCACCATGCTGACCGGAATCGTCGGCTTCCGCATCCCTATTTCGAGCATCGAAGGCAAATTCAAAATCAGCCAGAACCGCGCCCCCCAGGAACGCATTAATGTTCAGGCCGCGCAAGCCGCCGGAACCGCGGATCAACAAGCTCTCGCCGCCTGGATGAAGCGGCTCATCGGTTGATCCAACGGGCAATTCGTCCGGGAGGCCGTTTTCGCCAGGCTGCCCGATGGTGTAGTGTTCAAATCGGCGTTGAGCGCCGGCCGGCGCCGAAACGTCCAGCAAGATAACACCTCAAGACAGGATCGATCTCATGCGCAAGACTCTCGTTCTTTTCAGCTTTCTGCTTGTAGTTGCAACCATCCTCCCAGCACAGACTCCGCCGCCCGCCGCCCCCACTTGGAGAGACAAGGTCGCCGAAGCCATGCCTCTGCTCGGCCATCGCAACTGGATTCTGGTCGTCGACTCGGCCTATCCGCTGCAGGCCAGCCCCGGCATTGAAACCATCGAGACCAATGCAGGCCAGTTGGAAGTCGTCCGCCACGTTCTGGGCGCCATCGACCGTTCCGTCCACGTCCGGCCGGTCATTCAAATGGACGCCGAACTGCCCTTCGTTCCAGAGGCCGACGCGCCGGGCGTCTCAACCTATCGGACGGAGATTCACGACCTGCTCCTGAACTACGACGTCGTATCCCAGCCCCACGACCGCCTGATCGCCAATGTTGAGGAGCAGGCCAAACACTTCAATATCCTGGTGCTCAAAACCAATTTGGCCGTGCCATACACCTCGGTCTTCATCCGTCTGGACTGCAAATACTGGAGCGCCGATGCGGAGAAGCGCCTGCGCGCCAGGATGGCGGCCGCGGGGCAGCCAGGTCAATGAGATCAGGCGAGGCGAGCATTGCCCCTATCGATCCGGTCGAATAAGGCGCCCCGCCAAGGTGCCACGCCCCCGGCTCCTGCAGGCCTTCCATCTTTCGCGTGAGGTCGATAACATGCAGGGATCGTAGATCGGGATCGAGAAAAGATGGAAGGGCAGAGTTTATTACGCAATCCCGTTCCTCGTGTACCATGAATTGCAGATGCGGCGCGCGCTTTCCATTTCGCTGATTCTCCTCTTCGGCCTTGGCCCTCTCGCGGCCACGCTCGAAGCCGGCGACGATGCCGGCCTGCCCGCATGTTGCCGCCGCCACGGTGCGCACCATTGCGCCATGTCCATGAGCAAGGCGGCAGCGATAATGGACACCGCGCCAGGCAAGGCCATTTTCACCACACCCGCCACCTGTCCTGAATTCCCCGCCGCCGCCGCGACAACCGCATCGCAAGCGATGACGGCCGAATCCCTCGGCCTGCCGGCTCTGCTGGCACATGCGCACACCCCGCAAGCAGCTCGCGCCTCTGCCCGCCTCAGCCAGATCCGCACCCGCGCGGGCCGCGGACCTCCCAACGCCAGCCTCGCGTAAAACCAGACCAAACACAACGCATCCGAAGCAGCTTCCCCAAGCCGCAGGCGCGAGTCCGTTTGCATTCGGCGCAAGCAGACTTCCGGGCCGGCGCAGCCTCATCCCATCCGGAGATTCGTACTCATGCGTCGTTTGTATTTCATTCTCTACGCAGCTCTCATTCTGTTCGTATCCGTTCGCGCACGCGCCACCGTATTCGCCAATGTTCACGGTGTCGTCCACGATCCCCAGCACCACCCCATCGCCGGCGCGGAAGTCACCCTCACAGCTGCCGAATCCACCTTCACACTCGCCGCCAAGACCAATGCGGAAGGCGAATTCGATCTGCGACAAGCTCCCATCGGCGTCTACACGCTCAAGGTCTCCGCCGCCGGCTTTGACACAAGCGAGCAGCCCTTCACCATCGCCTCCGGCACCAACCCCATCGTCCACATCCCGCTCGCCGTTGCGTCCGCCACGCAGACCGTCGTCGTTCATGGATCGGAGTCTTCGGTGTCCGCTTCTGACTCCGTTACCTCCACCACGCTCATCACCCGTGAGGACATCGAGCAGACCCCCGGAGCCAGCCGCACCATCGGCATGGAGATGATCACCGACTACGTCCCCGGCGCCTACATGACGCACGACATGCTGCACATGCGCGGCGGACATCAGACCAGTTGGTTGATCGATGGAGTCGCCATTCCTAACACCAAAATCGCTTCCAACGTCGGCCCGCAGATCGATCCCAAGGACATCGACTCGCTGGAAACCCAGCGCGGCAGCTACTCCTCCGATGTGGGCGACCGCACCTACGGCGTGTTCAACGTCCTCCCGCGCAACGGTTTCGAGCGCAACCGCGACGGCGAGGTTCTGTTCTCCGCAGGCAATCTTTTCACCGGGGAAACCCAAGTCTCGCTCGGCGACCACAGCGCATCCACCGCGTGGTACGCTAGCCTTGCCGGCTCACACTCCGACTACGGCCTGGCCACGCCGGTGGCGCAAATCTTTCACGACGCCACCAACTCGCAAAGCGCCTTTGTCTCCCTCATCCGCAACCAGACGCCCAGGGATCAGTTGCGCCTGGATGCGCAATATCGCCAGGATTTCTTTCAGATTCCCTACGACCCCAATCCTGACGACTGGGAGCAGGCCAGCCAGTACTACGAGTCGTACGGATTGCGCGACGGCCAGACGGAGCGCGACTCATTTGCGATTGCCAACTGGGTGCACACGCTCTCACCCAAGGCTCTGTTCTCCGTTGCGCCCTTCTATCATTTGAACCAAGCCGACTACGACTCGCCCGCCACGGACTACCCCGTGGCCACCACGTGGCACCAGGCCTCGAACTACGCAGGCGGCCAAGCCGACGCCCATCTGGACGCGGGTCCCAACAGCTTTTCCGCCGGCGTCTACAGCTTCTATCAGGCGGAGAACGACCTCTTCGGCGTGTTGATCAACGACGGCAGCGCGCCTTCCCAACCCAACGTCGCAGCCACTGCCAGCGCGGCGCTCGGCGAGTTCTACCTGTCCGATCACCTGCGCCTGGGCCGATACTTCACGCTGCTTGGCGGCGAGCGATTCTCTTTCTACCACGGGGGTTTTGACGAGTCTGCAATGTATCCGCGCATTGGCGCGACCGCCGAAATTCCTCGACTGCACTGGGTTTTGCGCGGCTTCTACGGCCACTTCTTCCAGCCTGCCCCGCTTGAAACTGTCTCCAGTTCGGTGCTGAATTACGCATCCAATCTGCCGTCGGGTGAGAACACCTTCACGCCCATCCCCAGCGAGCGCGATGAAGAGCATCAATTCGGCATTCAGATCCCGTGGATGGGATGGTCCCTCGATGTGGCCACCGTCAAGAATCGCGTCAACAACTTCCTCGACCACTCCAACCTCGGCGAATCCAACATGTACTTCCCCATCGCCGTCAACGGAGCCCTGGTCCGCGCCTGGGAGATGACGCTGCGCTCGCCGCAACTGGCCCACATCGGCCAGTTCCACCTGACGTATTCGAATCAGATCGCCGAACAGCGCGGCGCCATCATCGGCGGATTTACCTGCACCGACGCCAACGACCCGACCTGCACCAACGGCGGCTTCAACTACTTTCCCGTCGATCATGACCAACGCGACACACTCAACACCGGCTTCACCACTCGCCTGCCCATGCACACGTGGTTCTCAACCAACGTCTACTATGGCTCCGGCTTTTCGAACGGGCTGGCGGGCGCCAATCAGGGCCCTTACAACGGCCCCTATCTCCCCGTCCACACTACCTTCGATTCATCTGCCGGCCACTCGATCGGTGAGCGCTGGAAGTTCGCCGTTAACGTCGTCAATGTCACCAATCACCGCGTGCTGCTCGACAACTCCATCACCATCGGCGGATTCCATTACAACGATCCGCGAATGGTATCGGCAGAGCTGCGCTACCGCTTCCATTTCTGAGCGCGCGCAATGAAAACACGAACCTGGGCGCCCCACCTTCACCACAGTTTCATCGTGGTTAAAGCCTGCCCTGAGCGCAGTCGAAGCGGTGGGATAGTTCCACCTATCCATAGTTTCTTAATTGTATTCACGGATCTTTACTTCAACTGCGCCGCATGAGCCTGAACCACCGTTTCCTTCATCGGCGCAGCCCACACTTTATAACTGTTGAAGAGGAACTGGCCTCCTAAGAGCAACAGCCAGACCCACAGCGCAAAGCGCAGAGGACGGCGTGGAATGTGCCTACTGAGCAGCGTCCCACTCACCGCGCCCACCACGCCCCCGGCAATCAGTTGCAGAAGCAGCTCAGTGTTGGAAGCGTGCGAGAACCAATGCGCGCCACTGCCGATGAGCGAGACGATGAAGCCAAAGGCAATGTCCGTGCCCACCACCTGCGCGGGGAGCAGCGGGGTCAGGCTCAGCAACGCAGCAGAGCCCAGCGCGCCCGCGCCGGCCGAAGAGAAGCCCACCTCAGCGCCCACGGGAAGCATAAGCCACGCCAGCATCGGACTGCGGTCGCGCGCCTCTGCATTGGCCTTCAGCGGCTTGAAGGAGTTGGCGATCTGCCAGGCCGCCGTGGTCACCAGGATGGAGCCGAGAAGCGCATTGAGCAGATTCTGCGATCCCACCGTGACCAGGTGTTTGAGGAACAATGACCCGATCACGACGCCGGGGACGCCGCCCACGAGCATAAAGCCAAGCGTGCGCCAGGAAACATTTTTGCGGATGATTTGAGACGGAACAAGGATGAGTTTGACAGCGGTCGCGAACATCAGGCCGATGCCCACAGCGACCGGCGCGGGAACTCCGAGAAACAGAATCAGCACCGGCACCGTGATGGTCCCCGCTCCAACTCCGGTGAGCGCGATGAAGAGCGCGATGACGAACCCGATGAGGTACTGCATACACTGAACTCCGTTCCTTCGCGACTGGCTTACAGTGCCGGCGCTGCCTCGATATGAATGCCGCATTCAACCTTGCGGCCGGCCCATCGGCCCGACCGCGGATCGTTGGCATCGAGTGGAAGCGAAGTACATGGCTCGCAGCCAATCGATGAGTATCCA
>DATKGE010000111.1:0-13728 GCA_035510955.1 Occallatibacter sp. | reverse complement strand
AATTAAAAGGAGTTCTGGAGCTATCCGGAAGTCGCGCGTATGAAATTGCAGCAGCGCCGGGGGCTGTCAAGGCAGCGTTGTCTGCGGGACCCGTTGGGACGGAAGGCGATTCTTCCGAAAAACAGACCTCAGGGGCTAAAGCCCCCAACGACGTAACTGCCGCAGATGCCGGGGCTGAAGCCCCGGCCTACCAGTCCCCGATTGCCGCTGCGCCGAGCCCCCCACCGGCGCAGAGAACTCCTTCGTCTTCCGGCGTTGGCCTTTTTCGCGCAGCCGGCCTTGCCTTCCTCGGTGGTCTGCTCCTGAACCTCATGCCCTGCGTCTTCCCGGTCCTGTTCCTGAAGGGCCTGTCTCTGGTCAACTCCGGCAATGAGGAACGACCCAAACTCCGCACCCACGGCCTCGTTTACACTGCCGGCATTCTGGCCTCCTTCTGGGCGCTGGTCGCCGTGCTCCTGAGCCTTCGCGCCGCCGGCGCCACGCTGGGGTGGGGATTCCAGTTCCAGTCCCCGGTGTTTCTAGCCCTCATGGCCGGGCTGCTGTTCTTCCTTGGCCTCTCGCTGGCGGGTCAGTTTGAAATCGGCCTAAGCCTCACCAGCGCCGGCGGGACACTGGTTACCGAAAATGGAGCCGCAAAGCAAGGCTATTCCGGCAGCTTCTTTACCGGCGTTCTGGCCGTTGTGGTGGCCACGCCGTGCACCGCCCCGTTCATGGGTGCAGCCCTCGGCTACGCCCTGGCACAGAGCGCCGCTGTGACCTTCGCGGTGTTCACGGCCCTGGCACTGGGACTGGCCGCGCCCTATTTTGCCCTCACCCTGCAACCAGCCTGGACGCGGCTGCTGCCCCGGCCCGGGGTCTGGATGGAAGTGCTCAAGCAGGCCGTCGCTGTGCCCATCTTTGCCACGGCCATCTGGCTGGCGTGGGTGCTGGTTCGCGGCTATGGCGTGGACATGCTGCCGGCCTTGCTGTCGAGTTTCCTGCTGCTGGCCGTTGCCGGGTGGTTCCTGGGCCGCTGGCCGGCTAAGCGCTGGGCGGCCTCGGTTGCCGCGGTGATTCTTATCGGCGTGATCGCCGTCAGCGTCCTGGCGCCGCGCAAGTTTGCGGCTGCGTCAACATCCGCTGCGACGGCAGAAAGCCAGGCCGGCTGGGAGCCGTGGACGGCCGAAGCCGTGAGCCGTTACCAGGCGCAAGGCCGGCCGGTGCTGGTCGACTTCACCGCAAGCTGGTGCCTGAGCTGCCAGGTCAATGAGCGCGTAGCGCTCGAGCAGCCCTCCGTTGAAAAAGCATTTCAGGACAACAATGTGGCGCTGCTCAAAGCCGACTGGACCCGCGGCGACGACGCCATCACCCAGACCCTGGCGGCGCTGGGCCGCAGCGGCGTTCCCGCCTATGCGCTCTATGTTCCGGGAGAAACCAATCCACGGCTGCTGCCCGAGGCGCTGACCCCGGGAATCGTGATCGACGCCGTCAGCAACCTGCCCAGGCCGGCAACGCTGCACGCCCGGAATTAGATGAGAGGCCCTAATGTCCTGTCCCAGAAATTCTCATCAGATAATGTTGAAGACCAAATGCAGATTCTTCGGCTCACCACCCCCAAACTGAAAGACTTTTGGGGCCCCGTTCGCTCAGAATGACAACCCGCTAGCATCGGGAACTTCTGGGACGCTAGATTAGATCGGGCGAAGCCGCGCGGGTCGTCGAGCTCCACCGGGTTGGTTCAATACGCTTCGGATTCTGCCCGCTATGCTATCATGATAGCAGCGGAGGCGAATGTGGCTCAGGTTCTGGTTCGCAACCTGGAAGACCGGCTCATGGCCCGCCTGCAGCGCCGCGCCCGCAGGAATCATCGCAGCTGGAAGAGGAAGTCCGCGAGATTCTCCGCAACGCGCTCCACGGAGAAGAAATTCCAAAGCGCGGGTTAGGCTCGGAGATCGTGGCCCTCTTCAGCGGACAGGGCATCGGTCTCGAAGAGGGCGAGGAAATTCCCGAACTTCGCGGCTATCCCGTCAGACCAGCAACGTTTGACGAATGATCCTGCTCGATACCAACGTTTTGTCGGCGCTCATAATCCTGCTCGACACGAACGTGATCTCGAGTTCGTGCTATCATGATAGCAATGGAGGAGACGATGGCGCAGATATTAGTTCGCAACCTGGAAGATCAGGTCAAGGGCCGTTTGCAGCGTCGCGCCAAGCGGCATGGCCGCAGCATGGAAGAGGAGGCAAGGGAAATTCTGCGCAACGCGCTCAAGGCCCCGGAAACTCAGGCGGTTGGGTTTGGCACGGCCTCTGTAGCTCTCTTCAGCGGGCAGGGAATCGGCCTGGAAAACGGAGAAGAGATTCGGGAATGGCGCGGCTTTCCTCTCAAGCCGATCAGCTTTGACGAATGATTCTCCTCGATACGAACGTGGTTTCGGAAATCATGCTTCCGAACCCGGATGAGCGCGTTACGCGTTGGCTTGACCGGCAACCTCGTACCTCGATCTGGACAACTTCCGTCACTGTTTTTGAGATTCGCTTCGGTCTGGAAACGATGCCGGTTGGGCGACGCAGGGCCTCTCGCCTGGCCTCCTTCGAGCGTTGGCTCGTCGAGGTTGTGCAACAGCGAATTGCGAGCTACGATGAGACCGCAGCAAGGCGATCTGCTGAATTGGCTGCGGACAGACAACAAAGGGGACGGCCAGGGGAACTTCGCGACACCATGATTGCCGGCATCGTTCTCGCCTCCCACGCGAAGTTGGCCACGCGCAACGTGAAGCACTTCGAAGACATCGCGACTTCGGTCGTCAATCCGTGGGATAGTTAGCACCTTCAATCGACAAAACGGGAAGTCATCTAGTGCTGGTCCGTGTGCTTGTGCCGCCAATCCCAGTATTCCTTCTGGTCGGCCTTGTTGCGGTTCTTCAGATCGACGTGCTCACGGTGAGTTTCCCCTTCCCACTGGTTGTAATACACTACCTCGCCATCGATCGGATGGTAGTCGTGGTAGTACGGATCGTAGTACGCATGAGCATGAACAGCGCAGCCGGCAATCAATACCGGGGTCACCATTGCGGCGGCGAGGAAGAAAGAGCTGATTTTCCTGAGAATCATTGTTTCCCCTTTCGCTCCGGGATCGGGCGGAGCCAGCTTAATTGGATGTTCATCGGTGACGGCTTGGTTGGCCTGGCAGGTCTCAGTATTGCGAAGGCCGTGCACGCGCACTGAAGCTTCCAATTAGTGGTGATCCGGATGCTGCTGGCGCCAGCTTTGGTACTCTTTCTGCTCTTCCGGGGGACGCTGGCTGATTTCTTTGTGAGCGCGGTGGGTTTCGGCCTCCCACTGGTTGTAAACAACTGTTTCGTTCTGCGCCGGCTGTGCCTGGGCGGGTTGGTCGTCGTGGTCCTGACGATCGTGGTGAGGCCGGCAACCGGTGGTCAAGACCGAGGTGGCCAATGCGACGCCAAACAAGGAAAGCCAGAAATTTCTTCTAAAGTCCATCGTGTTTCCTTTCGCTCATTCGCTCTGAATGAAGGGTTCCACAATTGGATGCAAAGTCCTGGGGCCGTGTTGCCGAGGGCCTCAGGTCTGGATTTTCAGACCTGGGATTCTGCACAACCTTCAACTCCTGCTCGCATCTCCTCGCGTTTCGCTCAGGACGACAGAGGGTCTTGAAAGGAAGTGGGGCGGCATTTACGAGCTGTTGCGTTTGCCCGTCCGAATCCGCCGGATTTCTTCCATGCGCTGCGCCAATTGCTTCTCCCGCCCCTCTTGCGTCGGCTTATAGTAGAT
Organism: Occallatibacter sp.; assembly: GCA_035510955.1. Taxonomy (GTDB): domain Bacteria; phylum Acidobacteriota; class Terriglobia; order Terriglobales; family Acidobacteriaceae; genus Telmatobacter. The sequence goes on along the minus strand of DATKGE010000111.1, from coordinate 9,958 downwards.
GCGTCCTTTCAACGATTCGGGCAGGCAATCCATATCCGCTACGCGGCCTTCTTCGTCGTGCGCGTAGCGGTATCCCTTGCCGTAGTCGAGTTCCTTCATCAGGCGCGTGGGCGCGTTGCGCAGGTGCAGCGGTACGGGCTCCTGGCGGGTGTGCTCAATCTCTTCTTGGACCGCGCTCCAGGCGGTATAGACGGAGTTCGATTTAGGAGCCAGCGCGAGATAGACAACGGCCTCTGCCAAGGCCAGGTCGCCTTCCGGCGAGCCGAGGAACTCCATAGCCTGCTTGGCGGAGAGGCACAGGTTGAGCGCCTCGGGAGCGGCCAGGCCGATGTCTTCGACAGCCATGCGGACGACGCGGCGGGCCAGATAGAGCGGGTCTTCGCCGGCGGCGAACATGCGCGCCAGCCAGTAGAGCGACGCGTCGGGATCGCTGTTGCGGACGCTCTTGTGCAGCGCGGAGATCAGATTGTAGTGTTCCTCGCCGGATTTGTCGTACATAAGCACGCGCTGCTGCACGGCCTCTACGGCGATGGCTTTGTCGATATGATTGCGGGATTTGGGGGCTGCGGAAGAAGATGCGCTTTCCGGCAATTTCCGCGAAGAGCGTACCTCAGGGGCTAAAGCCCGTGTTGATTTTGCTGGCTCAATGTCCGGGCTAAAGCCCGGACCTACCGTCCGATCGAGCTTTTTCGACGCTGGTTCCTGGGCCAGTTGCGCCGCGACTTCGAGGGTGTTGTAGGCGCTGCGGCAGTCGCCGCTCGAGTAGCTCGCAATCAGTTCAAGCGCGTCATTGTCGGCCGTCAGTTTCAGTGCGCCTAGACCGCGTTCCTCGTCTTCAAGCGCACGCCGCAAGAGTGCGGTAATGCGTTCTTCGCTGAGCGGCTGAAGCACATAGACGCGGCAGCGCGACAGCAGCGCCGAAATAATCTCGAAGGAGGGATTCTCGGTGGTCGCGCCGATGAGCCGGATGGTTCCGCGTTCGACATAGGGCAGAAACGCGTCCTGCTGGGCTTTGTTGAAGCGGTGAATTTCGTCGACAAACAGAATCGTCCGCGAGTGCATTTCCGCGGCCTGGGCGGCGGCGGACATCACCTGCTTGATCTCCTTGATGCCGCTCATCACGGCGGAGAATTCAATGAAGTTGGCCTTGGTTGTTTCGGCAATGATCTTGGCCAGCGTGGTCTTGCCCACGCCAGGCGGACCCCAGAGGATCATGGAGCCGGTGCTTGTCGAGCCCAACGTCGCCGAGCCCAAGGTCGTGGAATCCAGCTCGTCGCGCTCGATCTGCACCCGCAGCGGCTTGCCGGGGCCGAGCAGGTGTTCCTGGCCGCTATATTCCTCCAGCGTGCGCGGCCTCATGCGCTCGGCCAGCGGCGCAGTGCGGAGAGTGCCGGTAGAGCCTTCCGGCTGACCGTCGAACAGGCTCATTCCAGGCCTCCGCGCAGCTGCAAGGGAGCGGTGCGCACACACCGTTGCCTTGCCGCTTCGTAAAGCAGGACGCTGGCGGCGACAGAGGCGTTGAGGCTTTCAACCGGGCCGGGGCAGGGAATGGTGAGCGCCCCGTCGCACTTCGCGGCCAGCTCATCTGGCACGCCGCTGCCCTCGTTCCCGATCAAAAGCGCGACCGGCCCGGCGAGGTTGACGAGATCTGCCGGTTCGGCTGCGTGAACGGTGGTGGTCCAGATCTTTACCTTTGCTTCGTGCAGGTGCATGAAGCATTCTTCCTCGCCGACGGTCAGCAGAGGCAGCCGGAAGACGCTGCCGGCCGAGGCGCGCACCGCTTTGGGGTTCCACGCGTTGACGGTTCCGGGCAGGCTGATCACGCCGTCGGCGCCGAAGGCCTCCGCAGAGCGCAGAATGGCGCCCAGATTGCCGGGATCCTGGATGCCGGCGATCACCAGGACAAGGGATGCGGATTTTCGATGGGGGTCGAGAAAGTGTGCCCAGGTCCAGTCGGGCGGCTCGACCAGGGCGGCGATGGGCTGGGGCGCTTCGGTGGTGAGCAGGGAATCGAGCAGTTCTTTGGGCAGGAGCAGAGCTTCTGTTTCCGCGGCCAAGGGGAGCGCTTCGAAGAGGTGTTCCGCGCCCTGCGCCACGAACACGCAGAGGATGCGCAAGCGCGCGCGGAGCGCCTCATCAAGCAGGTTGGGCCCTTCAATTCCGGCCAACACTCGACCCACACGGCTGGACTCGCGGAGGGGTTGGGCCAGCGCGCGGCGCAGCTGCTTGAGGCGCGGATTCTGTTTACTCTGTACAATTCGAAGAGGCATCGACGGGAACCTTACTCCGCTAAGCCGATTCTAAGCCGTCCTCATGAACCACGGGGTAAGGCTGCGAGCACAACTTGCCCGCCGCCGCGGGCTGTGTTAGTTTCCGATTTTAAGGTGTCTGCGAAAACGGCGTTTCGCTGGCAGGGTGCCGTTCAAAGACGGCGGGAGCGAAAACGGTCCATGGAACCGAGGTAAGCCTTCTTGTCCGCGGAGATCTTGCGCGTCCATCCCGATGAACCCCAGACAGACCGGATCGATTACATCGTTTCCTGTCTGCGCAAAGGCGACGTGGTCGCCATGCCCACCGACACCTTTTACGGGCTTGCAGTCGATCCGGTAAACCTGAACGCGGTGGAGCGGATCTACCAGATCAAAACGCGGCAAAAGCACAAGCCGCTCTCGCTGTTGATCTCCGGCCTGGCGCAGGCCTACGAGCTGGCGCGCGATACCGACCCCATGCTGGACAAGCTGGCCGATCGATTCTGGCCTGGCCCTCTCACCGTGATCGTGCGCGCGGGCACCAAGCTGCCGCTGCGATCGACAGCCAACACCGGCAACGTGGCGCTGCGCGTGCCGGACGCGGCCATTCCCAGGGCGGTGGTGGAGCGCTTCGGCCTGCCCATCACGGCGACTTCGGCGAACTTGCAGGGAGCTTCGGAGTGTACTCACGCCGCCTGCGTGCGCGACCAGATCGGCGACCGTATTCCTCTGATCATCGACGGCGGTCCGACGGGTCACGCGCAACCCACCACCATTGTCGATCTTTCGCTGGGGCCGGGACGCTGGGAGGTTCTGCGCGAAGGCGCAATTCCGACCCACGAGATCGTCATGGTCCTGCAACGATAAGAGGGTGCGCATGGACCGCCGGGAAGACTCGAAGCCGCGTGGGCCCAAAAGACGAAGGCCTGTTCTTTTTGTTGTGCTGCTCCTGCTGCTCGCGCTGGTTGCCGGGGTAGCCGGCTGGTGCCACTGGGTCTACACGCAGATTGAGAGCTACGCCGGCCGGGATCAGGCTGCGCCCTCCGACGCGATTGGCGTGTTTGGCGCGGCGGAATATGAAGGCAAGCCTTCCCCGGTCTACCGCGCGCGCCTGGATCACGCCCTGGCCCTCTATCATCGCGGCATTGCTCCACTCATCATTACTCTCGGAGGCGCGGGAGGCGACCATTTCACCGAGGGCGCGGTGGGCCGCGAGTACTTGATGGGCATGGGCGTCCCCGAGGAAGCCATCATCGCCGAGACCGAGAGCCGCGACACCGAGGATTCCGCCCGGCGGATCGCCGTCATTGCGCGCGCCAATGGAATTCGCCGTCTGGTGATCGTCAGCGACGGCACGCACCTGTTTCGCATTCATGAGATCTGCGCCGCCGACGGACTGAACGTGTTGACCTCGCCGCGGACCCGGGTGCCGGTTGAAGGCGGCTCGGACGATCTCGAGCGCATCGCCCACGAGATTCTCAGCTACACGCTCTGGCGGCTGCATCTGCATTGAAAAGGGCAACAAGTCAACAAGTCAGCTCCGTGCCCCACCCTTGCGACTTTTTTCCGTCGCAAGGGTGGGAAACCACGATCCCTATCTGAGCCCGACGCGCTGTATTACCGCCATCAACACCAGAGCAAACCCCGCCGCGCTTGCGGTCGACAGAAAATTGACTCCGTCATTGTTCAGCCAGCCGCGCCGTTCCAGCGTCGCCCCCAGCAGGCTGTCGAAGAAGAGACCAAATACGGCCCCTGCGCAGCTGATCCAGAAGAGCGCTAGATTCCCGCCCAGCGCCAGCGTTCCAATTCCCGCCACAACTGCTGCCGCGATCACGCCGGCAAACGTCCCCGGCAGGCTGATCGCCCCATCCGTCCCAGCATCGGCAGCGCGCAGAGTGGTGATCATGCGCGGGCGGCCGCCGAGCACCTGGCCAATCTCAGAGGAAACTGTGTCCGCCGCGGCCTCGGCCAGCGCGGCCAACATCACCGCAAATAGCAGAACGGGCGCAAGCGTTCCCGCCGGCGAGAACCAATGCGAATCCGTGAGCCAGTCCTGGACAAATTCCGAAGACACCAGTGCAGCCACACCCAGGTTCGCCGCCACTTGCGCAGCGGAGCGTCCACGACGATTCTCTGCCGTGCCCAACTGCGCCTTTTTCCCGCGGCCAAGTTTCGTGGCCAGCCAGGCAAGCAGCGAGACCGCCAGCACCGGCGGCAGTGCCGTGTGCCAGGGCTGATAAGGGAACGTGACGGTGGAAAACATCAGGCTGGCGGTGATGACTGCTCCAGTAAGCGCTCCTGCCGGTGTCGCGGCGTGCAGCCAGAGGACCACCGCGCCCAGCAACAAGCTGAGGCCGATGGACCAGATGGCGACGGACGCCTGCTGCGTCGCCCACCAGTGGGTTTCGAGCACCAGGCCGGCTGCCGCGAAGGGCATTACCAAGAGCAGCACCAGTTTCGATTGCCACACCAACTTTTCTCGGGCCACGCCTCATCGTAGCGCCTCTTGGAGGGAGCATGGGCATTCATGCCCCTGGATGCGAATGCTAAATGTCAGGGGCTTCAGCCTCGGGCCTTTTCTTCCATTGGACAGACGCCGGGCCTGAAGGCAACACCATTTGCTGGTTACTTCAGGGGCATGAATGCCCCTGCTCCCTCCGCGTGACAATCGCGGAGCGCAGCAGAGACCGCGGAGGCCGTGGCGTGCCATGTCTGCGCCGATACCCTTCCACTCTCCGCGACCGTCTAACCCCCGGCTACCTGATTTACAATCACACAGTAAGCAGGAACAAACTGAATGAGGCTTTTTTCCATGAGTTTAGGCCAGGCGCGCAGGCGGTTGGTTCAAGCGGGCGCGGCGTTTGCGGCCGTGGCCCTGATCGCCGGCTGTGGCAGCAATTATCAGCCTGTTGTTACGCCCATCACCCCCAGCGGGCCGGCCGCGCAACCGGGTTCGTACGCCGTCGTGGTCTCGGCGCCATCCACCACCACGCCGGGCATTGCCACCATCATTGACTACTCAGGTGACTCAGTGCTGGCGCTGGCTCCCATCGGCAACGGACCGGTCACATTCACCATCGATGCGCTGGGCGGCAATGGCTACACCGTCAATAGCGACGGAACGCTGAGCAACTTCCCAATTTCGAGCAGTTTGCAGGCCAAGCAGGTGGAGTACACCACGCTGCCGGCCACAGCGATCCCTGTGAACCTGTTTTCCCCGTCGTCGGGGCTTTATGCCGCGGATCTCAGTGGGGACGTGGCCGATGTTTTCAGCGGCTTTCCCCAGGCATTCAAGCTGTCCATTCCCGTGGCCGCCACGCCGGTGATGATCGTCGGTCCGAGTGTGTCCGGTCAGCGCGAATTCGCCCTCAGCCAGAACGTCACCAACCCCACCGGCGTGGAGTGCAATAATGCTCCCACGTCGCAGCCCATCGGGTCGGCGGACGGAATCGAACTCTCTTCGTTCACCGTTTCCTCGAACATTCCGCTAGGAAAATGCCCGATATACGCGGTGGCGAGTTCCGACAGCAAGCGGCTCTTCGTCATGAACCGGGGAGACGACACGATCTCAGTGATCAACGAACAGGACAACACGCTCGACACCTGCACGCCGTTCTTGAACCAGAGTGGCCAGACGGTCAATTGCCATCCCACACTGCCGCTTTCGTTGGGCGCCGTAACCGCCACCGGAATCACGCCCCCCAACGGGACTGCCGGGATGACGCCGACGGCCGGTCCGGTGTACGCGGAATACAACACGGCCACCGCCCAACTGATCGTGGCCAATTACGACGGTGGAACCATCAGCGTGATCGATGTCAGCGAAGACCTGTACGGCAACGACAGCTCGACCTTTGGCACCACTTATACGATTCCGGTAGGCAACAATCCTGCCAGCGTGACGGTGCTGGCCGACGGCAGCCGCGCTTACACCGCCAACCAGACCGATCAGACCGTGACCATCGTGACGCTGAGCAGCCATACGGTGGAAAAGACACTCCCGGTCACCGGCCATCCACGCACGGTTGTCTCGACCCAGAATTCGCAATTCGGCAAGGTGTACGTGGCTTCTCCCGACAGCCCCTACCTGACCATCCTGCGAACCGACCTGGACATCCTGGACACCACGGTCCTGGTGGAAGGCAACATTGTGGATGTGCGCGCGACCACGCAGACCGGAACGAGCGGGAACAGCAACACAGGGAGCCGCAGGCCCGGCTTCGGGCAGCCATGTTATCTGCCTCCCAGCCTGGAACCCGCACCCACAGGCACGCAGACAGCGTTGCAGGTTTGCCGGACATTGCCTTAACGAAATACCAACGTCGGTTCATCGGAGAGACAAGCACAAGGGGCCATTCCTTTCTTCAGGAATGGCCCCTTTGCGGAATGAAGCCGCTGCTCGCTTAAAAGCCGGAGAGAACGATGGGCAGCGTCGGCGTCTCTGCCCCGCCGGCGTTTTCGACGGTGACGCCGAAGCCCTGCACGGTCAGCCCGGCCGGCGCATCGGCCAGGATCATGGCCGCATAACCTGAGCTGTCCGGCGCAAATGTGCCTGCAGGCAAAGGCTTTTTGCCGCCCGGCTGCAAAATCCACAACTCATAAATCTTTCCAGCAGGCAGCGGCCTCAGGTTGGTGGCGGTCATCAGCAGCTTGCCGGTGCGCGCTGCGTAAACCACGCGGCCCTCGGGCGGCGGCGCAGCCACGGGCGACTGGTGCAGCGCAACTTTTTGAGCCTGGGGCGAAGTGAGCAACTCCATCAGCTGGTTGAGCTGTACGGAGTCGATTTCGCCCTTCTGCGCCTCGTGAAGCAGTGGGCCAATCTCCGCGCGCTGGCGGAGATCGTCAACGCCAACCGCCGCCAGCAGCACGGCAAATGCGCCGGCAAGCGCAGAAGCCCAGACCCCCGAAGCGAAGATCGTTTGCCGGAAGGAAGCCTTCTGAATGCGCGGAGCAACCGCTGAAGGCTTGGCATTTTTGCCTTCGGCCTGGGCCGTTTCAGAGAGCCTGGCCATGAAGCGCTCTTTGGCGCCGCCGGGAAGCGCAACCTCCGGCGTGGTCTGCGCATAGGCGGCCAAGGCCAGCGTGTTCTTGCGCAGCTCCTCCTTGCAGCGGGCGCAGACCAGCAGATGCGCGTCTACCGGCTTCATTTCGTCCGGGGAGAGCGCGCCCATGGCGTAGAGCGTCAGATCGGGTTGGGCAATGTGCAGTCTGTCGCTCATGCGTTCATCGCCTTTCGAATGGTCATCAGCCCGGCACGGATGCGCGTCTTCACCGTGCCCAGCGGCGAGCCTGTGCGTTCGGCAATCTCGGTGTGGCTCAGGCCCTGAAAATAGGCCAGTTCCAGCGGCCCCTGTTGCTCGGCGGGCAACGTATCCAGCACGCCGCGCACTTTGTCGATGAGCCAGCTCTGCTCGCTTTCCAGAGCCATGTCTCGCGGGTCGGGAAGCGGCATCTCGCCCAGCGGATCAAGCGGAGAGCGCTTGCGCAGCACGTCGATGGCGCGATTGCGGGTCACGACGCTGAGCCACGCGGCCAGGTTCCCGCGTTGTGCTACAAAGCTTTGCGGACGCCGCCACACCTGGAGAAGGACTTCCTGCATCACGTCCTCGGCCAGCGACGGCTCCCTAAGCACGCGCAGGGCAATGCAATAGACGATCCGCGAGTAGCGGTCAAAGACCGCCGCCATGGCATCCTGGTTTCCTTCGGCCACTGCGTCCAGCAGGGCTGCGTCATCCATGGGTTCAACCTTTTCGCCTTGAGCCCGATTTCCATCTTCACCAGTAGTACGAAGCAGAGGGACTCTCGGATTGGAAGGCTCGGGATCGGGCTGAATTGGTAGCATTGCCAGGAGCCAACATACCTCAGCGTAGTTGGTTGAGACAAGGCGGGGATTCTGGCTGGCCGGGGAAGGCGCTTGGAAAAGAAGCCTCTTGCGAAAAAAATCCGGGTAGATCTGGCGCTGGTTGAGCGGGCCCTGGTGCCCAGCCGGGAGCGGGCGCGCGCGTTGATCCTGGCCGGGCGCGTCCTGGTGAGCGAGCAGAAAGTCGAAAAGCCCGGAACGGCGATCCGTGAAAATGCGCCCATCCGCCTGCTCGGAGAGAAACAAGCTTACGTCAGCCGCGGCGGCCTGAAGCTGGAAGCCGCGCTGGATCATTGGCAGATCCCTGTGACCGGCCGAGCCTGTCTGGACGTCGGCGCCTCGACCGGTGGATTCACCGATTGCCTGATGCAGCACGGCGCGGCTCACGTCACTGCCGTCGACACCGGCTTCGGCCAGATTGCCATGAAGCTGCGCAACGATCCGCGCGTCCGTCTGGTGGAGCGCACCAACGCGCGGCTTCTGGAGCCCGGCGTGTTGGCCGTTGCGGATTCGCCGGACCTGACCCTGCTGGTGATGGATGTGTCGTTCATCTCGGCCACTCTGGTTCTCCCGCCTGTCCTGGCCGCTGCGCCTGGGCTTGAAGAGGCCGTGATCCTGGTTAAGCCGCAGTTTGAAGCCGGCCGCGGCAGCGTCGGCAAGGGAGGCATCGTGCGTGATCCGGACGCGCACCAGCTCGCCATCGATCGGGTCGCAGCTTGCGTCCAGTCGCTCGGTTGGCAGGTTGTGGAGACCATCCCCTCGCCTATCACGGGCATGGAAGGCAACCGCGAGTTTCTGCTTTACGCCCGCCGCCCAGCCTTTTAGTTGCCGGACGCGCTAAAAACTGGGTGCCCCCTCCTTTCCGCGTTTTCTGCGGAAAGGGGTGGGAAACCTCAAATTCAAACCGTCCGGCAACAGCCAACGAGCACCATGGCGCGCAAGCGCCGTCTGCCCCACTGCAGGTGGCGCATCAAGTACACTGGGACCGCATGGTTCGTGTCGCGATTGTCAGTAAACCGCTGAAGGAAGAGCTCACCCGGATGTTGCCGGAGTTGATCGGGTGGCTGCGTGAACGCGGGTTCGAACCGCTGCTGGATGAGGAAAGCGGCAAGTACACCTCAGCGGCTCCAGTGGTTGAGCGGGTTCAGTTGCCGGCCTCCGCGCCTGCCCTGGTCATCGTCCTCGGCGGCGACGGCACGCTGCTCTCTGTCGCCCGCATCTTTGCGGCAACCGGCACGCCCATCCTGAGCGTCAATCTCGGCTATCTTGGCTTTCTTACCGAGGTTCGCCTGGCCGACCTCTACGCGACGTTAGATGGCTGGTGTAAGGATTGTTACGAAGTTGACCAGCGCGCCATGCTGCACGCCGAGCTGTGGCGCGAGGGCGTTCAACACTCCAGCTTTGAGGCGCTCAACGACGTTGTCGTCTCCAAGGGCGACATCGCCCGCATGGGCGAATTCGCCGTCGAACTGGACGGCAAGAGCGTGGCCGGATTCCGCGCCGACGGCGTCATCGTCTCCACGCCCACCGGCTCGACGGCCTATACGCTGGCCGCCAACGGACCGATTCTCACGCCCGATGTCGACGCGCTGGTGGTCACGCCCATCTGCCCCCACCTGCTCACGCTTCGCCCCATCGTGGTGCGCGGCGATGCCTCCCTCACCGTCCGGGTCGTAGGTGTTCCCAACACCGCCCTGCTCACCGTGGATGGCCAGCAGGCGGTTGAATTGCTGCGCGGCGATGAGCTCCGCTGCCATCGTTCTGTCCACACTGTCAAGCTGGTGCGCCTGAGCGAGGGCAGCTTCTTTGAAGCGCTGCGCAGCAAGCTGAGCTGGGGCGAGCGATAGAG
>DATKGE010000110.1:0-3113 GCA_035510955.1 Occallatibacter sp. | reverse complement strand
TTCTCGTCACGCTGGGCCAGATTCGCCGGCGTCCTTGCCACACTCACCTTGCTCGGTCAGGGCGCGGCTTTTGCGGCTGACGAACCGGTCGGCGGGGAAGCCAATCTGCAACTGCCGGATTTGAGACAGGTTCACTTCTTCGGCATGAACGGCCACAGCCTGCTCATGTTCGGGCCTCTGGCCTGTATTTTGGGCATGATTTTCGGCCTCTTCATGTACGTTCACCTGAAAGGCCTGCCCGCGCATCGATCGATGCTCGAGGTTTCGCAGCTGATCTGGGAGACCTGCAAGACCTATCTGCTCCACCAGGGCAAGTTCCTGCTTCTGCTGTGGTCGTTCATTGCGGTCGTCATCCTCGCCTATTTTGCCGTGTTGCTGCACTTCAGCCTGCTGCGAGTAGTCATCATCCTTGCCTTCAGCGTGCTGGGGATGGCGGGCAGCTACTTTGTGGCCTGGTTCGGGATCCGCCTGAATACCCTCGCAAATTCGCGCGCCGCCTGGGCTTCCCTGGGCGGTAACGCGTATCGCGCGTTCAGCGTTCCCCTGAAGTCGGGCATGAGCATCGGCATGATGCTGATCTCCGTCGAGCTGCTGATGATGTTCATCATCATTCTCTTCGTTCCCGGAGACTATGCCGGGCCGTGTTTCATCGGCTTTGCCATTGGCGAATCGCTCGGTGCCGCTGTGCTTCGCCTTGCTGGCGGCATTTTCACCAAGATTGCCGACATCGGCGCCGACCTGATGAAGATCGTCTTCAAGGTTAAAGAGGACGATGCCCGCAACCCTGGCGTGATCGCCGACTGCACCGGAGACAATGCCGGCGACTCGGTCGGTCCCACCGCCGACGGCTTTGAAACCTACGGCGTGGTCCAGGTCGCCCTCATCGCCTTCATCATCCTCGGCGCGAAAAGCGCTGAAGTTGGCGTGAAGCTGCTCGTCTGGCTGTTTGCGGTGCGCGTGGCCATGCTGGTCACCGCCGTTGTGGGCTATTACCTGAACGGGCTGATCTCCCGCGCGCGCTACGGCAAAGCCGAGCAATTCAACTTCGAAGCGCCCCTCACGTCCCTGGTTTGGATCACTTCCCTCGTCACCATTGCCGCCACCTACCCGGTCACCTATGCCCTGCTCTCGACCCTGGGGGGCGACCCGACACTCTGGTGGAAACTCGCGACCATCACCTCCTGCGGAACCATAGCCGGCGCTCTCATTCCCGAACTGGTCAAGGTCTTTACATCCACCACCGCCCGTCACGTGAAAGAGGTCGTAGCGTCGGCAAGGGAGGGCGGCGCTGCTCTGGGTCTCCTCTCCGGTTTTGTCGCCGGGAATTATTCCGCCTACTACCTCGGACTGGCCGTCGTCCTTTTGATGGCCCTGGGCTACGGAGTCAGCACCCTCGGATTCGCGAACGTGATTCTGGCCGCGCCCATGTTTGCCTTTGGCCTCGTGGCTTTCGGCTTCCTGGGGATGGGGCCGGTGACCATCGCCGTCGACTCCTTTGGGCCGGTAACCGACAACGCGCAGTCCATCTATGAGTTGTCGCTGATCGAGAACGAACCGGACGTCCCCGCGGAGGTGAAAAAGCAATTCGGCGTGAACGTGGATTTCGAGCGCGCCAAGAGGATGCTCGAGGCGGCCGACGGTGCCGGCAACACCTTCAAAGCCAGCGCCAAACCGGTGCTTATTGGCACCGCCGTCGTCGGCGCAACCACCCTGATCTTCGCCACCATTATGGCGCTGACCAACTCGCTGACCGAAAACGTGGACAAGCTCTCGCTGCTCCACGCTCCCTTTCTGCTCGGCATGATCACCGGGGGGGCGATCATTTACTGGTTCAGCGGAGCTGCCACCCAGGCCGTCACCACCGGCGCCTACCGTGCCGTGGAATTCATCAAGAGAAACATGAAAATTGAAGGGGCCGAGAAAGCCTCCACCGAAGACAGCAAGAAGGTGGTGGCTATCTGCACTCGCTATGCGCAAAGCGGGATGCTGACCATCTTCATCTCGCTGTTTTTTGCCGCCCTGGCGTTCGCCTTCCTGGATCCCTTTTTCTTCATCGGCTATCTCATTTCCATTGCCATGTTCGGGCTCTACCAGGCCATCTTCATGGCCAACGCCGGGGGAGCCTGGGACAACGCCAAAAAAATCGTCGAAGTCGAATTGCATGAAAAAGGTACGCCCCTGCACGAGGCGACCGTGGTGGGCGACCTGGTCGGCGATCCTTTCAAGGACACCGCCTCCGTGGCGCTCAACCCCGTCATCAAATTCACCACACTCTTTGGCCTGCTCGCCGTCGAGTTAGCTGTCAAACTATCGTCGACCAACCCGACGTTGACGCACGTGCTGGCGGCGGTATTCTTCCTCACATCGTTCTTCTTCGTCTACCGCTCGTTTTACGGTATGCGCATCCAGAGCGAATAACCCGGGTCGGAGCATGCTGACGGCTCAGCCAACAGCGCTGGCCGTCAGCGAAAAACGAAGTGCCGGAAGGCAGGGGAGACCGCAGCGACGCGGCTTCCCTGCCTTTGCTTTTCTCCGCAGACGCGGCCGATGGCCCGTCCGCGTGGCTGAACCAGTCGTTGCTGTGCCCTGTGCTCTGTGCCCTGAACTTGGTACCCTCAAATCATGATTAAGGGCATCACCTTCATTCGCCCCGTGCACTCTCCCGCTCACTTCGAAGAGCTGGTGAGTTTCTTTTCCGCGCTGGGCTTTGAGCCGGGCCGTGGCTGGGACCAGCCGCCAACACGAGAAGGCGCCGCGAGCCGCGGACGCCCCTTCCTCGCGCCCCTTGCCAATCTCGAGTTTGTCGACGGCGCGCTTCCCACCCTGAACACCGACCTCCTGATCGAAGTCACCGCGCTCGACGCCGTCCACCACGTCGCCCGCCAGTGGCTCGAAGCCAAAACCGGCGCGGCAAAGACTCTCATCACCGCCATCGCCGATACGCACTGGAAATCCCGCCTCTTCACCGCCGAGCCGGTTCCTGGCTTTTCCGTCGCGTTCTGGGAGTGGCAGGACCCACTCCGCGGCAAGGCCATCGCGCTCGCCGGCGACCTCAGCGCCGCAGACATGTCCTTCGCCATCGTCGTCGCCCGCTGGAACGCCGTCATCACCGA
>DATKGE010000109.1:0-21031 GCA_035510955.1 Occallatibacter sp. | reverse complement strand
CGAGCGACGCTGCCATCATGCTGCGCGTGGCGGCGGGCGACGAAGCCAGCTTCAACTACCTGGTGGGCAGGTATCATAGGGCGATCATTCATTTCCTTTTCCGGATGGTCCGCAATCAGGCGGTTGCCGAAGAATTGGCGCAGGAAGTGTTTCTGCGCGTATATCGTTCCAGGGAGAGTTACCGGGCGGAGGCCAAGTTCACCACCTGGCTTTACCGCATTGCGACCAACCTGGCGGTGAATCACGCACGCGATACCAAGCATGAACGCTCGGCGCAGACCATTTATCTGGACGCGCCAGACGAAGAAACCGGCACGACGCCGGACGTGGCCGACGACGAGCCGTCGGTGGAGCAGAAGCTGATGCGCGATGAGCGCATGGCGGCCATTCGCACTCACGTGATGGAGTTGCCGGAGCGGCAACGGATGGCGGTGTTGATGCACAAGTATCAAGGGATGGATTACCGGCAGATCGGGGATGTGCTGAAGCTGAGCGAGTCGGCGACCAAGTCGCTGCTCTTTCGCGCATACCAGACACTGCGGGACAAGTTGAAGGATTTTGCGTGAGGAAACAAGCCGGGCAACACCGGCGGGGAGTGGGGAGGTAAACATGGAAACGATGAAGGGTCATTGCACCGGGATGGAATCGAAGCTGGCGGATATGCTGCTCGATCCAGCCGCGGCGCCTGCCAAGGTTCGAGCGCATGTGGAGCAGTGTGAGAACTGCCAGGGAGAGCTTGCGGAGTTGCAGGCCACCATGGCCTTGCTTGACACCTGGAAGAGCCCGGAGCCGAGCCCCTACTTCCTCACCCGGCTGGACGCGCGGATGCGGGAAGAGCGCCAGGCCGAGCCGGAAGGCTGGTTGGCGCGGCTTCGCGACCGCTTCGCCTTTGGCCCCTCGATGCACGTGCGGCCCCTGGCAGCGATGGCCATGGCCGTTTTGCTGCTGGTGGGCGGGGGAGCTTATCTGGGCATCAACGACATGGACCAGACCGCCGGGCAGCCCGTGCAGGCAGCCGTGGTGAACGATCTGCAGACGCTGGATAACAACGCGCAACTGCTGGACCAGATGGAAGCCATTTCGACCGCGCCGGACAGCGGAAGCGACTAAGCGGCAACGCCTGACGGCAACGAGTGGGGAATCGCTGCCCAAGCCACAATGTTCGAGCATACGGGCTGGGGCTGTACGATACAGGCTTTAGCTCGTACATGAACTATCGCAACATCAACGTGGAGTTCGCCCTGGCGAACTCCTGGGGGAGTGAGAATCGAGAGGTTCTCGCAGTTCTGGAGTTTGGCCCGGGCAGAAAACAGCCAGGAAAGAGATCGGGAAAGAGATGATGGCCGGGACACACAATGCGGGTTTGGTGCGGCGCGCAGCGTTGGCTGCGGCGATCGCGGTCGCGTGTGCTCCGGCGGCTTTGGCTGCGTGGGGGTTTCATGGGCAGCACACCAGTCCTCCAGCTCGTTCCGCGCCTGCACCCCGGTATGCGGCCCCTGCGCGGCCGCAACAAGGGAAGCCGAACAGCCAGCAGGGTCAGGGCCGTCAGGCCCCACAATACCAGGGCCGGCCTCAGGGTAACGGCCAGCAAAGTCCGGCGCCCAGCTATGCGGCTCGTCCCGGTTATCAGGCGGCGCCCAATCGTGCGCCTGGATACGGTGGTTCGCCGTATGGGGGCCAGGTTCGGCCGGGGTACGGAAATCCCGGCAACGCTTATGGCGGCAGGGCTTATCAGGGAGCGGCGCCTCCGGGGCATTTGGGCGATTGGCTCAATCAGCACCGCGGAATGCCGGCTCAGGACCAGGAGCGACTGCTGCGCGGTGACCCCAGCTTCAACCGGCTGCCTCCAGGCGACCAGCAGCGGCTGCTGCAACAGTTGCATCGTGTGAACCAGATGCCGGAGGATCAGCGGCAGCGCCTTTTGGCGCGCAGCGAGCTGCTGGAACACATGTCGCCCCAGGACCGCATGGCCGCGAACCTGGCCGGACGCCGCTGGAGAACCCTGCCGCCGGATCGCCAGTCGTTGATGGGAAATGCCTTCCGCGACCTGCGCGCGGTGCCGCCGGATCAGCGGCCGATGGTGCTCAACTCCAGCCGCTACCAGAACACCTTCAGCCCCGAGGAGCGCGGTATTCTTAGCGATGTTTTGCGCGCCGAGCCCTACCAGGCGCCGCGGTAAGGGGCTAGTCTTTCAACCCCAGTGTTGCGCGCAGGCGGATATCGCGGGACGAGGAACCCACTTGGATTTCGAATGTGCCGGGATCGGCGACCCAGTCCCTCTTTTCCGCGCTCCAGTAAGAGAGCGCGGCGCGATCAAGCGTGAACTGAAGAGTCTTTGACTCGCCTGGCTTCAACTCGACGCGCTGAAATCGCTTCAGTTCACGCACCGGTCGATCGATCATTGGGTTGTCTTCGTGAATGTAAAGCTGAACCACTTCGGCGCCGGCACGCGAACCGGAGTTCTTGACAGCTAAATCGATCTCGACCGGGCCGCTGCCGTTCGCTTTCCATCGTCCGACCTTGAGGTTGCTAAATTCGAAGGTCGTATAACTCAGGCCGAATCCAAACGGAAATAGCGGCTCCACATTCTTTGTATCGAAGTAGCGGTACCCCACGTAAATCCCTTCCGCGTAATCCACCTTGAGGTTCTCGCCGGGATAGTGTCCATACGCGGGCGAGTCTTCAAATCGCTTGGGAAACGAGACCGGCAGTTTGCCCGATGGGTTGGCATCGCCGAAGAGCACCGACGCCAGCGCGTGCCCGCCCTCCTGCCCGCCGTACCACATGTCCAACAGTGCTGGCGTGTTGTCGATCCATTTGGTCATGGTTACCGGGTCGCCTGTATTCAGCACCACGATGGTATGGGGATTCGCTTTCTCGACAGCCTCGATCAGCTCATCTTGTCCGGCGGGCAAATCCATGGTTTTCACGTCGAAGCCCTCGCCCTCGAGCTTTGCGTAGCGGCCCACCACTACCACGGCCACATCGGCCTTTGCGGCGGCATCCGCCGCAGCCTGCAGCATTTTGGCGCGCGCATCCGGCGTGTCGAGCGCTGCGTCCTCACCCTGTATTCCTACGCCCATTTCGTAACTGACGTGGATTGAGTCCCCGGCGCGTTCCTTGATTGCGTCGAGAGGTGCAATGGCGTACTTGGGCCGCACCAGCGAGCTTCCGCCGCCGCCGGTTCGCGCCACGGCGGCATTCGGTCCGATCACGGCGATGGAATGAATCTTCGTTGCGTCCAGCGGCAGCACGGAACCGGCGTTCTTGAGCAGCACAATCCCTTCGGTCGCGCCCTGGAGGGCAACGGCCCGCTGCGCAGGCGTGTCAACTTCGCCGCCGCCCGCATGGGGATGGTCGAACAGCCCGCTTTCGAAGATCACGCGCAGAATGCGGCTCACGTTCTCGTCGAGCGTGGCCTCGGCGATGTGCCCGGCTTTCACTTCGGCCAGCACTTTGTCCGCCGTCAGCCAGCCCGCGCCGTTGCCCGCGGCCTGCGTGCTCGGAAACGATATCCACTCCTTCATACGCGCGCCGCCGGGCATCTCCAGGTCCATGCCGGCATTGACGGTCGGGGCGGTCGAGTAGGTGCTGCCCCAGTCGGAGACGACGAATCCTTTGAAGTCAAACTCCTTCTTCAGCACGTCTGTGAGCAGCGCCGTACTCTCCGCGCAATGCACGCCGTTCAACTTGTTATAGGCGCTCATGACGGTCCACACGTTGGCTTCCTCGACTGCGGCTTTGAACGCGGGCAGATAGATCTCGTTCAGGGTGCGTTCGTCGGTGTGCGCGTCGATGCGGTGGCGCTCGAACTCCTCGTTGTTGACGGCGAAGTGCTTCACCGACGGAATCACGCCCTCGCCCTGCACGCCCTTGATGTAGGCGACGCCGAGCCGCGCGGCCAGGTAAGGGTCTTCGCCGTAGCCCTCGAAGTTGCGACCCCACAGGGGCACGCGATTGATGTTGACCGTGGGACCAAGAATCATGTCGCGGCCCAGCGCCTTCACCTCCTGGGCAATGGCCTGGCCTTCGCGCTGAACCAGGTCCGTATCCCAGGTAGCGGCCATAGCCACGCCGGAAGGAAAGCTGGTGGTAAGCACCTTTGCCGCCGCGCCGTTGGCGCTGGTGATGGCTGAGCTGCCCGCCCAGGAGCGCACGCCCATGGGGCCGTCAGCCATTTTGATGGCGGGAATGCCCAGGCGCTCAATGGGCGCCGACTCCATCCATCCCGAGCCCGAAAGCATGGTGGCTTTTTCCTCGACCGTCATGCGGCTCAGCAGGTCGGCGACGCGCTGCTCTACCGGTGTGGCGGGGTTCCGGTACGGTGCGTCGGCCGGGACAGTTTGCGCGGCAGCTACCGAAGCAGGCAAACCAATTGAAACGGCGATGGCAGCGAGAAATGGAGCAAGGCTTTGGCGCATGGGGACTCCAGGGGACGGGGCTGTTCTCCGCCGGGGATTCGCGGGCAATGGTAGACCATTGCGGGCGGTTCTAACAAATCGATTAAGCGTGCCGGACCGAAGGAATCAGCCGCTACGCTACAATGAAAGATGGGCTAAGGCCAAATATATTTGCGTATTCAGCGCAAGCACAGCAAGGAGCTTCAACCTCTATGGCGATTCCCGCCACGCAAATGCGTCCCGGCATGATCATCAAGCACAACGACCAACTGCACCTGGTTTTCAAGGTGGAACACCGTACGCCGGGCAACCTGCGCGCCTTCATCCAGGCCAAGCTGCGCAACCTCCGCACCGGGGCCATGTTCGAGCACCGCTTCCGCTCCGCCGACGCCATTGAAAAGGTTGTAGTGGACGAGGTTTCCATGGACTTCCTCTACGCCGATGGCGACGACTACTACTTCATGAATCCCGTGGATTACGAGCAGACCGTGCTCAAGGGCTCCACGCTCGGCGACGCCATCGAGTACCTCACGCCGAACCTGCAAATCAAGGTCAGCTACCACGACGGCACTGCCGTGGGCATCGAGCTGCCGTCGGCGGTCGAGCTTGAAGTGGTGGAGACTGAGCCGGGCCTCAAGTCGGCAACGGCCTCAAGTGTCACGAAGCCCGCCAAGCTCGAAACCGGCCTGGTCGTGCAGGTGCCGGCCTTCATCAACGAAGGCGAGAAAATTCGCGTGGACACCAGTGAGGGCGCTTACCTGAGCCGCGCATAGGCAGTCTCTTACCTGCCGGCGCAGATCCTTTTCACGGAACCGGGCGGGGATGGAGGTTTCGATGAAACCGCTGCTTCTGTTGCTTGCTCCTCTTTTGCTTTCCCCGGAGACTGCAATGGCGCAAACATCCCCACCTCCCACTCCCGACCAGGCCGCGCTCACCGCAGGCAACAACGCCTTCGCCATCGACCTCTACGGTCAGCTCCGCAAGCAGGACGGAAATCTCTTCTTCTCGCCGGAAAGCATCTCGACCGCATTCGCCATGGCGTATGCAGGGGCGCGCGGCAGCACTGCATCGGAGATGGCAACCGCACTGCATTTCACGCTGCCGCCGGACAGGCTGCACCCGGCCATGGGGGCGCTGCTCACCAGCCTCAACGCCGCGCACAATGGTTACCAGCTGCGCGTGGCCGACGCTCTCTGGGCGGAAAAGGACTACACATTTCTGGACGATTTTCTGAAGCTCACTGCCAGCGATTACGGCGTGGGATTCAATCGCGTGGATTTCAAAGGCGCGCCTGAGGCAGTGCGCGCGACCATCAACCAATGGGTTGAGAAAAAGACCGAAGACAAGATCAAGGACCTGTTGCCCGCCGGCTCGCTCACACCGGCTACGCGGCTGGTGCTCACCAACGCCATCTACTTCAAGGGCGATTGGCAGACGCAATTCGATAAGGCAGCAACGAAGGACGAGGATTTCCATCTATCCACGGCGCAGACCGTCAAGGCGCCGCTGATGCATCTCACAGCCAGACTCAACTACTTCAACGGCGGAACGTTTCAGGCTGCGGAGATTGCCTACAAGAGCGGGGAGCTGTCGATGATTGTCCTGTTGCCCAACGATGGCGCGGGTCTGCCGGCTCTGGAACAATCGCTGACGGCGGCCAATGCGCAGCAATGGTTCAGCCAGTTGCGCGGCGGAGCGAAGATCATCCTCACGCTGCCGAAGTTCAAAATGACCCAACAATTTCAACTAGGGAACACGCTCCGCGCAATGGGCATGGCGCAGGCATTTCAAAAGGGCGCAGCCGATTTCTCAGCAATGACCGGCAAGCGCGACTTCTGGATTTCGGCTGCAATTCACAAGGCCTACATCGACGTGAACGAAGAGGGAACCGAGGCCGCGGCGGCAACGGGAATCGTGATGAGGTCGATGGCCATGCAGCGCGAGCAGCCGCCGATTATCTTTCGCGCTGACCATCCGTTTCTGTTCGTCATCCGCGACAATCGTTCCGGCGGAATCCTGTTCATGGGGCGCGTTACCGATCCGACGAAGTAATAGTCTGCTTTTCACCTGAAGAAACCGGGTGCCCCAGAGCCCGCCCTGAGCCTGTCGAAGGGGCTCAATTCTGAGACCTGGGAAAGCACGAATCTGCACCTTTGAAGAATTTAGAACTTCGCCTCCGACAGGCTTACCGGCTTGGCTTCGAGCATGGCCTCTATGGTACCGATTGCTTCTAGCACCGCCGCAGACACCGGCGCATCCACCTGCACCACGGACAGCGCCTTCACCGGCTTGGGTCCGCTCCGTTCGCGGCCCAGCGCAAAGTTGGCGATGTTCACACCTTGCTGGCCGAGGATGGTGCCGATTTTGCCGATCACGCCGGGCACGTCGAAGTTGCGGCAGACCAGCAGATTGCCTTCGAGCGGGGTTTCAATGTCGATGCCGTCGAACTCCAGCAGGCGCGGCTGCTCGCCGTGGATGACGGTGGCTGTTGCGTGGCTTGTGCCTGCCGCGGTATGCAGCTCGATTTGCAACACGCTGGCCGAACCGCCGCGATGGCTCTCCGACTTCTCCTCGTGCACGCGAATGCCGCGTTCCTGGGCCACGGCAGCGGCGTTGATGCGGTTCACATTCTCCGATCCCTGCAGCAGGCCTTCGATGGCCGCGTTGCGCACCAGTTCCGTTTTTGCTTCGGCCAGTCCGCCGCCGTATGTCAGGTTAATGGCCTCGATGCCCTGCTTGCCGGCCTGCGCCAGGAAGGATCCCATGCGCGCGGCGAGGTCGATGTAGGGCGCCAGCATGACGTACTCCTCATGCGTGAGCGAGGGCAGGTTCACCGCATTCTGCACCACGCCGAGTTTCAAATACTCGCGCACCTGCATTGCAATCTGAATACCGACGGCCTCCTGCGCTTCGCCCGTCGAACCGGCGATGTGCGGCGTCAGGATCACATTCTCCAACTCGAAGTACGGAGAGTCCTTGAGCGGTTCAACGGCAAACACGTCCAGCGCCGCGCCGGCAACGTGACCGCTCTTCAAAGCGCCAACGAGCGCTGCGTCGTCGATCAGCTCGCCGCGCGCGCAGTTGATGATGCGTACGCCCTTCTTCATCGCGGCCAGCGACTTGGAGTTGATCACGCCCGCCGTTTGCGGGGTTAGGCCCACATGCAGCGTGATGTAGTCCGACGTGGCGATCAATTCATCGAGCGAGACCAGCTTGATGCCGTTCTCGCGCGCGATGGCAGCGGAGACGAACGGATCGCTGCCCACAATCTCCAGGCCAAAACCCCTGGCGCGCCTGGCAACTTCCAGGCCAACGCGGCCCAGGCCGAGAATGCCCAGCGTTTTGCCGCGCAGCTCCGCGCCCTGCAGGTTCTTCTTTTCCCACTTGCCGGCATGCGTGGTCGAGTTGGCCGCGGGCAGTTTGCGTGCCAGCGCCAGCATCAGTCCGATGGTCAACTCGGCCACGGCCACGGCATTCGCTCCCGGCGTGTTCATCACCACAATGCCGCGCCGCGTAGCCGCATCGGCGTCAATGTTGTCCACGCCTACGCCGGCGCGGCCCACGACGCGTAACTTCGGCGCGTGCTCCATGAGCGCGTCGTCTACCTGCACAGCGCTGCGCACCACCAATGCATCGGCATCGGCCAGGGCAGCGGGCAAACCATCCGGCAACTGGTCGTGCGTCAGAACTTCCCATCCTGGCTCGGCCGCAAACACGGCCAGCGTCGCCGGAGAAACCTTCTCCGCGAGAACAATCTTCATCTTGTCTCCCTTGCCCTTTTCCGCTGCTTCGTACGCGTCAAAGCGGATCCCCTGTTGCTCGCACAGCAGATCGAACATGCGCATCACGGCCGCATGCGGCTTGCCCTCGCCGCGCTCGTAGTTGGTGATCGAGTTGGGATGGACGCCCAGCCGCTCTGCCATCTCGTATTGATAGAGGTCGAGCTGCTTGCGTGCGATGAGCAGCTTTTCGCCGAAAGTGAGTTCGGGCATTCGTGCGACTCCTGGCAGTTGATGAAAGCTGACAGCTCACAGCTGACAGCTAACAGTTATGAACGAGCTTGGAGCATCGATAGAAAAAACTGTCAGCTGGCAGCTGTTAGCTGCTCTTCGCAAACACTTCCTGCGCCGCTGCGACCGCTTGGCCATAAACCACGGGCAGGCCGAGCGTGTCTTTGGCGATGTGCTCCATGGCTCCGAGCAGCGCGACCGTGTCCAGATAATCGAAGAATCCCAGGTGGGCCACGCGGAAGATCTTGCCCTGCATCTCTCCCTGGCCGTTGGCGATGACCAGGCTGAAGCGCGACTTGAGCGCTTTCACTACTGCGCCTGAGTCCATCCCGTCCGGCACGGCAACCGCCGTAGCTGCTGCCGCGGGAGCCGTAGGCGCAAACAGCGTGAAGCCCAGCGCCACCAGGCCGGCGCGCGTCGCCGCTGCGTTCACCTGCGCATTGTCGATGAGCGCGATGCGGCCTTTTTCCAGGTCCCCGCCCGCCTGGCCGGCAATGTAGTCGAGCGCTGCGCCAAGGCCGGCAACCAGCGCCACGGCAGGCGTGTACGCGCTCTCGCCCTTGACGGCGTTCTTGCGCTCCTTGCGCAGGTCAAAGTAGTAGCGCGGATTCTTGGACTTGTCCATCGCCGCCCAGGCCTTGTCGCTGACGCTCAGGTAGGCGAGCCCTGGAGGAATCATTACAGCCTTTTGCGAGCCGCCGATCAGTACGTCGATGCCCCAGGCGTCCACATCGAAGTGTGTGGTCCCCAAGCCGGTGATGCCGTCCACCACCAGCAGTGCGCCGGTCGCCTTGACCAGTTTCGCAATCGCTTCCACATCGTGGCGGACGGCGGTCGAGGTCTCCGTGGCCTGCAGGAATACGACCTTGTGTTCCGGTTTCAGCGCCGCCTTCACTGCAGCCAGGTCGAAGGTCTCGCCGTAGGGCGCTGTTGCCACGTCCGGCTCGCAGCCGAAGGCCTTGGCCAGCCCCACCCAGCGCTCGCCGAACTTTCCCGCGGTCAGCACCAATACCTTGTCGCCCGGCGAGGTCAGGTTGGAAAGCGAAGCCTCCATCGCACCTGTTCCTGAGCACGACAACAGCATAACGTCGTTCTTGGTGCCGACAAAGACCTTGAGTTGGGCTAACACCTTCTGGAATAGCGCCCTGAATTCAGGAGTGCGGTGATGAATGTCCGCCGCCGCCATGGCAAACTGGGCTGCGGGAAGCAGGGGCGTCGGACCGGGTGTAAACAAGCGCGTCTTGCGAATCATGGTTTGTTCCTCATGGTCTTCTTCGTGGTGGGCAGAACTGGGTTAGGCTCGCCCCCAGCTCGATCCACCTCAACCACAGAATACACAGTTTTGTGATTTATGTGAATTTTATATAGGTGGAGAATACCGCTCCGGAGCAGTGTGGGGATTGCAGGCCGGATTGGCCTGGCCAACCGTCAATCGCCTTCAAGAGGAACTATTCCATTTTGTTTGAGTATTTTACAGCCGGCGAGGATGGAATTCCTGGAAGGATTTGAAATAGAGCGGAGCTTCGAACGTCCTGGGGAATGCAATCGTGCCAAAATGCATTCCCCAGCGTTGTCGGTTGGTTCGAGGTGCAGGCGACTCGATCAAAAGTTCATCGAGTTCATCGCCGGAAGGGAACGGAAGCCGGATTAGCGGCGTCCTCCGCCTCCACCGCCGAAACTTCCACGGGAGGCGCCACCGCCGAAGCCGCCCGCAAATCCAGCCCGGCCGAGTCCGCCACCATAGTACCGGTGTCCGTAGTACCCGCCACCCCAATAGCCGCCGTACCAGCCCCAGGGCGGATAGAACCCGAAGCCGAACGGGCTCCAGTAGGGCCCGAGTCCGATGAAGGTGTAATCCCACATGTATGGATCCCAATACCAGCCGGGATCGAAGCCAGAAACTCCGGCATACTGACCCGCAATCTGGTTGTTGGCTTGGGCCAGATACTCGGAACGCAGGCTGCTCCAGTTATAGAGCTCATCCTGGGCGTCGCGAGGGTTGAAGCTGAAGGGCTTTGCTGCGGCGTTCTCCGCGAGCGTCATTTCGTGGTGGTCCTTGATCTCTCTGGACCTGCCGTCGGCCTCCTTCACAATCTCCTTGCCTTTGAACACCAATGCCGTGGGCTGGTTGGCGTTGAACTCGTAGAAACCGGGTTTCAGCAGCTGCGTAGTGACGCCGCCGTCGATAATCTCGAGCGTGTTCTGCGGATAGAGTTCATCCACTTCCACGGCTGCGCGGCCGCGGTCCAGTTCCACCTGGGTTGGAGTAATGTCGGGCGAGATCATCTTTACGGCGCTGTTGTCATCGAGGCGCAGGAAAACGCCCGGCGTCAACAGAACCTCCGCCTTGCCGGTTTGTGTTGAAAGCACCTGGCCGGCCGCCATGCTGGCACGGCCCACATCGTCGCGGTGCATGGGAGTTCCATCGAGAGAGACCGAGCCCTCGAGGTAATTCAGAGCACCAGGACTGGCAGTACCCGGTTGAGCTTGCGCTGCATTGTAAGTTGGAGCCTGATCGCTCCCGTACGCCGGAGCCTGACCTGTGGCGGAAACCGACGCGCCCAACACCCCGGCAACCAAGAATGAAATCGTCATGAATCTGTACTTCATCGCTTTTTACCTCACCTATGTAAATGCGCGAGAGACAGAAAAGTTGTTGTCTGCGACAGGTGTGCGGGGGGGTGTTTTTGCCTGATCAAATCGGGAAAAAAGAATGAAGCAAATGGCCTTTCAAGAGCATCCAATGCTGCATATATCGAGAGTCTTCTTCGCATGAGCAGCGAAGATCCCACGACTTGAAACCTGCGTGCAATCCGGCTCCTGTGTTGAGCTTTTGCAGGTCTTCGCTCTCACGGAATTTAGCGCCCAAAGTCTCCCCTCCATTTGCAAGCGATAAACTTCTGAATAGAGATGCAGATTGCAGTTGACAGATGGAGGAAGGCAGGAGAGCCATGACCGACGCAGGCGCACTCGAAACTCAAGTCAGCCAACAGGTGATCGTGGCCATGAAGGCGCACGATGCGGTTCGCACTACCACGTTGCGCCTCATCAAGAACGCGCTCAAGAACAAAGCGATCGAAAAACGCGCGCCGCTTACTCCGGCTGAGGAACAGCAGGCGCTGGCCACCATGATCAAGCAGCGCCGCGACTCTATCGAGCAGTTCACCAAGGGCAATCGACCCGAACTGGCCGCCGCTGAAGCTGCTGAGATCGTGGTCATCGAAGAGTTCCTGCCCAAGGCGCTTGATGAAGCTGCCCTGGAGGCCCTGGTCACCGAGGCTGTCGCGGAAGTGGCTGCCGCATCCGGCCAGAAGCCCACGCCCAAGGACATGGGTACCGTGATGAAGGCCGTGCAGGCCAAACTGCAGGCCGCCAGCCTCCGCGCCGAGGGTCGCGTGGTCAGCGAGTTGGTGAAGAAGGTACTGGCGGGATAGGTGGGTCCCGGGCCGGCGAAATCGGTTTCTACTTGCCGGGAGGGGCTGCTGCGGCGGGCGGGGCCGGAGCGGCAGGCGCCGGAGTGGCGGGAGCCGGAGCCGAGGGCTGGCCTTTCGACATAGCGCGAATGTAGTGAATGACGTTCCAAATGTCGTCATCCTTGGCCCGGCTGGTGTCCTCGGGAGGCATCTTGTCGCCCTTGCCCTTGCGAATAACGTTAAATAGTTCCTGGTCCGGCTTGTCGGCCAGCGACTTGGGGTCGGTCCAGTCGCTCAGCGTTACGTTCATGCTGGTGGCCAAATCGGTTTTGCCGTTGCCGTTGTCCCCATGGCACATTGAGCAGTCCATTGAATACAGTTTCTTGGCCTTCTCCTGCGATGCGGCGGTCTGCTTCACGGGATTGGTGGACGGCGTTGCCTGGGGCGCGGCTCCAAACGCGAGCATTGGAGTCGAAATGGGAGCGATCGCAAAAAGGACAACGGAAGAAAGGAATAGGAATGGCTTCGGCAAGGCAGCCTCCTCAGTTGCAGGTGTCGCGGACAGGCATCGTGCAACCGATTCAATTTTCAGCCCGAATTATATGCCTATGAGGCAAGGGCTGGGGTGTCAGCCTGCTCACGGGATTGAAAGGTACCAGCCTAGGCATGGGGGAAGGTTGCCTGGCGCAGAAGTCCCAGTTCGGCGGCCAGTTGTTCGAGGCGGGCGCGAGTGGCGGCCGAGGGGGGAACGAGCGGCAGGCGGACGTGCGGAGTGCAGCGGCCCATGAGGCTGAGAACGGTCTTGACGGGGGTGGGGTTGGAGTCCCAGAAGTTGGCGTCGATGAGGCGCGCCCAGCGGCGTTCGAGCTCGCGCGCTTCGGGCCAGTTGTTGGCCAGCGCATTGCGAATTATGGAACCCATCTCAGCCGGAATTTCATTGGCGGCTACGCTGATGAGTCCGTGCGCGCCCACGCCGATGGAGGCCAGCGCCGTGTTGTCGTCGCCGGAAAAGATTTTGAAGCCGCGGGGCAGAATGTGGACCAGCTCGGCGATCTGCGGCAGCTTGCCGCTGGACTCCTTGATGGCCTGGATGTTGGGCGCAGCCTCGGCCAAGCGCAGGACGGTTTCCGGATCGAGATTCACGCCGGTGCGTCCCGGGATGTTGTAGAGCGTGACGGGCAGCGGGTGTACGGCCTGGGCCAGAGCCAGGAAGTGCTGGAACTGGCCCTCCTGCGAGGGCTTATTGTAGTAGGGATTGGCGGAGAGCACGGCGTCGACGCCGCGCACCTGGCGCAGCCGGCCGGCGGAGTGCACCAGCGTGCGGGTGGAGTTGTGCGTGCAGCCGGCCCACACCGGCACGCGGCCGGCCGCCGTTTCGGCCACAATGCTGACGGCTGTCAACCACTCTTCTTCGTCCAGCGTGGCCGCTTCGCCGGTTGAACCGCAGGCCACAATGAAGTCGATCCCGGAGTCGATCTGCCAGTCCACCAGTGCGCGCAGCGCCGCCTCGTCAAGTGCTCCGTCGGACTTGAAGGGCGTAACGATCGCCGTGCCGCAACCCGTGGTTTCCATCACAGGAAAGTCTATAACGCGCGAGCGGTGGATGGCGGCGGCCTGCGTGGATAAACCAGCCCGCGGTTTGAAGTTGAGCGGCGTCTATGGGTTGCGCGCGGCATATTCGCGGTCGAGCAGCGACATGAGGCGGAGCGAACAGTACTGGCCGTTGCGCAGGGCGGCTTCGCGCAGCAGGCCCTCTTCGACAAAGCCGAAGCTCTGGTAAAGGTGGCGGGCGCGGAGGTTGTCGTCGAAGACGTCGAGGAAGAAGCGGTGCGCGTGGAACTCGTCGAAGGCCACGCGGATCAGCTCGGCGAGGATTTGCCGGCCCAGGCCCTGGCCCGGCGGATGGACGACAAGACGCTTGAGCTCGATGGAGCCGGAAGTTTCCTTGAGGCCGCGGAGGATGGCGAAGGCGCGCAGCTGGGCGGAGTCCGATTCACTGACGAAGTAGCGGGCGTCCGGACTCAAGAGGGTGGCGCGGTGACGGTCTTCCGGCCATTGGCCGACGAATTGGGCGGATTCGGGCAGGCGTTCGAGGGCGAGGATTGCGGGGATGTCGTTGAGTGTTGCGCGGCGAAGGAGCATGGAGTTCAGGGTAATGCGGCGATCCGATTCTATGGCGTGCGTTTGCGTAAAAACGATGGAATGTCCCGCGCGCCTTGAGTGACGGCTACAATCTCGATTCGTCCGCTTTGAACGCGATAGAGAATCAAGTACGCTCCAATCGGCCAGAAGAGAACGGGGTAGTCGGTGAGGTCTTGCCGGGTATGTCCGATTCCGGGATTTCGCGCGATTGCTTCGAAGGCGTCAAACAACTTCCCGATCCAACGGTCGGCGGCATTGATGTTGTCGTGCGCGATGTACTCCCAAATCTCGTCCAGGTCCAGCTCCGCGCCGACGCAAAGAACGTACTCCTTCATGCGCCGGGCCTTCTCCGCTCGCGAGATTTTTGCTCAATGCGCTTTCGAGCCGTTGCCGGCTTCACGCGTTCTCCGCGATCCAGCGACGCCAGCCTTGCGCCGAGCTCCTGGTTGAAGGCAGCGATTTGGGACGTGCGGGCGCTGTCGTGTTCCTCGAGCAGGCGCAGGGCCTCGCGAACGACCTCGCTGGCCGAGGTGTAGCGGCCGGATTCGACTTTGCCTGCGACGAATTGGTCAAGTTCGGGTGTGAGGGAAACGTTCATGGGGAAGGCTCCTGCTTACGATGGTGAGCGGAATAACAGGGTTTGTCAATCTGTGGTATTGACTGCTTTGCGGCCATCTGGACGAGTTTATATCCATTTGGGCATAATCACAGCATGAACAAGGTCGAAAAGGTCAGGAGCGTCTACGCTGAGCTTGGGTTTCCGGACGCGGACGAGATGCTGGTGAAGGCCCAGTTGGTGATGAAGATTGCCCAGATTCTGCGCGAACGGGGATGGAGCCAGCAGCAGGCTGCGAAGGTTCTAGGATTGACCCAGCCGAAATTGTCGAAGATGTTGCGCGGGCAATTTCGTGGAGTCAGCGAGATGAAGATGACGGATTGCCTGGTGCGGCTTGGACGCGAGGTTCGGATTGTTGTGGGGCCGAAGAAGAAATCCGGCTCGAAGCGGATTGAGGAGGTCGCGGCGTAATCGAATCGTCTATTGAGGTCAATGGTTTCCCAGGTCTCAAAGGCGAGACCTGGGGCACCCGGCTTTATGATGACTAGTTGGCGGGCTTGGGCTGTGGCGCGGCTTGCGCCGCGTTGGTCGGCTTCTGATGATCGGTGGGTGGGTTTGTGTCGGGGTTGGAACCCAACCTACCGCTTGCTCGGTCTGCCGCTGCAGAGAACCAGGAACTAGAGGCGAATACAAAAGCAAAGACAACTGCAGGTCCTTCGACTCCGCTGAAGTACGCTTCGCTCAGGATGACAGGTTGTTGGGGCGCTCAGGATGGCAAGTTGGTGCCGTACTCAGGACGACAAGCCTGTCTCATGAAAAATAATTCTTTCGTGGGTTGTCGAAAATGCGGGGTCTCGTTCGATTAGATTGCAGAACAGGCAAGAGGAGGCCTGGAGACCATGCAATATCTTCTACTGATCTATAACGCGGAAAGCCAATGGAACGGGATGACCCCGGCGGAGAACGCGAAGATGCACCAGGAGTTTGGGGCGTTTACGCAAGGGATTATTGCCAGCGGGAACTTCAAGGGCGGGAACCAGCTGCATCCGACTACAAAGGCCACAACGGTGCGGGTGAAGGATGGAAAGAAGCTGGTGACGGACGGGCCTTTTGCGGAGA
Source organism: Occallatibacter sp. (assembly GCA_035510955.1). Lineage (GTDB taxonomy): Bacteria > Acidobacteriota > Terriglobia > Terriglobales > Acidobacteriaceae > Telmatobacter. The sequence goes on along the minus strand of DATKGE010000109.1, from coordinate 5,391 downwards.
CCAAGGAACAGCTGGGTGGCTACTATCTGATTGAGGCGGCCGATCTGGATGAGGCTACAGCCATTGCGGCGCGCATTCCGTCGGCGGGCATGGGCCCCATTGAGGTGCGGCCGATTGTGGCGATGGAAAGGCCGTAAAAGCCTGACTTGGCCCAATCACCGATGCGCCGGTGTGTGGCCCGATTGGTCCGAATCGGGCTACGCTGGTTTTGAGGCGAAACGGGTGGCCGACGAGCAGGAAACTCTAGAACAGATTTATCGCGACGAGTGGGGCAGAATTGTGGCCACGCTGATTCGCCTGCTGGGCAGCTTCGAGTTGGCCGAGGAAGCGGCGCAGGAGGCGTTTGCGGTTGCACTGGAGCAGTGGCCGCGGCAGGGAGTTCCCGCGAATGCGCGGGCGTGGCTAATTGCGACGGCGCGGCACAAGGCGATTGATGCGCTGCGGCGGAAGACGCGCTGGGAGGATGGCGTCGATCCGGATGCGCTGGCGGCGCTGGCTGAGACGCCGGCGTTTGCGATGGAGGAGGATGGGGTGGCGGTGGAGGACGATCGGTTGCGGTTGATCTTCACCTGTTGCCACCCGGCACTGAACCGCGAGGCGCAGGTGGCGCTGACACTGCGCACGCTGTGCGGGCTGACGACGGAGCAGATTGCCAAGGCTTTTCTGGCTCCGTTGGCCACCATGGCGCAGCGGTTGGTGAGAGCGAAGCAGAAGATTCGCGACGCAGGGATTCCGTATCGGACGCCGCCGCGGGCGGAACTCAAGGAAAGGTTGGAGGCCGTCTTGCTGGTGGTTTACCTGGTCTTCAACGAGGGATACAACGCGGCCGGTGAGGGGCGTGCGCTGAGCGAAGAGGCCATCCGGCTGGGGCGCGTGCTCAACGAGTTGCTGCCGGCGGAGGCGGAGGTGCGCGGGCTGCTGGCCCTGATGCTGCTGCAGGATGCGCGGCGCGCGGCGCGCAGGGGCGGCGATGGGGAGTTGATTCTGCTTGAGGATCAGGACCGGCGATTGTGGAGTCGCCCGGCGATGGACGAGGGGTTGAGTCTGGCGGAGTCGGCTTTGCGCGGCGGGCCCGGACCTTATTCGGTGCAGGCGGCGATTGCGGCGGTCCATGCGCAGGCCGCGAGCGCCGGGCAGACGGACTGGGCGCAGATTGCGGGGCTTTACGATGTGCTGCTGCAGATGCAGCCTTCGCCGGTGGTTGAGTTGAATCGTGCGGCGGCGGTTGCCATGGCCGAGGGGTGCGCGGCGGGGTTGCGGCTGCTGGATGGGTTGGAAGAGCGCGGGGAGTTGCGCGGATATTACCTACTGCCGTCGGCGCGGGCGGATTTGTTGCGGCGGCTGGAACGGTGGGCAGAGGCGGCTCAAGCGTATCGCGAGGCTTTGTCGATGGTGGGACAGGATGCGGAGCGGAGGTTTTTGGCAGGGCGGTTGGCTGAGGTGGATGCTCGATCCGGGCTGGCGCGTGGAGAGCCGTGAGTCCCATCGTTTCGCGATCCGGCTGCGGAAGGGTGGGCACCCGCTGCTGTGGCTGGGAAGCGGGAGCAGGAACCGCGTGCAATGCTCGAACTCGGACCCGAGATCCCCGGGCGACGCTCTTAACCGGAGCTGGGCTGCGGAGAACTGGAGCTGTGTTGCGGCGACCACCGCGTCCAGCCCCACGCAGTATTGCGGAGGGACGCTGCGATAGCCCAGACCGCGCCGGCCAGGGCCGAGGCAACGAAGACCATGGTCCACGCGAAGCGGCTGGAAGGTTCCGCGGCAGCTCCGGGAATGTGGATCAGAATCACGAACAGGCTGATCATTGCGGCTTCACAGGTGGCTGCCAGGCGGGGCAGGACTCCGAGAAGAATGGCAACGCCGGTGGCGATGTGGCCTGCGCCGGTGAGGTAGGCGAAGCCCAGGTGTGCAGGAATCCAGGCGGGGATCATGCCGGCGGTTCCTTCCGTATAGACGAAGTGCGAGAGGCCCAGCGGCAGGCAGGCGAAGCCGAAGAGAATGCGGGCGAGGCGCGTGCCGCGATCGCCGGTGATGGCGCTCATGCGGGCGCGGGCTCGCGGGTCGGCGAGCGATGCGAAGAGCGTCCAGCCGCCGGTCATGAGGACGGTGCTTTCGGCCAGGCCCAGCCACATGCCCTCGTTGCCGGGTGTGTGGATGACGCGGGGAATTTGCAGCACAAGAACCCAGCCGAGAAGAAATGCGGCCATCGTGAAAGAGGCGGGGCTGGCGGTGCGCTTGACGAGCAGGCCCAGGCCGCCGGCGAGCAGCAGAGCGCCGGAGAGGTGAGCAAGGATTTCGCGCGCCGGCACACCCATGGGAACGGGCTGCCAGACGTAGGCAAAGTCTCCGGAGAAGAGGCTAAGAACGCCGAGGCCCGCCAAACCCAGGGCGAAGAGAAGATGACCGATGCCGGTCACACGCATTTTTCGGACTCCTGTGACTCTGGAATTGCGCAGGATTTCAAGGCCGTGGATCGAGCAGCGTTCAGGCTAGCGCGAGGAGCTTTCGGGGGCCATACCCACTGGCGGGAGATTGGGGCTAACCACTGGGGTACTTGGTGCGGTCTTTTTCCTTTGGCATCAAGGGAACTTCGGCCGCCCTTCCGGGGCTTGTTGGACCCAATCGCGCCCTCTCCCAGGGCTGCGCTTCGCTTGCCCTGGGCTATTCTCGACGGCTCCCTCCGGGAGCGAACGGTGGCTCGGCGATGGCTGGATTTTCATCCGCGCAGGTGAAGCAATGGACCATGGACACCCAGGATGACGTGCCGTTTGCCGGAGCAACCCTGGGACGCTGCACTTAGAGCTGGTCGAAGATTTCGCGGAAGTCGTGAGGGCCGGCTTTGTTAGCGAGCCACTCGGCAGCTCGGACGGCGCCCAGGGCGAAGCCGCGGCGATTGAGGGCGTCGTGACGCAGCTCGATGACGTCGTCGGGGCCGGTGGCGGTGACGATGTGCTCGCCTTTGGCATCGCCGATGCGGTTGGAGGTGACTTCGACCACTGCGCTGGGCTGGGCTGCCTCGATGATTTGCCGGAGTGTGATGGCGGTGCCAGAGGGGGCGTCGAGCTTGCCTTCGTGGTGGGTTTCGGTGATGGCGAATTTGTAGCCTTGGAGCCGGGCCAACTCGGCGGTGAGGCGGAAGAGCTTTTGCACGCCGATGGAGAAGTTGGCTCCGTACAAGAGGCTGCCGCCGCGCTTGATGGCGAGGGCTTTCATTTCGTTGAGATGGGCGTACCAGCCGGTGGTGCCGACGACAATACGGCCACCGAGGGCGAGCACGGCGCGCATGTTTTCCAGGGCAGCTTCGGCGGTGGTGAAGTCAATGAAAACGTCGACGCCAGCGAGCGCGGGAGCGGTGAGCGCCGAGGCGTGAAGGTTCTCCTTCAGGTCGAGAACGCGGACGCCGTGACCGCGCTCGCGGGCCACCTGGGCGACGAGCGAGCCGGTTTTCCCTTTGCCGAGAACGAGGAAGAGCATGGGAGTTCCTTGGGGTAACAGCGGGACAGCTTACAGCTGACAGCTTACAGCAGACAGTTGACGGTGACGAATTGCCGGGAGGAAATTTGGGCTTTCCACCTAGCATTCGATCGAATCCCAGGTCTCAGAATCGAGACCTGGGGCACCCAGTATTGTGGGAGATATCAAATATAAAAGGTGGTGACGGAAAACTGGCGGCTGTAAGCTGTCAGCTGTTCGCTGTGAGCTGCTTTCTCGCTTCCACATCGAACACGGTGGCGTCGGGGTTCTGGAAGAAGGCGGCGTGGAGCGAGCGGACGGCGTCGTCGGCGTCGTCTTCGTCGATCATGAAGCTCATGTTGATTTCGCTGGCGCCTTGCGAAATCATGCGTACGTTGATGTGGCGGACAGCGGTGAACACCTGGGCGGCCATGCCGTTGCGCCCGCGAATGTCCTCGCCGACCAGGCAGACCAGCGCTTTGCGGCCTTCGTACTTCACATCAGCCAACTGGCTCAGGTCGGCGGCGATGGCGGGGAGCTTGTCGTTCGAGTCAACGGTGAGCGAGACGGAGACCTCGGATGTCGAAACCATGTCGACCGGGCACTGGTGTTTGTCGAAGATGGTGAAGATGTCTTTCATGTAGCCGTGGGTCATGAGCATGCGGCTGGCCACGACGTCGATGATGGAGAGCTTCTTTTTGACGGCGATGGATTTGAAGGGGCTGCCGCAGGGCGGGGCCAGCGAGGTGATGCGCGTGCCTTCGCAGGCGGCGTTGTGGCTGTTGAGCACGAGCACCGGGATGTTCTTTTTGACGGCGGGCAGGATGGTGGCCGGGTGCAGCACCTTGGCGCCGAAGTAGGCCAGCTCGGCTGCCTCTTCAAAGCTGATGGTACGGACGCGCAGGGCGTCGGGGCACACTCTCGGGTCGGCGGTCATGATGCCGTCGACGTCGGTCCAGATTTCGATGGCGTCGGCGGAGAGCGCGCTGCCCAACAGTGCGCCGGTGAAGTCCGAGCCGCCGCGCCCGAGGGTGGTGGTGATGCCCGCTTCGTTGAACCCGATAAAGCCGCCCATGACCGGGACGCGGCCCTCGGCGATGTGCGGATGGAGATGCTCGTGGGCGCGCTTTTCAATGATCGAGTCGATCGGGACGGCTTTCTGAAACTGCGAGTCGGTGATGATGATTTCGCGGGCGTCGATGTGGGCGGCGTCGATCTGGCGCTCACGAAACGCGGCAGCCACGATGCGGCTGGAGACGCGCTCGCCATAGCTGACGATTAGGTCGGAGATGCGCGGGGTGAGCTCGAGAATGGCGGCCAGGCCGCGCAGGATCTCATCGAGGGAGTCGAATTTCTGGTCGATGAGGTTTTGCAGGGCGGCGGAGTCGGCGGGGGTTTTAATGAGGGCGCAGGCGGTGTCGCGATGGCGGCAGCGGAGGCGCGAACTGATGGCCAGCGCGCCGGTGCGGTCGCCGGCTGCTGCTGCGGCAGCGGCGCGCAGCAACTGGTCAGTGACCTTGGCCATGGCGCTTACGACGACGACGGGTTTCTTGCCCTGCGCGACGCGGCCGGCAACGATGGCCGCGGTGCGACCGATTGCGGCCGGGTCTTCGACCGATGTGCCGCCAAACTTCATGACTACCAGGCTCATGCTTAGATTCCTGCCGTACCTCAGGGGCTAAAGCCCCCGGTCTTCTCTTGGCATTTTCGGCACGACTAAAGTCGTGCCCTTTCAAAACTTCCTCTTTCGAGGTCTGTGGTTTCCCACCCTTGCCCCAAAATACAAGAACGTGGCAAGGATGGGGCACCCAGCTTTGTGGCTGGGCCGAATGCGCTATGCGCGCGCGGCGGCTACGGCCACGGGCTCAAGCTTGCCCAGGCTGGCGAGCAGCTCTGCGTTCAAAATGGCGGCGCCGGCGGCTCCGCGAATGGTGTTGT
>DATKGE010000108.1:0-13771 GCA_035510955.1 Occallatibacter sp. | reverse complement strand
GGGCGTTCCGGACCGACGATGGCGGCGCGAGCTGGAAGCCGATCAACAAGGGCCTGGTCTCCGGAACGATGCCCAACCCGACTGCGGAGGTGGGCCATTGCGTGCACCACGTGGCCATGCACCGCGAGCGGCCCGGCGTGCTGTTCATGCAGAAGCACTGGGACGTGATGCGCAGCGACGACGCGGGAGAGAACTGGCGCGAGGTCTCGGGCAACCTGCCCACGGATTTCGGCTTTGCCATCGACGTGCATGCGCATGAGCCGGAGACGTTGTATGTGGTGCCCATCAAGAGCGACTCGGAGCATTTTGTGCCCGACGGCAAGCTGCGCGTCTTTCGCAGCCGCACCGGCGGCAACGAGTGGGAGCCGCTGACGGCCGGCCTTCCGCAGAGGGATTGCTATGTGAACGTTCTGCGTGACGCCATGGCGGTGGACACGCTGGATCAGTGCGGCATCTACTTCGGCACCTCCGGCGGGCAGGTGTATGCGTCGGCGAATGCTGGCGATAGCTGGACGCCGATTGTGCACGATCTGCCGGCGGTGATGTCGGTCGAGGTGCAGACGCTGGGATGATGAAGGCAGGGAACAGGGATCAGGGATCAGTGTGGATGAGCGAGATTCGAGCAGATGCGGCGGTGATTCGAGTTCTATTGCCGCAGCATCTGCGCACGCTCGCCGCCACCGGCGCTGAAGTTGCGCTGGAACTCTCGGCACCCATTACTATGCGCCGCGTGCTGGATGCGTTGGAGGCGCGCTACCCCGCGCTGCGCGGAACGATTCGCGAGTACGGCACAGGGCAGCGGCGGGCGTTCCTGCGCTTCTTCGTGTGCGAAGAGGATTGGTCGCATGAGTCCGTGGATGCGGAGTTGCCGAAGGCGGTTACAGAGGGTCGCGAGCCGCTGCTGATTATTGGGGCGATTGCCGGGGGATGAGTAGAAAGGGAACAGGGAATAGGGAACAGGCCGGCGCGGCTTGCGCCGCGGCGACCCCTGCTCAGGATGACAGAGCAACGGGATGCCCGGTCGCATCGCTCAATCCAGCGGGTGCGCGCTATTGCTCAGACTGCGTTGCTTGCGACTCACTAGTGTCAATCACGGTGGGGTAGATGCTTGACGACCCCGGCCACAAGTGAGGAAAAGGTATGAGTGGATTTAAAGTTCTTGCGTTAGCGGCTGTTGCTGGATTGATGTTTACGGCAACCCCACCCCAGGCACAGGCCCAGATCAGCGTGGAAGTCGGCGTGGCCCCGGATTGCCCTTACGGCTACTATGATTACGCTCCCTATAGCTGCGTTCCCGACGGTTACTACGGCCCGGAATGGTTCACTGGCGGCGTCTTCGTCGGAGCTGGCCCGTGGTTTCATGGTCCGGATAAGTTCCAGGGCAATGTAGATAACTCCTTCGATCCGCATCACGGTTACAACGGCGCAGCGCCCAAGGTGGGCGAGAAAGCGGCGGCGCAGCGCAGAGACCCCGCGCAATTCAAAGGCAATGAAACACGCGATGGACGCGGCCATACAGGCGGCGAGAAGAAATAACCCCTGGCATCGAATGCGCCTGGCTGAGCGGCAGGGTGGAAGCTGCGGGCATCGCTTGAAAAGCTATCGAGGCATTCAGAAAAGAGCGCGGCGGATGCCGCGCTCTTTCATTTTCAGGAAGAAACAGGAATGCGGATACGCTGCAGGTTGAGCAATGGAAATGGGGCGGCATAGCTGGGCATAGCTGGGCATAGCTGGCCATAGTCGATCGATGCCGCGGGCCGATGTCTGGAGTGCGGTGGGAGGATTTCCTTGCGGAAGGGGGAGGAATCCCAGGTTCCAAAAGATGGGGTGGAACCTGGGATTCCTATCTGGAACAACGAGCCAGTCTGGGAGACGAGCCTCTATTGCTCCAATTTGCGGCCCGGGGGTCAGGCCGCAGACGTAGTTTCCGCTGCAGAGAGTATCGACGGAGGCGGAGGGAAAGACTGGGCAAAATTGACCACTATGCCAACAAATTGTGGCAGCAGGCCGGGAGGACGATTGGGTCTGGTTTGCACACTCGAAGCAGCGGGGCGGTTGCAGGGCCCGCTGGCGGATGCCGTCTCCGTCGCGGGTTGGGCAGATTTTTGGCCCGCGTTTATTCGCGCTCGAACTGCTTATTGTTTTGGGCGTTTGCTCGACTGGTGGGCGAGTGGCTGTAACGGATGCCGAAATCCGCGAAAACCGAGCGCTCATCGGCGGGGATGTCTTCAGCCTGACTGAACGATTCGTTCGTGGAATGCGTGGAATGGCTTGGATCGACTTCCGTGCAGTAGTAATTTCGGAATGGCCGGGCCCTTTGCAAGCGCAACTGAACAACCGTGGCCAGGGCAAAAATGATGCCGAGGGTGAGGGCGAAGGCACCGAGAAGCAACTGCGGACTGGTCAAGTGAAATTGCATCGCATTCTCCTGTGCTTGGGACCGATGCACCGTCCAACCGGGATCGTTGGAGCCAAGGATCATTGTTGCCAATGAATCGTCGGAGGCGCAGCCTACCCGCCCAGTATGATGCAAGCCAGCGGTGGAAAACTGTTCCGGATTGCTCAAAAAGTTCATTTTTTTGTAAGGGTGCTGGTGGAGACGGCGCTCCTGGCGGCCTGGAGCGGCTCGGACCTTCGGGCTGACCTGGAAAAGCCCTGGCGAAGACGGGGCGCCGGCGGAATAGCGTGGGCGGAAAATCCGCAGCGGTGTTGATTGCCTGCCTGGGTACCTTCAGACGAGGAATTTTTTGAGCGGGTCCCAGTAGTGGTTGTGCCAGCCCCAGTCCAGGTGGTCGTACTCGCCGGCGGGGAAGCCGGTGTGGTCGAAGATCAGCGTGGCTTCGGTGGCGCGGGGTTTGAACTCGAAGTGGACGATGGAATAGATCCCGGAGTCCCAATGGGTGGGGCGCCAGGCCTGGACGATCCGCTGGTTGGGGACCAGCTCGATGGTGCGGCCGACGATTTGGCCGCCGAACTGCGAAAAAGCTCCTCCCGGCGCCGGGTCGATGGTGGCGGCCATGCCGCTGAAGGCAGCGAACTGCTTCTGGTCGAGGATGGCTTCATAGAGCCGCTGCGGGCTGGGATGGAAGTCGATTTCGTAATGGATGGCAGTGAGCGCCTGGTGAGCGGCGGTGGAGGGTTTTTCCGCCATGGATGGCTCCTGAGCGTGGATGCGCGGCAGCGCGGATGAGGCCAGCGTTGCGGCAAGAGCGGCGAGAGCGCGGCGGCGAGACGGGATGGACACTGGCGGCATGGGGTTCACTGGGGCCTCCGGAATTTCTCCATTTGAGCTTCGAGTCATGGAAACATGCGCGCGAACTATGTTCAAGATCATATTTCGATCGACAGTAGAATCGTGCTCTGCGCATACTTGTGCGCATGGAGGAGCGATGGCGTATCCGGCTGGGCATCGGGACGAGGTGAAGGGCAAGATCGTCGAGAGCGCGCGCAGGCTGTTTAACCGGCATGGATTCGACAGCGTGTCGGTGGACCAGATCATGGCCGGCGCGGGGCTTACGCGGGGCGGATTCTACAGTTACTTCGAGAGCAAGAGCGACTTGTATGCCGAGGTGCTGGGATGCTTTTTTACCGATCCGGAGTGGAAGAGCTGCTGGGAGGGTGTGGAGGTGGATCTGGCTTCGAAGGAAGTTGGTCCGCAGGTGGTGCGGGCGTATCTGTCCGAGCAGCATTTCGAGGATGTGGAGAATTCGTGTCCTATGGTGGCGTTGCCCGGCGATGTGATGCGCAGCGGCGAGCGGGCGAAGATTGCATTTGAGACCGTGTTCAAGGCCATGGTGAGCGTGCTGGAGCGGGGTATGGGGGCGGGCATAAGCAAGCGGCATCGGGTTGCGCAGGCTACGGCAGCTCTGTGCGTGGGCGGCATGGTGGTGGCGCGGGCGATCGAGGATCGCGCGCTGGCGGACGAACTGCGCGGGTCCTGCATGGCGGTGGCGTTCGAGCTTGGGGGCTGGGAGCGCGCCAAGGCTGCGAGGAATGGGAGGCGGGGAATGATCGGGCGCGAGAATTCAAAAACAATAAAGAACAGTAAAAGACCATAAAAGACTATAGATAGGTGGAGCTATCCCACCCCTTCGACGGCGCTCAGGGCAGGCTTTAACCACGATGAAACTGTGGTGAAGGTGGGGCAACCCGTTCTGAGGCGAATCCCGCCTGTATGGCTAGTGCTCGTGCTTGCCGGGCCGGAGCATTAAATCCTTGATGGCTTCGCGGGGGTCCTTGCCTTTGTCCAGAATGAGTTCCATTTGCTCGGTGATGGGCATCTCGAGGTGATGGAGGCGGGCGAGGCCTAGGGCGGCGCGGGTGGTGAGGATGCCTTCGGCGACCTTGCCGCCCAGGCTCTCCAGGATTTCAGGCAGGCTGCGGCCCTGGCCCAGCGCCTGGCCGACCGTGCGGTTGCGGCTGAGCGAACCGGTGCAGGTGAGCACCAGGTCGCCAACGCCGGAAAGGCCGGCGAGCGTCTCGCGGCGGCCGCCGCAGGCCACGGCGAGGCGGGTGATCTCGGCGATGCCGCGGGTCATGAGCGCGGCGGCGGAGTTGAAGCCCAGACCCATTCCGGCAGCCACGCCGGCGGCAATGGCAATGACGTTCTTGAGGGCTCCGCCGAGTTCGACGCCGATGACGTCGGTGGAGGTGTAGAGACGGAGAGTTTCCGAGGAGAACTCCTGCTGGAAGAAGGCGGCGACTTGCGGGTCGCTGAAGGCCACGGTGACGGCGGTGGGCTGGCCCTGGGCCACTTCCAGGGCGAAGCTCGGTCCGGAGAGCGCACCGATGGCGAGCAGCAGCCCGGCCGGCTCGAGGATTTCGGAGATGACCTGGGTCATGCGCAGAAAGGTACTGCTCTCGACGCCCTTGGTGGCGGAGACAACAAACTGTCCGTTGTGCAGGTGCTTGCGCAGACGGCCGAGGGTGGGGCGCAGGAATTCCGAAGGGATGACGGAGACGAGGATATCGGCTTCGGCGACGACGGCGTCGGCGCTGGTGATGGCGATGGCCTTGGGCAGCGGGAAGCCGGGAAGAAACAGAATATTTTCCTGCGCGGCGGCAATCTGGCCGGCTTCGTCGTCGGAGTGAGACCAGAGGGTGATCTGGTGTCCGCCGCGGCGATCGAGGGCGAGAGCGATGGCGGTTCCCCAGGCTCCCGCGCCGAGGATGGCGATGCGGCTCATGCTGTTCCCTTTTTGCGCGTGGAGGAAGCTCCGAAGCGGGATTCTGTGCCGTCGAGCAGGCGGCGGATGTTCTGGTGGTGCTTGGCGATGATGATCAGCGCGACGGCAAACTGGACGGCGATAAAAAACGGCGGCCGCTCGCCCTGGACCAGCATCCAGGCAAAGAGAGGAAAGCTGGCGGCGCCGAGGATCGAAGCCAGGGAGACGTAGCGCGTGAGCAGCAGAACGAGGACGAAGACGGTGATGGCGGCCAATGCTGCGGAGGGCGCGGCCACCAGGAAGACGCCAAAGCCTGTGGCCACGCCTTTGCCGCCTTTGAAATTTAGCCAAACAGGAAAGACATGGCCCAGGACGGCGGCGAGCGCCGCGAGAGCCTGCATGTTGCGGACCGCTGCGTTGGGGGCGAACAGGATGCCGATCAGGCCGCCGAAGTAAACAGCGGAGCAGCCTTTCAGCACGTCGCCAAGAAAGGTTGCCGCACCCAGGCCCTTGCCGCCGGAGCGCAGCACGTTGGTGGCGCCGATGTTGCCGCTGCCCACCGAACGCACGTCCTGCTTGAGGAAGATGCGGACCAGCAGGTAGCCAACCGGGATGGAACCGAGCAGGTAGGCAACTGGAACGATCAGCAGGCTTGCAAGCAGCATGACGAAGGTGAGTTTACCACCTGCGCCACCTGCGGTGGGGCAGACCACCTGCGGTGGGGCAGACGGCGCTTGCGCGCCATAGGTTTCGAGGCTTCCCGCCGTTGCGCCAGAAAGAAGGTGCAAGGATGGGGCACTGAGCCTGGTGGGGAATCCGGCAAAGATTGGGGCAGCACAGCAAACGTCGTTTGCGGCCTAATCGGAGACCATCACTTCGCCGGGCAGGATGGGGCGGGTGCGGTAGAGCTTGCCGCGGGCGGCCAGCAGGCCCACCAGGAGCAGAGCGGCGAGATAGGCGAAGAGCTTGACGAGGTTGCCGGTTTCCGAGCGCGGCAAGGTTTTCCAAAGGACGAGCAGCAGGGTTTGGGCGGCGGTGACGGCCCAGACTGAGCCGTAAAAATAGCGGCGCTCCATGCCCTCGGTTTTGGTGGAAGGGCCGACGCGGGGAAGTTTTCCGATTGCGCCGAGGAAAAGAATGAAGGCGCAGAGCGGGAAGTAGGCCCAGGTGTAGAGCTGGTTCATGTACCAGACGCCGGTGACGGCGGAGCCCACCAGGCCGGCCAGGTTGAGCAGGGCAAAGGTGAGCACGGCGCTCCAGGCAAAGGTGTAGCAGACGCGGCGATAGAGGGGGTTGGGGCGGTCCTCGTCGAAGCGCAGGATATAGGGGCACGGTTCTGCGCCGGGCAGCTTGCCGCGCAGGCCGGCGATGCCCGTGGCGATGAGCACGGCCGCCAGCCAGAGTCCATTGGCCAGGCTGAAGCCATGGGCAAAGAGGGAGAAGGTCAAAGGGCCGGGGGCCAGGAAGAATACCCAGATCCAGATGGGCCAGTGGCAGAGCCGGTAAATGCGCGTGTTCCGCTCGCGGATCTTCCGCTCCAGGGCAAATTCCACTTTTCCGCGATATTGCATCGCTTTGAGTTTCTCAGGCGCGTGGCGAGCGAGTCAATCGGCCGCGATGCGCCGGCGCGTCGAACTCCTCGCGAAGGGCGCCACGGGCGGCGTGAACTTCGGCAGCCAGGACCTGGAGAACCTTGAAGGCCAGCAAAGGTTCAGCCCGCATAAGGTCGGCAAAGCTGTCCCGGGTGAGGAAGCTCACTTGAGAGCCGGCGTGCGCAAGTGCGGTGAGCGTGTAAGGCTGATTGCCGACCAGGCCGGGCAGGCCGAGAAGGGAACCGGGTGCGGCCTCAAGGGAAACGAGTTCGTGTCCCGAGGGCGAGTTCATGGTGAGGGTGACGCCGCCGGATTTGAGGATGTACAGGCCGACGGGGTCGTCGCCCTGGCGGAAGAGGATGCGTTCTTCGCTGCAGATGACGTGCGCAGCCCGCTTTTCCAGCCCTTCGATCAACGCCTGGTCGGCGACAAATGCGGATCGGTCAAGGTTCACGGGCGGCCTCTTCTGGTAGAAACTGGGAATAGAGAAATATCAAACGAAATCGACGAAAGATTCGCGTCCTTTGCATACTGTTGCACCGCGGGAAGCTCGAATTCTGTGTTGTGTGTCACACATTCGTCATCGATGGTTCGCACGAGTAGGCCATGCCATTACAACTCTTATGGGATGTAAACCATACAAGTCTCCGCCAATGACCCTGTAAACAGACGTTTACAGAGTCCTGGCTCTCGCTCTCATCGGGAGACTTTGCGGCAACTCATTTATTTTAAAATAGATAGCATTGAATAACCGCCCGGAATCTGTTCGGAAGCCCAATTGCAACAAAATCGCTAATCCGGATTCGGCGGAGAGATTAAGGCATGTGGAAGGAAGGACAAAGTGAACAACATACTTCTCAAGCTTCATGTGAGGTTGCAGGAACTGTTGAATGGCGAGGACGGCCAGGATATGGTTGAGTACGCTCTGGTCATTGCCCTAATTGGCTTTGGTGCCACCACAAGTTCGCAGTTTCTGGCGCAGGGTCTGAGTCAAGCGTTCAGCAACATCAGCACGACTCTGGGTTCATATACCGCGTAATGAGTCGCGCGACGCGACCAGACCTGATGGGGACTCCCCTCTCCCCCCTGGAGATGCGTTTCCGGCGTGAGTCTCACCAACGTTGCGGCTAAGTCGAAGCAGCGCCTTCTTACAGGAGCCCGCGGGATCCGCGCCCGTGGCTTCTTCAAATTAAGATAGAGAGAGGCTCTCCTCATACAGCCTCCGGCCAGGACGCTCCTCCTTTCAAATTTCCCCACTGATCAAGAATGCAGATGCCGGCTTCCTTCCGCTCAGGATGTCTTTGTAATCGCATGTCTGAAGGCGGCGGAAGAATGACGTTTAGGCACATCTGGAGATCGATTTAGCGTTGCCGCGCTACTCGTAGCGCAAGGCCTCGATGGGGTCGAGGTTGGCGGCGCGGATGGCCGGAATCATGCCGCTGACCAGTCCGGTGATGGCCAGGATGATGGTGGCCACGAGGACCGATGTGGGCGAGATGATGAGACGGATATCGGCGGCCTCGGCATTCTTGGCCAGCGCGCTGTAAAACGTGATGCGGCCGACCAGCGCGGAGATCAGGTAAGACAATCCTATCCCGGCCACGCCGCCAACGCCGGTGATGGCCATGGCCTCCGCCAGAAATTGGATGAGGATGTGGTGCCGGCGGGCGCCGAGAGCCTTCTCGATGCCGATTTCGCGGGTGCGCTGCTGCACCGCGACCAGCATGATGTTCATGAGGCCGATGCCGGCGATGCCCAAAGTAAGCGCGCCCACCAAGGTGAGCAGAATCGACAGAGCAATCGACAGAAGCCGAAACACGATGACCTGCGACATGAGGTTGGCCACGCCCATGGCGTTGTGGTCGGAGGGCAGGAAGTGGTGGGCGGCGGCCATGGTATCGCGGAGCGACTTCTCCACCATTTCGTGATCGCCGCGATAGTCAAGCCAGATGCTGTCAAGATATTGCGTGTCTTCGAAGTCGCCACTGGTGTTGAAGGGGATATAGATATTCCGGTTGCTGTCGTCGTTGTCCCCTTCCTGCATCTTGGGCTTCATGACGCCGATCACGGTGAAGGCTTCACCGTTGAGGCGGATGGTTTCGCCCAGCGCCCAGCCGCCGGAGAAGAGCTTGGTCTTATTTTCCGAACCGATGACACAGACGTGGGCGCGCTCCTGGTCCTCGGCCCCGTTAAAGAAACGGCCTTGCGCCAGGTTGAGCTTCCAAATCTCCTGGTAAGGGGGGCGAACTCCGTTGACGCTCCAGGTGTAGGTGTGGAGATCGTTTTGGACGGGGACGCTCTTGCTGGCCATGGGCGAAATGTGCAGAATGCCGGGAACGCTGTTGGAGACGCGATCGATGTCGTCCAGGGTAAAGCGCACGCGCGCGCCGGCTTTGTCGCCGCCCGCCTGCTCGCTGGTTCGCCCGCCCCAGAAGATGATGGTGTTGGTTCCAAACTTGGAGAAGATGTTCTCGATGGCGTTGCTAAAACCGGCGCCATAGGCCACCAGCAGCACAACGGTGGCGATGCCCCAGGCCATGCCGATCATGGTAATGGCGGTGCGGCGGCGGTTGTAGACCATCGCTTCCCAGGCTTGGCCGAGAATGTCTTTGAGCATGATGGGCACCAGATTACAGATGACAGGTTACAGATGACAGTTCACAGTACCTATGCTACTGACTCCAAATTGCAGGCAAGAGTTGATTTGCCTTTCGCGTGTTAGGGTTCGTGCTTTCCCAGGTCTCAAAAGCGAGACCTGGGGCACCCAGTTCTGTACAGGATCGAGCGGCGGGTTCTTAACTGTCATCTGTCACCTGTGACCTGTCATCTTTTTTCACTCTCGCCGCAGGGCTTCAATGGGGTCAAGGGCAGCCGCCTTGCTGGCCGGATAGAGCCCCGCAACCACGCCGCACAGTACCAGGCAAAACAGGGCCATCGCGGCCGACCAGGGCACAAGCCGCGGTGGGTCGAACCCCGGCACCTTGCCGGTGAGCATTTTCTGAAGGACCCACATGCCGCCCGCCGAGACGGCTATGCCGATGAGGCCGCTGACGGCGGTTAACAGCAGCCCTTCCCAGAAGAACTGGGCCAGGATGCTGCTCTTTGTGGCTCCAAGCGCCTTGAGCAACCCGATCTCGCGCGTGCGCTCGGTTACCGAGACGAGCATGATGTTGATGATTCCCACCGCACCGAGCGCCAGAGTGACAATGCCCACGCCGCCGAGAAAAATGTCCATGGCGTTGAAGATGGCGCCGATCATGTGCTCTTCCTGGATGGTGTCCCACTCTTCGAAAGCGTCCTTCAGCGCGGGGTCGAAGCCGTGCCGCTCCGCGATGACGCGATGCACGGCAGGGACGGCGGCGGTGGTGTCGCCCTTGGTCATGGGCTGGTACTGAATGGAGCTCAGCGCATCGTGGGGAACGTTGTCGCCCTTCATGGCGAACAGTTCCTGCATGGTGTTGACGGGGATGTAGACCTTCTGATTGTCGCCGTCGTTGTTGCCGCGGCTAATGGAGGCTACGCGGCCAACGACGGTGAAGCTGGTGTCGTTGATGGTAATGGTTTCGCCCAGCATGGGCCGGCCGGGGAAGAGCAGCGTGGCGCTCTTGAAGCCCAGAACCACGACGCGACGACGTTCGGCGAGGTCGTCGGCGCTGATGAACCGGCCTTCGGCGATGGGCACAAAGCGCACATCGGCATAGTTAGGCTCAACGCCTACCACCTGGCCGGAAGAGTTGGCATAAGCGCTGACTTCATACAGATCGTTGCGCTGCAGGAATCCGGTGACGGCTCGCACCTGGGGCAGGGCGCGCATGGCTGCTTCGTCGCCTGGAGTGAACTGGTAGGGGCGCATGCCGGTGTGTTGATTGGCGACTGCGGGGATGGTGCCGTCCCACATCAGGACCACGTCGTTGCCGAAGGTGGCCAGCTGCTTGTGCTGGCCGCTGCGGAAGCCTTCGCCGAGACCGACCAGGACCAGCAGCGAGCCCACTCCCCAGGCGATGCCGAACATGGTCAGGAAGCTGCGCAGCTTGTTGGCCAGAATGGCGCGAAAGACCTGGCCGAGAGTGTCGGTAAAGTTCTGCATCTGATGTTTGGACGCCGAAAGAAGCGCCTGGAGAGCCATACGCGCCGAAAGGTATTGCGGTTCCCGGAGAATGGACTTGATGCGGCTGGAACCAACTGGCCGCGGGTTGCGTAAAGGGTGACAGCGATGAGCGGACGCCGTCTGAACATCGAGGCCTGTTGCATCGGTTTTTTTGTAATGGTCTATTCACATCGGTTGAACTGCGCCGGGGAGCTGAGGCTCTTTTCGCGTACGGGAGGGTTTTGTGGCGGCATCGCGAAAGAGTAAGCGTTTCTGGATCTGGCTGAGCGCCGGGGTGGTTGTGTTCCTGCTTGTGGCGGGGGTTGCCTTGGCGCGGCTGGCGAAGGGGAACGGCATCGACGCCAACCGGCTGGCGAAGGTGACGCGCGGCGATGTGGCGCGGTCGGTGGTGGCGACGGGAAAGATTCAGCCGATAACCAAGGTCGAGGTCAAGTCGAAGGCTTCGGGCATTGTGGAGAAGCTTTATGTGGACATCAACTACAAGGTGAAAAAAGGTCAGGAACTGGCTGAACTGGATCAGCAGGAGATTGTTGCCCAGGTTGAGGCGCAACGGGCGCAACTGGCCGCGGCCGAGGCCAACGTGGGCACCTACCAGGCGAATATCGAGCAGGATAAGGTGAACGCCGCAGCGCCGGACCTGCCCATGTACAAGCTCACCCTGGACCGCAACCAGGAGATGCAGAAGGAAGGCATTGTGAGCCGGCAGACGCTGGACGACGCCAACAAGGATTACCTTGCGGCAATGACGCGGCGGGATTCGTCGCAGGCGCAGATCGGCGTGGACGAGGCCAAGCTGAAACAGGCCCGGGCGCAGGTGATGCAGAGCCAGGCGAGCCTGAAGCAACTGGAAGAGCAGCTGAGCTACACGACGATTCTTGCGCCCATGGATGGAGAAATTCTGTCGCGCGATGTGGAGATTGGCGACGCGGTGAGCTCCATCCTGGTGCTGGGCTCGACGGCCACGCTGGTGATGACCGAGGGCGACGTCAACGAAGTCTATGTCGATGGCAAGGTGGACGAGGCCGACATTGCACACGTCTACCTGGGCCAGCCGGCGCGCATCAAGGTGGAGAGCTTTCGCGACCGCACCTTCAACGGCAAAGTGACCAAGATTTCTCCGATGGGCGTGGAGAAGGACAACGTGACGACGTTCGAGGTGCGGGTATCGATCAACAACCCCGGCGGTGAATTGAAGGCGCTGATGACGGCCAACGCCGAGATTCTTCTGGACGAGCACAAGGGCGTGTTGACGGTGCCGGAGAACGCCGTGACTTACGACAACCAGAAGAACGCGTCGGTGGAGATTCCGGACAAGAGACAGAAGGACGGTGCGCGCAAGGTGCCGGTGACGGTTGGCCTTTCGAACGGCAGCGTGACGGAGGTTGTGAGCGGCCTGAAGGAAGGCGATCAGGTAGTGTTGCAGCAGTGATAAGTCAGGAAACAGGGAACAGGCAATAGAAAAACGGCGGAGTGATGCGGTTTCACAAAAGAAACCTCATGACTCCGCCGCGTTTTTTGCTTACCACACTCGGCAGGTCGGCGTGTGCACCATCGGCTGGCCGGCTTTGCAACTGAAGGCCTTCTGGAACTCCGGCATGTTGGACACCACGCCGTTGATGCGCGCGAATCCGGGCGAGTGGGGATTGGTAATTGCGCTCACGCGCAGGTTCTCAGGGCGTTCATTTTCGCAGGCCCACTGCGCCATGCCGACAAAGAAACGCTGATCGGGCGTGAAGCCGTCGGCGGAAGCCAGCGTCTGGCCATCGGTCTGTTTCTTCCACGCAATGTAAGCCAGCAGCGTGCCGCCGATGTCGGCCACATCTTCACCGCTGGTCAGCTTCGAGTTGATGTGAATGTCGTCTACGATCACGTAGCCGGCATACTGGTCGCGCACGCAGTTGATGCGGTCTTCGAAGCCCTTGGCGTCTTCCGCGGTCCACCAGTCGCGTAGATCTCCCTTTGCATCGAACTGGCGTCCCTCGTCGTCGAAGGCGTGCGTCAGCTCGTGGCCGATGGTGGCGCCGGTATTGCCGTAGTTGGGCGCGTCGTCTTCCTTAGTGTCGTAGAGCGGCGGCTGCAAAACGCCGGCGGGAAAGTTGATGTCGTTCATTTGCGGACTGAAGTACGCGTTGACGGTGGGCGGAGTCATGCCCCACTCGTCGCGGTCGACGGGCTTGCCGAGCTTGTTCCAGCGGCGTGCGTCCTCAAAGCGATAGGAGCGCGCAACGTTGCCGAAGTAATCGTCCGGCTTGACTTCGAGCGCGGAGTAGTCGCGCCACTTGTTGGGGTAGCCGATCTTGTTGCGGATGGCGTGCAGCTTGCGCAGCGCTTCGGCCTTGGTGGCGTCGCTCATCCAGGGCAGGTTCTCGATTTCGTGCCGCATGGCGGTTTCAATCTGCTCCGTCATTAGCTGCGTTTTGGCCTTGGTGCCGGCAGAGAAGGTGCGGCGCACAAACTCCTGACCGAGCGCCTCGCCAAGGTTGCGATCGACGGCGCGGGTGCAGGTCTTCCAGCGAGGCGGCATGGCCGGCACGCCGCGCAGGGTCGTCGAGTAGAAGTCGAAGTTGGCCTGCTCATAAGGATGCGCAAGAGAAGGCGCCGCGGCCGTCAACAGATGGAAGCGCAGATAGCCGCGCAGCGCGGGCACATCTTCAGCGGAGAGCTCGGCCTCGACCGCCTTGATGAACTCCGGCTGCGAGACGTTCAGCTTCTCCACGCCCGGCGCGCCCTGCACCTTGAAGTAGAGCGGCCAGTCGATCGACGGCGCGAGCTTGGCAAGCTCGTCGATGGTCTCCATGTGATAGGTGTTGTGCGGATCGCGGCGCTGGACGCGGGTAAGCGAGGCCTTGGCCAGCGCGGTTTCAATGCGCAGGGTGGCCTCGGCGTCGGCCTTGGCCTGGTCCGCG